>NZ_CP011372.1:312606-625212 GCF_001017575.1 Campylobacter lari | reverse complement strand
GGAAAAACCATAAAAAGGATTTCTTTTGCTCTTTGTAAATCCTTACAATTTTTAACATCATCAACAAGTTTATCTAACAATAACTCATCATTTACTAGCTTCAATAAATCCCTCTAAAACGATTTTGTCTTCTGCTATTTCATGTAAAGCAATGTCGGTATATTTGTATTTATTTTTATCTAAATTTACCAAAGGTTCTGCACCGTTTGCAAGCTCTTCAGCTCTTTTAGCCACTACAAGAGCTAGTTTATATCTATCATCTTTTAATTTTTTTAATGCTTTTGCAGCTATTTGTTCTACTCTCATTTTTTACCTTTAATCTTGATTTTTAACAATAGAGCATAAGCTCATATCGCCTTGAATAATTTTTAATAAATTTCCTTCTTTAAACATATTACATACCACAATAGGCAAAACATTATCTTTAGCTAAAGCTATTGCTGTATCATCCATAACTTTTATATTATCATGTAAAGCTCTTTCATAGCTTAATTCATTTAGCATAATAGCATCATCATATTTTTTAGGGTCTTTATCATAAATTCCATCTACTTTAGTCGCTTTGATGATCATATCCGCTTGAATTTCTACCGCTCTTAAAGTCGCAGCAGTATCTGTTGTAAAATAAGGATTACCTGTGCCACAAGCAAAGATAACTATACGTCCTTTTTCTAAGTGTCTATGTGCTCTTCTCATAATATAAGTTTCACAAAATGCTTCCATTTGGATAGCACTTTGAACCCTTACATCAAGTCCAGCGCTTTCTAATGCTTCTTGCATAGCTATAGAATTAATCACAGTAGCAAGCATACCCATATGATCGCCACTTGTTCTTTTTATAAGTCCATCTCTTGCAGCAGATACCCCTCTAATGATATTTCCACCGCCTATTACTATACCTACTTCAACATTTTCATTAATTAAGCTTTTTATCTCAGAAGCTATGTATTTTAAAATAGAATTTTCTATACCAAACCCATTTTCTCCAGCCAAAGCTTCCCCAGAAAATTTAACCAATACTCTTTTTCTTTTATTGTTCATTAAATTTCTCCTTTGATTTGAAACTATATCAAAATTCGCATTAAAAAAAACTAATTTATTTAATCATCTCTAAAGGATTAATATGAAAATTCTTTTGTGTTACTTCAAAAGTTAAATCACTCTCAACCCTGCCTATAATATAACCTTTTTTAATATTTCTACCTACTTTAACCCCAGGTGCAATTTTATCTAAATGTGCATAAATAGTATGTATACCATCTTTATTTTCGATAATCACAACTTGTTTTAAAGTTGGAGTTGCTTTTGCAAAAACCACTTTACCATCTAAGACATTTCTTACTGCAGCATTAGCGCTATCACTTTTTAAAACTACATTTTCGTTATAAATTTTAATATTATAAATAGGATCTATGTAATTTCCAAATTTTTGTTTTACTGTGTAAGATTCTAAAGGGGCGATTGTCTTAGGACCACTATAGCGCTTGACACTACTTGTTTGATAGCTTGAACCCACTTGTTTTATGTTTGAATTTGGCTTTTTATCTTCTTTTTTTTGTGCTAATTTTTCTTCTTCTTTTTCTTTGATAATTTTTAATTTATTAAGTGTTTTTCTTAATTCTTGTTGTTGGGCTTGTAAATTAGAAAGTTTTC
This sequence comes from Campylobacter lari, assembly GCF_001017575.1. Classification (NCBI taxonomy): domain Bacteria; kingdom Pseudomonadati; phylum Campylobacterota; class Epsilonproteobacteria; order Campylobacterales; family Campylobacteraceae; genus Campylobacter; species Campylobacter lari. Next base: position 623,559 of record NZ_CP011372.1, on the reverse strand, counting down.
TAGTATAAATTTCTTTATCTGTTTTTTGCTTAGCTATTTCTTGCTCTTGCTTTTTTCTAAGATTTTTAAGCTCATCAATTTGATCTTTATAAACTTTTAAATTGCTATTAATTGTGGTAATTTGTGTTTGTTTTTCTTCTATTTTTTTGCTTATATCTTCATAATCTTTTGAAATTTGGTAAAATTCTTCCTTGAAAATTTTATCTAAAACCCCAACTAATTCTAAAGCTATGATACTATCTTCACTTTCAATATAATTTTTAGGAATTGCCAAATCATAGGCAAAATCTTTAGCAATTAAATCAATTATTTTTCCTTCTATTTTGTTTTTATTTTGCAAAAGATCTTTATTTTGCGCATTGAGTTGCTCTAGCGCTTTTATTTGAGTTTTTACCGAGCTTTCAAGCTTAGAAGTTTTTGAAGTTAAAGTGCTAATTTCTGAAGCAATTTTTTTTAAATTTTTCTCATTATCTAAAATTTCGCTTGCTAAATCTTCTAATTTTTTAGAAAGTTGCTTTACTATGCGTTCATTTTCTTTAATATCTTTTTGCTTTTGTGCAATTTCATTTGCAAATAAAACAGAAAAAGAAAACAAAAAAAGCAAAAAGCATTTTTTCATTTTCTAACCTTAAACATTACAAAATTCACACAAGCAAAACAAACACAAAGCATTGCTAAAAAAATCAAAAACAAATGCGTGAAAATACTTATTTTAGGCAAGCTAATATCCACACTTTGCAAAGCTAGTTTAATGGATTCAAGATCATAAACTTGGGTAAAAAATAATACAAGCAATAAAAATGCTATAAAACAATCAATAAAAACAATCTTATAAAGCATAAAAGATCTAAACCAAAACGGCGCCCCAAGTAAACACATGATTTCAACTCTTTGAGTATGCTCAAAAAGCCAAATTTTCATTTGCTTAAGCAATAATACAAAACTAAGCAATATTATAATAAACAAGAAAAACCATAATAAAAATTTCACTAAAACCAAAAGTTTGTAAATTTTTGTATGTGTTTTCGCAAAAGTTTCTACTTTAGTGATGTTAGGATTTTTTAAAAGCTTATCTTTTAAAGCATTTAGCTCATCTTCTGATAAAAGTTTATTGAGTTTTAAAGTATAAAATTTTGGCAATGTAGCCTTTAAAACTTCTATATTTTTAGCTGATATATCATTTTTAAGTCTATCTATCATTTCATTTGGATTTAAAATTTCTAAAGACTGAAAATGATTTACTTGATCTTCTATGTTTTTTTTATCTAAATGAGTTTTTCCTACTAAAATAATATTATAATCTTTATTTAGAAGTTTTTCATAATGCTCTATAGTTTTATTTGTAATGATTAAAAATTCAAAAGCAAACATCATTACCATTAAAGCAAATATTAAAGAAAGATGATTTTTAAAAGATTTCATTCATTCTCCCATTTTCTATATTAAAACGACGATAATCAAGTCTTAAATTAGTAGGAATTCTATGCGTAACAACTACCACACAAGTTCCAAGTATTTCTCTAGCTGATTTTAATAAAGTCCATATGATATCTGAAGAATACTCATCCAAATTTCCCGTTGGCTCATCGCATAAGAGTAATTTTGGATTATGCGCCAAGGCTCTTGCCATAGCCACGCGTTGTTGCTCTCCACCTGAAAGCTGAGCTGGCTTTTTATCGGCTTTGAAAGTTAAATTTACATGCTTTAAAAGCTTTGCAGCTTGTTCTTTGCATACATTCTTACTATAACCTTTAATCATCAAAGGTAGCATTACATTTTTTTCTACACTAAATTCTTGCACCAAACGATAATCTTGAAAAATAATTCCTATTTTTTGCCTAAGCTGTAAAAGTTCAGCATTAGAAATATCCGTTAAATCATTATTGCAAACCTTTAAGCTTCCACTTATTGGCTCCAAATCCCCATAGAAAGATTTTAACAAAGTTGATTTCCCGCTACCACTTTTTCCTGTAATAAAAACAAAATCATTATCTTTTAGCGAAAAACTAGCATTTTCTATAACAAGTTCATCATAACCAAGACAAAGCTTTTTAGCTTCTATCATCACTGCTTTTTCCTTAATTTATTTTATAAATTATTATTTGATATAAGAATACAATATTTCTCTTAATTTTTCTATAGCTTTTAAATTTTCTTTAGTTTTAAAGGGTTGCTCAAAGATAAATTCTATTTTTTGTGTATTTAAAGCTATATAAACATGTTCAGGCTTGTAAAAAGCACCAAAAGCTATTTTGATGATAAGCTCATCGTCTTTAATGTACATTTTTTCAAAATGCAAGAAAAAATCCTCACCTTTAAAAACCTCATTTTTAAAATTCTTTTTTATATAAACTAATTCTTCTATGCTTAATCTTAGATCTTCAATAGCAAATTTTTGATTCCTGCTTAAACTTTCACTCTTACTAAAACCACTAATGATTAAATCATATATATCTTTATTTTGTCTTTTCCAGCGATCTTCGTATTTGCTTGAAATTTCTAAATTTTCATTTTTTTTGATTAAAGTTTTTAAATGTGAAAAAGTTAAAAAAGTTTCCAAAGTAAAATCAAAATACAAAAAGCTATCCGTTCTTAGTTCAAATTGTCCATTTTCTTTTAAAACTCTAGCGCATTCATTTGCAAAATTTAACCCCACTACCCTACGGTGAGGCTTTTTATCCCAAGGGACAGGAAAATGCAAAAAGATTTTATCTACTAGATTAGATTCAAGTACGCTTAATAATAATCTTGCATCAGTTTCTATTAATAAAACATTATTTAAGTTTTCGCTTAAGGCAAGTTTAGCTACTTGCTCTAATGCAGGGGTGTAAATTTCTATACCAATTATTAATACATCAGGATTTGATCTTGCTTGATAAAGCAAATGTCTACCGCTTCCAAAACCTATTTCAATAAAAATTTGCTTTTTGCTTTTTATTTGCTCTAACAACTCTTTTAAATCATTAGCAATTAAAGGTGTTTTTTGGATTAACCTTGTATGTTTTAACGCCACAGCTTCACAAACTACATCTTGAGTGAAATTTTCTTTAAACACAAGCAAAGCTTTTTGCAAGTACCCAATTTGCGAAGGTTTAGTGTGTTTTTCACCTTTAATAAGCCATTCTTGTTTTTTTTCATCTTTTTTAATCTGCAAAAAAAAGTTTTCTTGCTTTATGCGTGTAAAAAGCAAATCAACATTTTCTCCTTTAGCAAGCCATAAAAATTCAACCTCATCTTTTTCAAAAGGAAGTTGAATTTCTTTTAAAATTTTACACTTAAAATTTGGCATTATTTCACCGCTGTAAATTTATCAGAAGCTTTTGATTCTATACCATTTGCATCAATAGCTATAACTTCATAACTATACACTTTTCCAGGAGCCGCAGTAATATCTTTTAATTGTTTAGATTTAATCTCTTTAAACACAGCATTGCTTCCACCACCACTTCTTTTAACTATATACTCTTTAGCTCTATCATCATTATCAACCCATTCAACTCTAATACCATCATCTTCAACTGCACATAAAATAATACTTGGTGCTAATGGCGCCCCTAAGGTAATACCTTCTACAGGCTCACTTGCTATAGGACTTTCCAAGCCATCTTTATCCACCATACTCACTTTATAATATCTTTTTTCAGCCACACCTTTAACTACATCTTCATAAGTATTTTCAGAAGTTTTAGCTACTATACTAAAAGGTAAAAAGGTAGTTGAACTTGAATAAATTTTATAATAAGCAAAATCAGCATAATCAATTTTATCCCAAGTTAAAATGATTTTTCTTGGTGCATCTTTACTTGCTTGTAAATTACTTACCATAGGAGGAAGGGCTTTGGTAGTTGATTCGACTATCTTACTTGGAGTACTTTTAATACCATCATAAGTTAAAGCTATGATTCTATATTGAAAACTCTCATCAGGCTTTAATGAATCATCTATGTATTCAGCGCTTAAGCGATTTTTAACCCTAGTTAATTCTTTAAATTTCATATCTTTCATATTTGCACGCTCAATGATATATGAATTTACTCTTACATCAGGGTGTGGTCTCCAAACTATTTTTACACGATTTGGCAAACCCACAATAGCTTGTACAAAAGGCACTGGATCAATCACTCTATTTGTAAAAGCTTCTATACTCACGCCATCTTGAGAAACTTGTCCAAGCTCATTAAAAGTTTTCATAGAATAATAATACCTTGTATTTGGCTCTAAATTTGTATCAGTATAATGAGTTTGAAATTTATTTTTAATTTTTGCTATAAGCTCCATAGGTGCACCAGCTGCATTTGCCCTATAAATATAATAGCCTGCTATATTTTGATCATACAATGGTTCCCATTCAAAAGCTATACTTGTAATATCACTTATACTTTTAATATTTGAAATTTTTGGTAAAGTATCATTTACTTGAGCAATTTGAGGCGAACTCATAGTTGTACTACAAGCACTAAAAGCCAAAGCAGAACTTAAGATAATCCAGTGAAGTTTTTTCATCTATCTCTCCTTGTGTAAAATTTTCTTTTAAAATTTGATAAAAATCATCAAACATAGGAGCTTTTATAAACATTAACTCTTTAGTCCTAGGATGAATAAAATAAATCAAATACGCATGAAGCATTACTCTATTATACTTTATTTTTCCTTTATATCCGTATAATTCATCTCCTAAAATATAGCGATTAAAATCTGCCAAATGCACCCTGATTTGATGGGTTCTTCCTGTGTATAACTTAGCAGCTATTAAGGAGCATTTTTTAGCACTTAATAAATTTATAAAATCTGTTTTTGCATTTTTTGCTAAAGGATTTTTGGTATTTGTAGTAATTTTTTTAAGCCTATTATTAGGACAACGCATAATAGCTTTTTCATTACTCATTTTATCATTTTTCAAAGGCAATTCACTCAAAGCAAGGTAAAACCTACCCATACTTTTATCTAAAAGCTGATTTGCTAAAAATTGATGTGCTTGATTGTTTTTAGCTATGATGATAGCTCCGCTTGTGCCTTTATCAAGTCTATGCACAAGCCCTGCTCTATGCTCTCCATTTAAATTTGATAAAGCATAACCCTTATGCAAAAGCCAATCCACCAAAGTCGCTTCTTTAACACTACTTGCACCATGCACGACAACATTAGGAGCTTTGTTTAAAACTAAAACATCATCATCTTCATATAAAATTTCTATGTCAAACTCAGGCATGTAACTTTCTTTGGCTTCTTTTGCTAAAGGTAAAAAAATGCTTATTTCATCTTTTTGTTTTATTTTTTTAGAACTTTTATTTTCTAATTTTTCATTAATATATATGCAGTTTTCTTTGATAAGTTTAGTAACTTGCGAACGACTTTGTTTAAGTATATCTGATAAAAAAATATCCAATCTTTCTTCACAAAGCGATGAAATTTTTAGCATATTATATTTCCTTGTGATAAAATTTGCAATTTTAGCATATAATTACACAATATTTTGTAAAAAAGGTTAGCTTTGATAAAACTTGATAGAAGAATTCTAACGCATTTTGATTTTGTTCAACCTCTTTTAGTGTTACCTATCGTAGCTATATCTTTTCTTTTAATTTATGAAGCAAACACACGCTTAGCTGAAAAGCAATTTATCTATACTTTAGTGGGTTTTGCAGGATTTGCATTTTTTTTCTTTTTACCTTTAAGAAGATTAATGTGGCTTATACCCGTGTTATATTGGATTAATATAGCTTTACTTTTGAGTGTGGATATTTTTGGTGTTGAAAAACTTGGTGCTAGAAGATGGCTTGAGATACCTTTTACGCATTTTACCATACAGCCTTCTGAAATTTTTAAGCCTTCTTTTATTTTAATGTTAGCTTATTTGATTTATCAAAACCCACCACCTCATAATGGCTATGGTTTAAAACAATTTTTAAAGCTAAGTTTTTATATCTTACTCCCATTTTTACTTATAGCAGGAGAACCTGATTTAGGAACAGCTTTAGTACTTTTAATAGTGGGCTTTGGAACACTTTTTATTATAGGAGTAAATTATAAAATTTGGCTTAGTATTGTTTTAGCTATAGCTATAGCTTCACCTATTATTTATAGTGATTTTTTAAAACCTTATCAAAAACAAAGAATTCATGATTTCTTAGCTGAAGAGCCAAGTTACCATGTAAAACAATCCATCATTGCAATAGGAAGCGGTGGTTTGAGCGGAAAAAAGGCTGATGAAGCCACACAAACACATTTTAAATTTTTACCTATTTCTACGAGTGATTTTATCTTTGCATATTTGTCTGAAAGATTTGGTTTTATCGGTGCAGTTATAATCATACTACTTTATACCTTACTCATTTTTCATTTGTTGAGTTTAAATTATAAGCTCAAAGATGATTATTTTACAAGAGTAGTGACAAATTGCATTGCTTTATTTATTTTCATATATGTAGCAGTAAACATATCAATGACCATAGGTTTTGCTCCTGTTGTTGGTATACCTATGCCATTTTTTAGTCATGGTGGAAGTTCTTTTGCTACCTTTATGATTTTCTTTGGAATTTTACAAAATTTAATAACTTTTAGATATTTAGCAATAGAAAAAGCGGTAAAAATAAAATTCTAAATTTAAATTAAGGAAATAAAGATATAATAACATTTTTATTTTAACTTCTGGCGGATTTATAGCTCAGTTGGTTAGAGCAACCGGCTCATAACCGGTTGGTCGCAGGTTCGAGTCCTGCTAAATCCACCATTTTATTTAATCTCGTATTTTTATTTTGGTTAAAACTTTTTTTTAAATTATATTCTATTTTGATTATTTTTATATGTTTTATATTAAAGCCAAAAAGCACATAATTTCAAATTTCTTATATGTTTAATTAGGGTATTAACAATACTCAAGAGACTAATGAAAATCATTAAAAGTAAGATTAACAGTTTTTTATTTACTCTATAATTAATTTAAATTCTTTGAAAAATTTTATAGGGAATTGGTTGCGAAGGGGAGATTTGAACTCCCGACCTTCGGGTTATGAGCCCGACGAGCTAACCACTGCTCTACTTCGCGGCATCATATGAAGTGGATGGGGTAAAGGGATTCGAACCCCTGAATGACAGGACCAAAACCTGTTGCCTTACCGCTTGGCGATACCCCAATAAATGAAGTAATTTTTAAATTAAAAGTGGTATTATATATTATTTTTTACATAATGTCAAGAAAAATGCTATAATATTTTTAAAAATATTATCAAGGAATAATTTTATGGGATATATAAGCATAGAACAAGCTATAAAAGAACTTCAAGATGGCAAGATGTTAGTAATGGTAGATGCAGAAGATAGAGAAAATGAAGGAGATTTAATTTTCCCTGCGCAATTTAGCTCACAAGAAAAAATAAATTTTACCATTACTCACGCAAGAGGTGTGGTGTGTGTAGCATTGAGTGAGAACTTAGCTAAAAAATTTGAACTACCTTTAATGGTACCTAAAAATACATCAAATCACGAAACAGCTTTTACCATAACCGTTGATGCAAAAAATGCAACAACAGGAGTAAGTGCTTACGAAAGAGATATGACTATACAAATTTTTGCTGATGATAATGCAAAGGCAAGTGATTTTGTGCGTCCTGGCCATATTAATCCTTTGATAGCAAAAAAAGGCGGAGTTTTAGAAAGAACAGGCCATACCGAGGGAACAGTGGATTTATGTCGCTTGGCAGGATTAAAAGAAGCATGCGTGATATGTGAAATTGTTAAAGATAATGGAGATATGGCTAGAAGAAGCGATTTGCTTGAGTTTTGCAAAAAGCATGCTATTAATATGATTACTATTTCAGATTTAATCGAGTATCGTTTAAAAAATGAAAGTTTGATTTCTTTAATCAAAGAAGAAGACAGTATTTTAGCAGGTTTTAAAGCTAAAAAAATGACTTTTAAAGATCATAATGAAAATGAACATATAGCTTTTAGCTTTGGCGCTTTGAAAGAATGTGAGAATGTTAAATTTTATCTTAGTGGAAGCGACTTTGAGCTTCTAACTTCTAATAAATTTAATGAATTATTAAAACAAATTGAGTTTTTAAGCCAAAAAGGTGGCGTAATCATTTTCATGAAAAATGAAAAACAAGAAAACACACAATTTAAAAATTACGGCATAGGAGCGCAAATTTTAAGGTATTTAAAAATTTCAAAAATCAAACTTCTAAGTCAAAATACCGATAAAGAATTTATAGGCTTAAAAGGTTTTGGGCTTGATATTACAAGCAGTGATTTTAAAGCTTAAATTCTAAAAACTTAAACTTATCGCCAAAGTTAAACATCAAATTTTTACTTTGGCTGGTAAAGTTTTTACAAATTTGGGGGTTAGTATTTTTAGCATGCTCGATAATTTCTTCTAAGCCAAAGTCAATTAAGGCTTGATTTTGGTTTTTATACTCTAACACTTCAAAGCCCTCTTCTTTTAAAACTTGTAAAAAATGGTCAAAATTTACATTATATGTAATATCACTTTTAGCAAAAAAATCTTTTAAATTCTCTTCAAAAAGATTATACACTTGGTGATTTTTATACATTCTAATACTAATTTTTTCTTCTTTTTTTGCATAATCAAAACATGCAAAAGTTAGTTTTTCACAAGTTTGTTTTAATTTGGATAAAAAAGGCTTATAAGAGATACAAAGCTCACTATTAGTGATAGCATATTTTTCACATTCTTTTAAAAGATCTTCATTCATAAGCTTAAAAACAATGTTTAAATCATCATCAACATATGCCATTGTTCTATCTTTTATAAGTTCACACGCAAAACAATCAAATAATTCATTAGCATAAAAAAAGGCATTTTTAAAATGACATTCTTCTAAAGAATTATAAATTTTCACGTCCAAATCATACTCATCAAAAAGTTTTTTTTGAGCACATCTTAACTTTTCATGTGGCTCTATGATAAAACACTCAATCTGCTCTAAAACATCAGCTCTAAGAGTGTATAAAGCTTGTATGAAATCAAGCATTAAATGCCCTTCATTTGCCCCTATTTCTACAACTTCAACCGGTAAAGTTAGTTTTTTATCATCTATAAGTTCTAAAAAATGGTTAGCTAAGAGCACTCCAAAAAGATTTCCCACACTAACTGCAGTATAAAAATCTCCATTTTTGCCAACACTCACAGCTTGGGAGTAATATTTATCAATCCAATTTTGAAAAAACTCACTAAAAGCTATCATTATAAAGCATTAAATTTAGCGATAAAATCAAGTGGATCAACTTGCACACCATTAACTAAAATTCCAAAATGCAAATGTGGCCCTGTAACCCTACCACTAGCTCCACTCAAACCTACAAGCTCGCCTTTTTTTACCTTTTGTCCTACTTTTACATTAAGTTTTGATAGATGATAATATTGAGAATAAATCCCATATCCATGGTCAATCACCACTGAATTTCCTGCATAGTAACGATTTGAAGCAATCCTTACAATACCATCATTGCTCGCATAAATTTTTGTTCCACTTGCTGCTCTAAAATCAGTTCCGCTATGATAACTTTTAAGAGTATCATTAAACAATCTTGCTTTTCCAAAATCACTTGTAATTTTACTTTCTAAAGGGTATGTAAAATTGCCTTCAAATAAAGCTGTATTAGTATAAGTATTATAAACCTTAATAGCTTCTTGATATTCTTTGCTAATGCGATCAAGTGTTTCTTTAGGTGGATTGACCTTAGAAGCACTAACTTTTAAAAATTCTTTTTTATAGTTTCCTTCGCTAAATTTTATATCAATTTCTTCTTTAGAATTATCTTTAAATTCAGCTATTAACTTTCTATCTTTAGGATTTTTATAAGGCATAGCTATGCTAACAACGATTTTATTTTTATACTCAAAAAAAGGAAGTTTTTTAGAATTTGAACTAACTTGCAAAAAATTACTTTTATCAAATTCTAAAAAAACCACTTGCCCTTTTACAAGCTCAATCTCTCTAGCTTCTAAAGTAAAAATTAAAAAACATAGAAAAAAAAGAATTTTTCTCATACACTAAGCTCTTTAATATCAGCTATTTTTAAAAACTCACGATAAATTGCACACACCAAAGCTTGGCGATTATTTTTGATATTTTCATCTTTGTCATTAATCATCACTTTATCAAAAAAAGCATCAATTTGTGGTTTTAGCGCAAAAAGACTTTCTAAAAGCTCTTGTGTATTATTTTCTTTTGTTTTACACTGCATAAAAGCTTGATATAAATCTTTTTCCTCTTGAGTATTAAACAAATTTTCATTAATTTGAACTTCACTCAATACTGCAATATTCGCCAAACGCTTAAAGGTAGCAAAATTTTGACTAAAATCTGCCTTATTTGCACTTTGAATCAAAGCTTTAATACAAGAATCAATATAAATAACATCATAAGTTTTAGAGCTAAGCACAGCTTTAACAAAAGAAGCATTTACTTCATAAAAAGTATATAAACGCTCTAAGATAAAATCTAATAAAATTTTCAAATCAAAGCTTTTATACTCACTAGCTATTGCTTCTAAAAATATCTTAAGATCAAAATTTTTATTTAAAGCTAGGATAATTTTTAAAACACCATTTGCTGCTCTTCTTAAAGCATAAGGATCTTTTGTACCACTTGGGATTTTTCCCATCGAAAAAAGCCCCATAAGTGTATCAAATTTATAAGCTAAAGCTACAATAGAACTAAATTCATTACTTGGCATAGCTGAATTATCGCCATTTGGAAGGTATTGTTCTTTAATCGCCAAAGCAAGCTCATCGCTCATACCCATAGCCTTGGCATAATAAGATCCCATAATGCCTTGAAGATCAGTAAATTCATACACCATTTGAGTACTTAGATCAGCTTTTGAGTATTCTATGGCTTTTAAGATTTCATCTTTTTGAGTATTAGCAAAAACCTCACAAAGCTTAGCAGCGATTTTTTGTTCTCTAATGATTTTATCTTTTAAGGTTCCAAGTCCTTCAAGATAAACCATTTGGCTTATTTTATCATTATTTAAGCCCTGTGCTAAGTCATTTTTCCAAAAAAACATCGCATCACTTAATCTTGCTCTTAAAACTCTTTCATTTCCATTAATGATTTTAGAATAATCCTCGCAAACCGCATTAGAAACTACAATAAAATGATTGCTTAAAGTATTGTTTTTAAATACTGCAAAATAGCGTTGGTTTTCTCTCATGGAAGTGATGATTACCTCACTTGGGATTTCTAAATACTCTTTTTCAAAATGCCCTAATAATGCCTTTGGATACTCTGTAATAGCTACAACCTCAGCTAAAAGCTCATCATCTTCTGCAATAGTAATATCATTTTCTTTTTCAAGCATCTTTAACTGTTCAATGATAAGCTTTTTTCTTTGTTCTTGATCTAAAATAATATAATTTTGCTCTAAAGTTTTAAAATACTCATCAATATTCGCAAAAGCTATCAAATCATAACTAACACTTCTATGTACAAAAGTACTTTTTGCACTTTTAACGCCATAGCTTTCAAACTCAATCAACTCATCATTTAATACACAACAAAGCGAGCGAATAGCTCTAATAAATTCAAAACTACCATCGCCCCATCTCATAGTTTTACCAAAGCTCAAGCTTTTTAAGAAAGCTTCAATCATTTGAGCTAAAACTGCTTTGCTCTGTAATCCTTGCACTTGTTTTTGACAATACAAGACTTCTTTGCCTTTAATTTCTTTAAATTCAAGCTCTTCTTCTTTTAAACCACTTTTTTCTAAAAAACTAAGCCCTGCTTGAGTAAGCTTTCCATCTTTATAAGCTATCGCCCTAGGTGCACCTATAAATTCCACAAAAGAATCATCTTGTTTTTCTTTAAAATTTTCATGAATAAAAACTAATCTTCTAGGAGTATAGAAAAATTTAAATTCAGATTCTAAATGATACTCTTGTAAAATCTTTTCCCATTTTTTAGTAATATTTGGAAGCTCTTTTAATAAAGGAATAGCAGGAAGTTCTTCTGTGCCTATTTCTATTAACAATTTCATTTTACACTCTTTTTTAAAAATTTTTAGTGTATTTTACCTATTTTTTTTAAAATCTTTCTTTGTTTTTAGTTTTTCTTCTCTTTGTTTAGCTTTTTCTTGCATTTGGCGGTTAAAGCCAAACACAAGAAAAACCATAAAAGCTACAAACAAAGCAATAATAATATAATCTATCATTAGTCCCAACACTCTGCGTTTTTAATACCAAGTTTTGAAGCACTAAATACCGGATCTCTGCCTTGTCTTTTTTGCTCGCTAAAGTCTTTTAATACCTTTTTCACTATACCACCAAGCAATAAAATAGAAATGATATTAATCGTAGCCATAAACGCCATGGTAGTATCAGCTAAATCCCACGCAAATTTTAAATCCATATTTGCACCAATAAAAATCATAAGCACAGCGCTTGCTTTAAAAAGATTGATAATAATAGGATTTTGAGTAAGGTATTTAATATTTGCTTGAGCATAATAATAATTTCCTATCAAAGAAGTAATAGCAAATAAAACTATACTAACAGTAGTAAAATGCACACCTAAATTTCCATAATATTCTTTCATGGATTCTTGCACCAAAGGTAGTGCTGTTAAAATAGGCTTACCATCTACGCCGATATTATTTGCATAAGCAAGTGAAAATAACACTAAAAATCCTGAACTTGTACAAATAATCACATCAATTAATACAGAAAATGCCTGAATAACCCCTTGTTTTGCAGGATGAGTTGTAAGAGCTGAAGCTGCTGCATTTGGCGCTGAACCCATACCCGCTTCATTAGAAAATAATCCTCTTTTTATACCTATAACCAAAGCAGAACCTGCAAATCCACCAAAAATAGCTTCAAAATCAAAAGCACTTTTAAAAATCATAGAAAACACTTCAGGAATTTTATCAAAATTCATAAACATTGCTATGATAGATAAACCAACATAAATCATCGCCATAATAGGAACGATAACTGAGCTTACTTTACCTATTTTAGTATGATCGCCAAAAAACATATAAGCTGCAAAAACAGCTAAAATTGCTCCTATTACAATAGGCCACCAACTTTGAGCAAAGCTTACTTCACTAGCATCAACCATACCTTTATAATAAAACTCAAATGCTGAAGTCATAGTTTGACTTTGAAGACCATTAAATCCATAAGCATAAGTAATGATTAAAATCACCGCAAATATAGCTCCAAGCCATTTTAAATTTAAGGCTTTGCTAATATAATAAGCAGGACCACCTTTAAAACTTTTACCATCACGACTTTTATAAACCTGTGCTAAAGTACTTTCTGCAAAAGCTGAGGCACCACCAAAAAACGCCATAGCCCACATCCAAAACAAAGCACCTGGCCCACCCAAAACAACAGCTACTGCAATACCTGCGATATTTCCTATACCAACTCTTGAAGCTGTTGAAATCATCAAAGCTTGAAAAGGAGTAATATGGTGCTTTTCATGCTTTTCTTGCTTTTCTGTTAAGATATCAAACACATAAGGAAGCATTCGAAATTGCACAAAACCCGTCAAATAACTATAATAAAACCCTGTGACAATAAGTAAAATTACTAAAATAGAATAATACTGATTATTCACAAAGGCAACAAATTGGGATATTAAATCCATATTTATCTCCTTTTTTATAATTTCTGAGCATAAATTTATCATAAAAAAATGAATTTGTCATAAAAAAAATATAATTTTAGGTTAAATTTATTTTATTTTTTAAAGCTATGTGAAAATTTAACTCAAAATACTAGTAATAAAATCACATAAGACACCTTTAAGTAAAAAGAAAACTTAATTTTTATACACTTAGATTTTTAAAATTTTATAAGGTGCGTAAGTTGAAACAAAATACGATGAAAATTTTTGTATTTTTTGCCATTATTGTTTTTTGGGCTTATTTTTCATTCCCTATTGAAATTTTACAAGTTAAAGATCAAAATGGTTTAGCCACAGGTGAATATGCTTATACTATAGAAGCCAAAGCTTATGTTCATAGTTATTTCACAACACTTGGTTTAACAGTGGGTGGAATTTTAATAGGAATAGTGCTTGGTTTTTTCCTAGCATTTTTAAGATTTTTAGAAATCCAAAGTTTAAATTTTATTATAGATGAATACATAGACATTATACGTGGAACCCCACTGCTTTTACAACTTTTAATTTTTTCAGTAGTGATTTTTGCTACTTGGAGTGATAATTTTTATGTAGCTATTATCGCGCTTGGGCTTAATAGCTCTGCTTATGTAGCTGAAATCGTAAGAAGTGGAATTCAAAGCGTAGATAAAGGACAAATGGAAGCAGCAAGAGCAATGGGGCTTAATTATTCTGCTTCTATGAGACTAATCATCTTCCCACAAGCAATTAAAAACATTTTACCTTCTTTAATGAATGAATTTATTTCCTTATTTAAAGAAACTTCAATAGTAGGTTATATTAGTGTTATGGACATTACCATGCAAAGTAAAAGCTTACAAGCAATTTATTATAACCCTAAACCTATTATTTTTACAGGACTTGTGTATTATGTAAGTGTTAAATTTTTAACACTCATTGCAAGATTTATAGAAGTGAGATTAAATAAACATGATTAAAATAGAAAATTTGATTAAAAAATACGGAGATTTAGAAGTTTTAAAAGATATTAGTGTTGAAGTGCATAAAGGCGATATTATTGCTATTATAGGGCCTAGTGGAGGCGGAAAAAGTACTTTTTTACGCTGCTTAAACAAACTTGAAACACCAGATAGTGGTAATATTTATATTAATAATGTCAATATACTTGATAAAAAAGCAGATATCAATAAAATTCGTCAAAAAGTAAGCATGGTGTTTCAACATTTTAATCTTTTTAATAATAAAAATGTTTTAGAAAATTTATGCTTAGCACCAGTACAAACTAAAATCATGAGCAAAGATGAAGCAGTAAAAAAAGCGCGGGAACTACTCAAAAAAGTTGGCTTAAGCGATAAAGAAAGCTATTTTCCTCACAAGCTTTCAGGTGGACAAAAACAGCGTATTGCTATAGCAAGATCATTGATGATGAATCCTGATGTGATTTTATTTGATGAGCCAACTTCGGCTTTAGATCCTGAGATGATAGGTGAGGTTTTAAACATCATGAAAGAAGTGGCTAAAGAAGGTTTAACCATGCTTGTAGTTACACATGAAATGGGCTTTGCAAGAAATGTAGCTAATCGAATTTTCTTTATGGATAAAGGCATTATAGCAGTAGATGAATGTCCTAAAATAGCTTTTGAAAACCCAAAAAATGAAAGATTGAAAGAATTTTTAAATCAAGTTTTAAATCATTAAAATTTTTCAAAAGAGGCAAAATTTTGCCTCAAAGCTTCATAACTCACTATGCCTACACTTGTAGCTAAATTTAAACTTCTGCCACAATCTTTCATCGGTATAGTAATAGCATTTTCCCATTTTTTTTGCATTAAATCCATAGGTAAACCAAAGCTTTCACTTCCAAAAAACAAAAAATCGCCTTTTTGATAATTTACGTCAAAATAAGCTTGAGTGGTTTTAGTTGTTGCAAAGAAAAATCTATCTTGAAATTTTTCATATTTTTTTAAAAAATCTTCTAAATTATCCCATAATAAAGGATTTAACTTTTTCCAATAATCAAGCCCTGCTCTTCTAACCGCCTTTTCATCAATACTAAAAAGTGGATTAATAATATGCAAAGTAAATCCTGCATTAAAACACATTCTACCTATACTTCCTGTATTTTGCGGTATGCGAGGCTCAACTAAGACTATATGAAACATCTTTTTCCTTAAATGGTGTCCCCAGCAAGGTTTGAACTATGCTATAAAATAGCTTATTTATAGATATTTTATACCAAAAAATTCACAAATAGGTATAAAATGGGTATAATTTGCTAAGAACATATATTTTTTTATTTTCCAAAAAGATACTTTAAAATATATTAGACAAAACTTAATTATCTAAATTATATCTCAACATCTTTTTCATTTAAAATATCTAAGGTGTCAAAACTATACCAGTTTTCATTTAGTAGATTTTTAGTTACCATTTCAATATCTTCCTTTGAAGCCTCTCCAAAAAAAACATACTCATCAATATCACTATTTTCATCTAAAGGCAAACTAGCTTCTTTTAAATTAGAGCTTAAAAATATATCACTAATATAACCTATAATATCTAAAGATGTAGCATCTTTATTAATTAAAACATCAACTATAGGGGTTTGATTAGATATTGCTGTATTAATATCAACTCCTATTTTATATCCAACACTTACCAATCCTGCAACAGCTAAAACCAATTTTAAAACTTTATTTATTTTAGCTAAAGAACTTCCATTATCTACTATGCCTAAAAAACTTAATGCGTCTATAACACCTCCAAGCGTACTAAGTGCGATTGTTATATTTGTTATAATTGTAGCCGAAGCTCCGCCTATCATACCACCTAAAGCCCCACCTATAACTCCACCTGTATAAAAACTAATAAAAACAATCACAGCAGAAACAACAGGAGCTATTATAAACTCCCACCATTCCTTATCTTCTTTCACATAAAGATCATACATACTATCCCATAAAATAAACCATCTATCTTTTCTTCCATAAGGCATATTGCTTTCATTATTATAACAAGGCATCAATGAGATATTTTTATAAAAAAAACTACTCCGACTTCTCAAAACAACAGGCTCTTGATAAGCTATATTATTTAAATTAGAAAGAAATGCTAGAGGGTGAAATATATCGCCTAATTTAGAAACATTGATGTTATTGTTAAATGCACTTAAAAAATCAATATTAGATATTTTTTCAGGTACAATAAATACATTTTTATTTAATCTCAAGAACTCATCATAATATGGTCTTAAATTGTAATATCTACCATCTTCACTCTCTACTAAACTTGGCTTAAATTTGTCTTTATCCGGTAAAATAAAATTAGGTTTTACAAGCTCATTATTAACTATATTAGATTTTACAAAAATATATTTTGGCTTCTCAAATATTAATATATATTTTCCAGCATCTTTGTCATAAACTTTACCAACAAGCAATAAAGCATTATAAAAACCGTGCAACTTATCAAAAGTTATTCTATTATATAAATAATAAAAATTCTTTAACTCTTCTTTGTATTTTAAAAGATAGCTAGGGTTTGTAACAACATTTTTTCCATGAAAATCAAAACTAAACAAGCTTAAATTTTGTCTTTTCCTTATAATTTGACAAGTATCATGATATATTCCACTTTTATCTCCAGGGTCTCCTCTATACCACTCATAAGGGTTTTGACCTACAAAAAACTGATTTAACCCCAAATCCCCACTATTATGGTAATTATATGGAGCTCTAGAAGGACTTTTAATATCATAAAAATCAATTCCATAGGAATTTGGGAAGAGCGGGTGATAAATTCTTGTTTTTACAGCCCTACCTTTTCTTATTAATTGTTTATGCAGAAGCTCTACATATTTATGTACAAAGGTAGTTCCGTATAAAAACCAAGCTTGATAGCATTCTACATATCCTATGTCATTTGCATTCTGTGGATATTTAGCTCTTAAAAAATATTTTGGAGTTCTATATTTTTTATCAATCATTTATCTATATTTTCAATTTTTTCTTTTACCCAAGATTCCAACTCTTTTGGTATTTCAAGCCCACCTGCGCTTAGCCCAAAACTATATCCTTGTGCAACTTTTGCCGCTTCTATTCTTAACATATCATCTATTTGTTCTCGTTGTCTATCTATGAGTGCGGGTTTTTTCTTTTCAGTTTCTAGTTGTGCTTGTATAAGTTTTATTTTCTCGCTATTAAGTTCGTTTTCATCGCCTTGCAAAATCATACCCAATGCTGTCGTTTGACTTTGTGCTACTATACTTTGTCCTACTAAAGATAGCGCATTCGCTAAAGTTTTAAACTGCTCTTCGTTTTTAATAACATCATTTTTTATGCTATCATCTAATATCTTTTTTAATTCTCCAAATGGGGATTTTTCCGCCAAGCTTAACTCTAAAATTTCGGGATATATTTTTTTAAATTGATTTAATCTTTGCTCATAATTCATCATTCAACTCCTTAATTTTATCTATATTGATCTCACATTGCTTATAGTGATAAAAAAGCTCACTATAAGCTTTTAATATATCTTTTTCATCTTGCACTATAGGTTTGCTTGCTCTATCAAATTCTAAAAGCTCATTTGGTATTTGCACTTTTTGAATTTGTATTTTGGTTAATACTTGTGTTTTACTCCCACAGCCTATCAAGCATAGCATTAAAAAGCTTAGTAGTGTTAGTTTCATTGCTTTTGGATATATAGTTTTTAACATCATCAACCCTTGTTTTGATTTGATTTTTTTGAGTATTTGCATGAAATAGTGCTTTTAGCTCTTGCTCGTGTCTTATTTTAAGCTCTTGAGTAATCCTTGTGAGTTCATTATTTACACTCAAAGCTAAATTTAAATCACTTTGACTTTTTTCTAATTTTGCGTTTGTGCTATCTAACTTAAGATATAAAAATACATTAAGTATAAGCATTAATGCTAAAGCAATATAAAGCTTTGTGTTTTTAAATAAAAGATTTATCATTTCTTATTTTAGAAGTTTAAGTAAGATTTGAGTATAATTTCAAAGGGTGGAACACCAAAGGTGGCCGCCTTTGGTGTTAATCAACACTCAGTTAGGTGGTGATTAAATTGAACCATAAAATTCTAGTAATAATTATACTACTTTGTATAATTATAGTCAAGGCTTATTAGCTTTGATTTCCCCTTTAAAAAGGGGAGCTAGAATACCACCTTTGGCCTACTTAAACTTTTATCTCCTTTCTAAAATTTATTTGTGATTTCTAATTTTATATTTGATAAATCTTGCTGATATAACAAGTCATATAATTCTTTACAAGCTTGTCTGCTTTGACTTATACTTTCATCACTCTTAGTTAAACCTAGTAAAATACAACCTTTTGTATCTTTGTCTGTATTTCCCCAATGGATTAAAATGTGTCTATCAAAAGGTACATCATCGTTGTAGATATTTACAACGCTATCATCATCGTTTAAAACTTTAACTCCTGCTACTACCCTTTTACCTTTATCATTGAAACTAGATAATGTATGTCTTTTTAGATTATAAACTCCCGCAGGAACTCTTAAGTCTTTATCTCTTTCAACGCCTTCTTTATCTTCTTCTAAAGAAAAACATTCAAAAAGAATATTTTCTTTTTCATCTAAGACTTTAAACTCTCCTATGACACAAGTATTTCTTAAATACTTTCTAGTTAATTTTAGTTTCATTTTGATCCTTCGTTTTATTCTATTTCGTTTAAAAAACTTGATAATGCTTTTGCACCTAAAGATGTTATTTTATTTTCTAGTTCTCTAAATCTTTCATTTAGTTTATCTTCAAACTCATCATAAATAAGCTTATCTCCTTGTATATTAAAGTTAATAGTAAAATCTGTATCTATTTCTTTACTACTTGGATTTAAAGAGTTAAATTCTTTAAAAAGCACATCATCTATGTAGATTTTAATATTTAGATTTTCACTAAAGAAGTTTCCACCCACGCCATACCCCCAAGGAGTGAATTTAAATTCTTTTATAGGTTTAGATAACTCTGCTTCTATAGTATAGAAAGGATCTTTTAATCCATCTTTTGCTAAAAATACACTAATAGCTGTTTTATCATATTCTCTAAAGGCATAATATGGAGTGTAGCGATTGTTATACTCATAGGCTCCATTAGAAGTAATTTTCACTTTAGCAAAAGAACTCAAACTTTCAGTATTGGCATTTTCTAAATTAAATTCAGCAGGTAAAGTGTTAGCATATTCATTTGTTGCTTTGTTTAGTGTTTCATTTTCTATATTGCCCAGTAAAAGATTATTGTTAGAATTATTGATAAATTCTAAAGCATTAATCTTTAAAAACTCATCATCTCCTGCTAATTTTATACCAAGTCTTGAAAGAGTTAAAGTTTTTAAAGGCCAAGCTGAGCTTGCTTGTTTAGTGCTAAATTCTACTTTAAGTTTTTTACCATCAATAATTTGTATTTGTTTTAAATTAGAACTACCACTATCGCCTTTGTCTCCTTTTTCACCCTTTAAAGAAGCTAAAAACTCATCTTCGCTTTTTCCTGCATTACCTTCTTTGTTAAGCCAAATTTCATAAGCACTTTTTCCATCTTCTCCTTTGGCTCCACTATCGCCTTTTAAACTTTGAAGTTGCTCAGGCGTAAAATCTTCATAAGTAAATGCATCGCCTTTTTCGCCTTTTAAACTAGCTTGATTTTCTGTAATATAAGATAAAATACCATCTTTTATACTATCATCTAGATTTATCTTATCTAGCTCTTCATTTATGATTTTTATCAATTCTTCTTTATCTATCTTACCATTTTCATAAAATTGCACCAATTTTTCCATTTTGTTTTTAAGCTCATTTAAGCTTTCATTTTGTGTTTGAATAACTTGTTCTAAACTCATTTTATTCCTTTCAAAAAACATTTAACCACATGGAATGTATTACACGCATGATAAAAAATAAAAGTCTTTACTTTAGAGCAACCAAGCTCACTCATAGCTTCTTTTAAAACTTTATCTGCTAGCTTATAATCATCTTTTGAATATGCTTTTTGGCATAAATAATCATGCACGATGCTAGCACTAAAGTACTCACTTTTATATGGAGGATAAATACTCCAAAAAATGCGTGGCACTGAAGCACCATCACTAATAAAACCTTTTGGCACGATAAAATTTAAACCACACAAACTAACTTCAAATTCTTTTACAACTTCAAATCTATCTTTGCCAAAAGGTTTAACTATAACCCTTTTAAGTGTTTTTCTTATCATCTTGCCTACCCTTTTCTTCTTCTTTTATATAAGTATTTGTTTTTAAAAAACCGCTTGAAAAATTCTTTATTTTCTCAACTGCAATATTGTAAATATCTACTTCAGCTATTGCTTTTCTTGTTTTTATACATTGAATATTAATCATCACAGAAAGGATTTCTCCTAAAATCAAAAAGCTAAAACTATAATCTACAAAATAATATAAAGCATCTATTTGCTTTGCACCCAAAGCAAACATAAAAGGTATTCCTAGCATTAAAAACTTTGACAAAAGATCAGAAAAGGTATAAGCCTTAACACTTTCATTTAAAGCTAAAGTTCTGCAAAAACCTACTATTGCTGAAAATATAAAAATAATAAACAAAGTAAAAGCTTGAGCTTCTTTAATGCCAGTATATGCTAAAAACTGAAAGAAAAAAGCTAAGATAAAAGAACCTCCAAATAAAGCTATATTGGCTGAATTTTCTAAATGCGACATATTAATCCTCCCAAACAATAGCTTCTAAATCTTGCTCAGATTTAGCTTGTTCTATTCTTTCTTTTAATGCATTTGCTTTAAAGATAATTTCTTGGGTATGATAAGCTACACTTGAAGCAAATTTTAAAAAATCTTGCGGTGTAAAAGTTACTTTTTCATCATTTATATCAATCCAAATGATTTCAGAGATTGAGTTAGCTTTACTTTGCATATCAAGCATTAAATTAGTTGCAGCTCCAATGATATTTTGTTTGTCTTCTTTTCTTGTTTGAAAAGTATGCTCATTATAAATAAGTCCGCTTTCTAAAGCTTCATCTCTTTTAGTTTGAATTTCATGTTTTTTCTTTTCTTTTAAAACATTTAGTTTTTCATCTTCTTGTGAAATTGCTAGTAAGTATTCAAAATATAAATTCTCATTTTTATTTGCTAGACAGTATTCCTTAACCGCTTTAGTACCATTTTCAATTTCTTGCGGTGTGATATCGTCTATATATACTGTATTAAACTCATTAGATTTATCTACATCAATGTTTAAATTTCTGATTAATAAAGCTAACTGAGTTTTAACTTCAATGGCCCAACTTAAACTACTTTTATTTAATTCCCCTATATCACTTAAAAATTTTTTACTTATAAGCATTTTATCTCCCTTATTTCGCTATAAAGCCTTCTTTAGTCCATTGATTAAATGGCTGTGATGATTCAGTTGCACCGCCAGTTACTTGCATATCTTTAACATTAATAATACTAGATCCTTTAACATTAGTTACTATACCTTTGCTTTGAGTAATTTTTAATAAGCTACCATTAATAGAAGATGTTCTATTTGCGTATACACCGAATCTATTATCATTTGGTGTTAGGTTTAAATTAGCACTATCTTCTATTACAATACTTGAAAAAGCATCAGAAACCAAACAATCATTTCCTGCTTTCAAAGTAATATCTCCTGTCAGATATACATCAGAGTTAACCAAATATAAAGAATTCCCAAAAGAGTCTATATTAATATTTTTAATCTCTTTTAGTTTTGCATAACTTAATACTATACCTCCTGCAGTAAATGTTAATTTAAAATTATTAAAATCTAAGGTCAAAAAACTATAATCTATATTACTTATATTTAAGCTTCTATCTAAAGTTATATTTTTAGTAAGCTTTACAGTAAGATTAGCTCTGTTCATTCCTATTAATTTAGATGCTTCATTAATAGCTTTTTCTAAATCATTGAAATTAGTAGCGTTCTCAGCTCCATCACCAACAGTCCATTCTAAGTTTTGTGTTAAAAGTTTTTTATACCTACCATCAGCTTGACCTAAATTAATTCCTTCGTTTTCTTTAGTAGCCTCTGGAATACTTATAGGTTTTTCAAAAGAATTATTTCCACTAAATAAATTATCTTTATCTGTTGTTGTGGCTTTTTCTAGTTTTTCCTCAATACCTGCAATATTACCTTCGTTTTTTTCAACTCTTTCTTTTATCCCATTAAAATCTATTTGCGTTATTTTTTCATCTATTGAAGCTATCCCTTGTGTTTTAGCTTCTTCTATACTACTTAAGGCGTTGTCTTTGCTTGTTTCTATAGAAGATAAACTTTCATCTTTGCTAGTATTGATATCAGACAAAGAGCTAGTTTTAGCTTCTTCTACACTCCTTAAGGCGTTTGTGCTTAAAGATGTAAATTCTTGTATTTTTTGATTATAATTAGCATTGAATGCATTTATCAAATTATCTATATTTACTCTTGAAATATCTATAAAATCTTTAAGTTCATTAGCTTTTTCATCAATTGAGGCAATAACTCCTATGCTATCATTTATTACCTTATCACTAACTTCATTCATTTCTTGTAATATTTCATCACGCAAAGCTTTTAATTCTGTCTCATAGATTAACTTGTCATTGCCTAGCTCTTTTTTAGCAACTTCGGCTAGTCCCCCCAAATCTTCATTAGCTATTAAAGCTCTTTGATTAAACCTATCATAACTTTGCTCAAAATGTATTTTATATCCTTCACATTTTGCAACAAGCTCATCAAATTTAACAATAGCTTCATTTTTTGCTGTTTCTATGGATGAGATTACTTGTTCACCTTTTGCTTCTAAAGCTTCGTGTAAACCTTGTGCTTTATTTTCTAAATCACTTTCTAAATTCGCAATTTGTTCTTTGAAATTTTTTATAAGCTCTGAATATGATTTAATGTCGTTTTCAAATTCTTTGTATAAAGCAATAACTTCTTTTAACTCTTCTAAACTCTCTTTGGTTTCTAGTAAAAGATTATAAGCTTGTATTATTTCTTTATACTTTATGCCAACATCATATTTTATTTCATCCAATTTTTTGACACTATCTATCATTTCTTGATTTAATCTTTGATTTTCAAAAAAGATAGTATTTATTTTATTTTTTATAATTTCGCTTGCATCTAAAACTACTTTACTAGCTTGCGATGAAAGCTCGTTTACTTCTTTTTTTATCTGCAAAAGCTCTGGCTTTAGTCCCCTAAGCTCATCAGCACTATAGTTTAACTCTTGCACCAAATCTTTACAATGTTCTAATTCTCTTAAAATATCATCTTTTATTTTTGAGCTTAATTCAAAATATTCTTTTGATAATTTTGTATTATTTGTAGCTTCTGTGATAATGGCTTCTAGATCTATCTTCATACTTTCATATTTAGATAAATCATCTTTTAAGCTTTCAAATACAGGTTTATTTTCTTCTATAAAGCCTTTTATAAGCTCAAGTTCTTCTTTAGAACTTGAAAAATCATTATAAGCTTGCTCTATAAAACTAAAACGCTCTTGCATAATGCTAAATTTTTCATTAACACTAGAAAATTTAGTATCAAAATCTTTTTTATTTTCGCTAAAACTAGTATACATTGTTGAAACTTCTTGTTTTAGTTCTAGTGTTTGTTCATGTAAAGAATTTACACTCTCTTTTAAACCGACAATTTCATCAAGTCTTGTATTGTCTAAAGCTCTAGCTATAGTATCAATTCTTAATAAAATTTGATTAATTAATTCTAGCTTTTCTTTACCTGTTTTCAATTCAGCCAAACTTACCATTTTATTCCCCTGTATAAAAATCGCTATCTTTTATTCTTCTTTGGCAAAAAAACAACAAATCATCCATTGCTTCAAGCCATTTTTTAGTATCCAAATAAGCTATAAAATCTAAGTTTGTAATACTTTTTTCATAATCATCATAACTCTTTGCTCTGATAAATTTTTTATATGTATCACAAGTGTGCATTTTCAAGCTCCTTTCCATCGTTACTAATATAATCATTGATAATTTCATTGCAAAGCTTTAAATACATCACATTTTCGCCTTTGCTCATCAAAAAACATACATAATTAATAACAGCGTAGCAAAGGCTTTCATCTATCATTAAATGTTCTTGTTCATCTTCAAAATTTGGCTCATCAGGGACTATCAAAAATGCATTGTTTCTAGTGTTTCTTAAGACCACTTGGTCATCTTCTCTTATGGTTTTAGTGAGTACACTAGGCTCACATTTGCCACAAATATAATAAAAAGCCTCCATAATATAGGCTTTTATAAATTTATCATCAACACTAGTTCTTTCTTTGGACATTTTCTTTAAGATAATATCCCTAACTAATACACTTTTCATTTTTTAAGCTTTAAAGCTCCACCTTCTACGCCACTAAGCCCAACACCTATAGCAAATGCATCAGCATTTCTTACTTCTAATGTGCTTTGAGTGTAAAATCTTTTTGCTTTTGCTGTTGCATCAGTAGGTACATCTTCAATAAAAGTAGGAATGTAAAGCCCGTGTTTCATAAACTCAAAATCACCTGCTATTAAAACATCACCTAATCCATATTTAGGGCTTAATAGTCTATGTAAGTGAAAATTGATTGTTCCAAAATCTGTCTCAAGGCTCATAACATTTCCAACTAGATTTTTCTCATTTCCAAAAATCCTAGTAGCGAGTTTATTAATAGCCGGTTTTAAACTAGCTCCTAAAAATACATCTTTAGGTGTAGCACCACTATCCCAAATGCTTTGTAAAATTTGACTTAATTTATCTTCAGTAAGCAAGCTAGGAGTTCCGCTCCAATCTTTTGCTTCATCAAATGCTAATACATTGCCTCTTTTTCCACCACTAAAGCTTGTTTCTCCTTTTGCTATATAGTGAAACAATCCTGCCATTTCTCCACTTACACCATTTTGCGCTTGAATATGCTCTTTAAAAACTGATTTTTTAACATCACTATCACGACCCAATCCAAATAAAGCATATTCTATATCTCTTTTATGCTCTTTTGTCTTTTTACCAACTTGATATTCCATCTCATTGCCACCATATTGTTTAGCTTTCATTAAAGCCGTGGTAACTGAAACTTCTGTAATAAAAATTTGTGTTGCATTAGATGTTTTTTGAGTTGTGTTTTTTGTTTCGCCATTAAATTTACTTAATTCCAAATTAGCATTCTTCTTTGGGTCTGCTAATGTGTCTGTAAGCCAAGAATGCAACAGTGGGCTTGTAACACTTGATGTGCCTATTTTGTTTAAAAGTGGTGTCTCGCTTGCACCTATTTGTATAATCTTTTCATATACGCTAGGTTTTAATTTAACATTTTGTGTTGCTGGTGGGGTAAAGTCCATAGATGACAAAGCCATTTTAAAATCTCCTTTGATATTTTTTGGAGATTTTGACAAAAATGGCTATTTCAAAACTAGTATATTTTGAAATAAATTAAAAAACTTTTACCTTCTTAATAAGTTACCCCACTTTTCTTCATATTCATCATAATGTTTATAATAATCAAGCCTAGAATTAAACTTTTCTTCTATACTTTTATAAATACAAAAACCATTTGCTTTGTCTAGTTTATAGTTTTTTCTTGAAACGCTTTCAGCAAATAACATATACTCCCATTTTTTAAAACAAACTATTTCATAATCTTTTGCTAGAAATTTCCTAAGCTCTAATAATTCTTCATTGCTAAGTTTTCTTTTAAAGCTTAGCTCGTTTTTATGTTCTAAATCATACTTTAAAGCTTTAATCTCATTTTCATATTTTAGCTTTTGCTGTTTAAGTTGAGATTTGTAACCTAAGCTCTGTCTAAAAGCTAGTTTTTGCATTTGCTCTTGTTCGAGGTTTTTTAAGCGTTTTTCCATTTCATTGAAAGCATTAATAAAAGCTAACTTCCATTTATAAGCTTTCTCTCCTGTAAACCCCATAACAAGTAAAGAAAAGCCATCTCGAGTGATTTTATAACAAGGTAAAACTCTACCCGTGCTATCAGTATATTTACTCGCCTTAAAATTAAGGTCAGTGAAACTATCCTTTGGGAAAGTTTCAATTTTTGCTATAATATTATCGTGGCGTTTATTAAAAACAGCCGCGATATCTAAAGAGGTAGTCGTTACTTGGTCGTTGGCTACCTCCAACTCTACACCTACGCCATTAATTACAGCTAATTTTTCCATTTTTTTCCCTTTTTGTTTTGATAATAAATACTTATATAAGTATTTATATTTTATATATTATCATTTTTTAATTATTATGTCAAGGTTTAAATAATTATTTAAGTATGTTTTTATATAATATTGCAATTAAATAAGGATAAATAATGGATAGGAATGAATTTAACAGTCTTTTAAAACAAGCAAATTTAACTAAAAAAGAATTTTCACAAATAATTGGAATGCAGTATAGTTCAGTAAATAATTGGGGTAGTTCGCAAGATTTTCCACGTTGGGTAAAAAGCTGGCTACAAAATTATATCAAAAGTAAGTCATATGATGAGATTAAAAATAAAATACTAGACATTGAGAAAATAAATAATATATTTTTGTAAATTTATTTTTTTAAAGCACTTTTAAAAAACTATAGAAAATAAATTTATTTACTCTTTATCTTTTCCTATTAATATTAAGAATAGTTTGAAGATTGAAGCAATTGTAATAAAAATAAATCCTATACACTGTAATATAATATTTAATATAAAAATAGGGATAGAAGCTATCCACATACAAATTTTTGCAATATTATTAGTAATATTATTGCTCTTCTTGTATAAAGCAAAAAATATACCTAACGTAACAAATACAAGCCAAATCAGAAATATTTCCATATAATTCCTTAGTCTACTTTTTCTAAAGTCTATTATACTATATTGTATTAGCTTAAAATCTATCATTAGATGAAATTTCAAAATCTATAAAACCTTTTATAAAATAAGTATAAAATGGTATAAAAATAAGTATAAAATAAGTATAAAATAAGTATAAAATAAGTATAATTTTTATACAGCTTATTATATAACATAATCTCCTATTATGTTATATAATAAATATACGACTGAAGGAAGTAAAAAATGTCAGATTTCTTTTTATTCCCTAAAATTAAAGATAAAGAATTATTAGATTTTTTTGAAAATTTGAAAAATAATGAAGCTTGTTTTTCAAATACTAGTGATATTTATGGAAAAGGTGATATTTGTAATCCAAATTTAAAATCTTCAGATGAAATAAAAGTTACTGATGAAGAAATAGAACAATTTATCAAAGAAAATAACTTATAATTATTAATCATGGCAAATTCTGCACCAATAATTAACAAATTTTTTACTCTGTATGATTATTTTATTCAGCTTGATTTGAAATTATCACTAGTTCATGGAAGGCAGTATTCTTATTATAAAGAAATGCTTTTATTTTGTGTAACTGTTATTATGAATGATTGTATTAAAGAAGCTGATAAAGAAGCAAAATTTATCGAATTTAGGCGCAAAATAGTTAAATTTGTTTTAGAAAATTCTAAAAAATATGATATATCCTGTCAATATAGCTCTACAATAGCTCTTAATAAAAAATTAAATAATTTTTTACAAAATGATAATAAAGTTTATTTGCACGAATTTTTAAAATCAATACAGTTTTTTTTACAATTTAGACAAAAAATACAAAAAGATGGGCGCAAAGTTATTGCTAAAGAAAATATATCTAGAAGAATGTTTTACTATTTTGATTTTAAAGAGAAAGATGTTATGGATAAGATAATTGATAATATTGATTTTAACCATATTGGGAATATTCCAAAACAGGCATTAATAGAATTTAATAATTTTATGTCTCATGTTTGCACCGCCTACTCTTTATCCGATAAAGATGAAAACACTGATATTTTTTTAAAAAATATTGAACGAGCAATAAACCATATTAAACGAGGAACGCTCGATTGTTATAAAATTATAATTAAAGATTATTTTATGCTTGATTATTCAGTTTTGCCTATGAATATTAAAAATCGATTGTTTAACTTAAGAATTAGTGAATATAAAAATTTAGGACACAATAATATTGATATTTTAGTAGAATTTAAAAAAATAGTTCAAGAAATTACCAAAATATAGTATTTAAACAATTAATTTTGTTTTTAGCTTTGTTTGTTAGAATTTTAATTAAGAGTTTAAGGGCAGAATCTCGCCCTTTATAAAAGCAAGAGAGTTGCTACCTTCTTGCTTTTTCTCTTAAATCTTTTCAAAAGCAGTAACAACCCATTTGTTATTACCTATCTTTTGACCTTTTTCGTTCCAACCTTCATTTAGCCCCAATCTATAGTCTTTATATATAATATTAAATCCATTATGGCTTTTCTTTACTTCCCCTTTCTCAACAATCTCATCAATCATTTTTACATAAAAATCAGGGTGTTTATCGATAATATGAGCTAAACCATAGCCTTTATGTTTTATCTTATCTGTTACTTCTCCCCAAACCAAATCAATATCTCCCAAGTCTTTTCTATGAAAAGCACCTGCTACTTGCCCTTGTTTTTCAATGAGTAATTTTTGCAAAGCACCCTTTCCATCATGGTAATACTCTGCGTAATTTTTTCCAAATTCTTTTAAAGGTTTGATGTTTAATTCATTTTCTATTTTAGAACGCATTAGATCAGGTATATCAGCTTTTTTACCTTTATGTGTCTTTTTTTTAGCATTGAGTATAAATTCTCTAGTGACAACATCTAAATTACCCATAACATCAAGATTATAGTCTTTATTCTCTTTTAAAAAATTATCAAATCTTTTCCATTTATCCTCATCATTCTCTTTTTGATTTTTGATTTTTTCATCAAGTTTTTCTTTAACACTTTTCTTGTTTTTCCTATCCTCCTTTAATTTCTCAATTAAGTTTTCTTTAGGTTTATCTTGGGTAGAATGTTTGAAAGAATGCTGTAATAAACCGCCTTCCACATTGGTAGTACTGCCTTTAGTGGTTGCAGGAGTTGGCGTACCTGTCAGCATTTCTTTATTTCTACGATTTAATCTCTCCAAATCTTTATCTTTTGTTTTATTAATGTGTATAATTTTGCCACTATCTTTTTTTATGGCTATATTACCAACCTTATTATCTTTTAAAGGTTTAGCTATTAATGCCACCTCATCATCATAGTTTTTAAAAAAATGCGTAGGATTGTCCTTTATCTCTTTAATCACCCTAAATACATCTGCTTCATTTTTAAACATTTCAGGGTGTTTTTTAGCCATAGCTTTTAAATTCACTACCCATTCATCTTTTAAAATTCCTGTAACATTATTAATCCATTTTTCTACATTAAATTTAGCAGTATAATCACTTTTAGCATATTTAGGATCAGGCTTATCCATATAAAAGTTATCGCCTTTGATTAAATCTTTAACTTTAGCTTTAAATTCGGCATCTAACTTTTGAGCCTGCTCCTTAATATACTTATCCTTTATGCTATTGATAAACTCTTTTGTTTGTGTTTTAAAATCTTGAAAGTTATTAATGTTATTTACCATACGGCGATATTGTATTCTCATTCCTGCTTGTTTTCCAAGCCCAAACATTCTCCCAAAATAAAAAGCTATATAATCACTAAATTGATTAATAAACATCATCATAGCCCTGCCATCTATAGTTGTAGCTATGCTTTTGCCTTGTTTTTCCATTTTTGTTGTAGCTAAAGACTGGTATATTGGTTTCATATTTTTTCTAAGTCGCCCCATAGCTTTTAAGGTTTCCATTTTGATTTTCCCAGTTTCACTCTTTGGATTAAAATGCTTAGTACTTTCTAAAAAACTTTCATAATCTAAAACTTTTTTGCCATCAAACTCTTTTGTGTATTTTGCAATGTTTCTTTTGATAAATTCTTCATCAATTACCGCTATTTCTTGCGGATTTAAGCCTTTAGTTATAGCTTCATAATTTTTATTATCATTTGTATTGTTGATGAGTTTGTTTAATTTTTTACTTATATCCTCTTCGCTACCATCTAGCTTTTTACCAATTTCACTATCATAATATTTTTTGAATTTAGCATAGTCAGATCTTGTTTTTTCTAAAATTTCTTTTGCAAGTTTAGGGTCGCTTGAATTTTTAACCAAAGAGTTTAAAAGTTCATCTTTAACACTATTTAAAAATTCTTTATAATTATAAGATTGCTCGCCTTTTAGTTTGTCACTAATTGCACTAACTTCATCATAAATTTGCTTAACACTTTTTCCATCTAGTTCTCCATTATCTAATCTTTTTAAAAAACTTCTAACAATAGTCGGAGTTGCCTCACTATAAACCCCTGCATTATCAGCTAATTCTCTAAATATTTGTTTATCAATTTCTACTCCATTTGGGTTTAATTTTTCAAGCTTATCTAAGCCTGCACCAAATTCATCATAAGCTCTTTTAGCTCTACTCTCTTTTAAATCGTATAAAATTTTTGCACCAATATCATCACTTATGCCTAGCTCATCTAAAAGAGCCTTGTCACTAGATGATAAGGCATTTAAAAGTTTATTTGCAAGTTGAGGATTGTCTTTTACATTTTGTGCTAATACATTAGCTAAATCATTATCCATAAAAGACATATTTAAAAGTTCTTGGTGGCTAAGTGCTGTTTCTTTTGAGCCTATATTTTTGCTTATTGCGGTTGAAATATCTGCAGTTTTTTGAGAAATATTTTTTACAAGATTATTTTTTGACATATCGGCTATGCTTTGAGCTTTTTTGGCTAAAAGATCCGCATACACATTGCCTTGATTAACTTCTATAGGATTTAAATAAGTATCATTTTTTAAATTATTATAAAGTCCAGTTTGCTTCTCATCTAATATTTCTTTAACATAATTCTTTGTTGTATCCAAACCACTTGAGAGAGCATCGTTTACAAAAGTAGGCATTGCACTTCTAAACCTATCCCCTATGTTTTCTTTTAGATTATTTCCCTTAACAGCTATCCCATCTATCATATCTTTGCCAACAGCTGACCCTGTTTTTGCCATAGCGTATGTATTTTTTAAAGCTCTTGCACCTTTAGCTACTCCGGCAAAAGCTGCATCTCCAACTAAAGAAAGTCCAGCATTTTCCCCCATAAGCATAAGAGCTTCTTTTAAATTTGCTTCCTGATTTGTATCTTTTGTGTTCCCATAATAATCATATCCAGCCCCTAAAGATGCACCTAATGCACCCCCAGCAACCATACCAACTCCACCACCTAACATACCACCGCCAATTGCACCTGCTGTTCCTAGTGCTACACTAGCACCATTATCTCTAATCCCACGATATAAGTCACCTATTAGGCTTCCTTGAACCTTAGCATAATTGCCTTTTACATCTTTAACCCAATATGAACCATCGCTATCTTGTAAAAGTTTTCCTCTTCCGGATTTTTGAAGCTCATCTCCTAAATCTTTCATAAATTGATTGCTTTTTCTCGCCACTTCGTTATCATCAGCAAAAATAGGTTTAGAAGCATTAAATTGAGATTGTTTATCTAAAATATAATCACTTAAATCATCAGCATTCATTTCCTGATTATTTTCATAATCATACAAATCTCGCTTGTATTGACTAATATGCCCGAGTGGATTTGTTAGATTTTGGTCTTGTATATTATATATTGAGATATTATTTCTATTTTGTGTAATTGCTTTATCTATGTCATTTCTTAACTCATCTAAATAATCATTCTTATCTTTATTATCCTGCTGCAAAAAAGCTAAAATATCACTTTCTCTTGGTTTTTCTTTTAAAAATTCTCTTATGCTCATTTTACTAACCCCTCTTTTCTTAGTTCTTCCAAGCTTACTTGTTTTCTTTTTCCTACGCTGTTGATTAAAATAACATTTCCATTAGAATCAGGTTCAGAAATTTGTGCCTCAAAGCCTCCTAAATTCACATCATAAAATTTTTGATTATTAGCAAACGCTAATAAGTTATGAGAATTTTGCTGAGCCTCTTTTGTTTTTTGATTTTCTACTGTAATTGCTTTTTCGCTAGGTTTGTCATACTTCTCATCCCAATAAAACGCTCTAACCTTTGGGGCATATTCATTATAAAAAGCTATATTGTTTTGATATTCCTCTATAGCAGTTTGCTTTTGAAAGTTTGTTTTTGCATTTCCTAATTTTTCTGACAATTCTAAACTATAAGCTGTTGGTGCATATGCTAACCACTCTCCTACTAAATCTTGTGCCACTTTTTGGTTATTTGCTTCTAGAATATTGCCATTTATAGGGAAATTTGCTTGTATATTCTCTAAATTCCATTTAGCATTTTTTCCTCCTCTCATTAAATCAGTTATCACTCTTTGTAAAAACAAATCACTAGCACTATTTAAATCAGTACTCTTGCTTCCCCATCCACCAAAAATTCTATTTACAGCACCATTCCAAAAACCATGGGTTGTATCATATGTCTCTCCTCTATTAGAAGCCATATCCAAAAACTGAGCAGCTGCTTTTGTTCTAAAATCCCCTAAATGCTGTTTATCTGTAAAATTCTGTCTCGTTGTATTACTATTTGTTATATTGTCAAATAGTTTTTGTTCTTGTTTTTTTGCATTGATTTCGTTTTCTATTCTTTGCATTTCTAATAAAGTTTTTTGATTATTTATGTCTCTATAAAAAGATTGCGAATTAAATTCTTGTAAAGCTAAATTATTCTTTATCCTATCTTGCTCCATAGCATACTCAAAAGCTCTTTCCTTTTGCAATAAATTATTATTTAAAAAAGCATTATTGATCTCATTTTGTTCTTGTCGAGCTTTTAACTCTTCATCTCTTTGCGCCAAAAGTCTTCTTTTGTTTTCTTCTTCTCTATATTGTTTCATACTATCGTATAAAACTCCACCTACTTTTCCTGCATTTTGGATTACACCAAGACTTGGGTTAAATACTACTTGCTGTGGGTTATAATGTGCCATTTTTCTACCTTTATTTAATATCTAAAATAAAGGATTTAAGGTAACCCCTTAAATCCATAAACTTTAACTAGCCCAAACTTCTTTTAAGTTATTTTCTCTATTTTGTCTTCTTCTAAGCTCCTCTTGTGCTAAGTATTTGTTAAAATTGTAAGCATCTTTTTGAAGCTCAAAATTCTTTTTTGCCATTTTCTGCTCTTCATATCCACCCCAAAGTCCTCCGGCAAGTCCACCAATGTCTATAAGCCTATCAAAATTAGTTCTTGCTCCATTTTTTGCTATTTCTTTATTCCCCCATTTACTAAAATTATCAAAACCTTTGCTTAGAAAATCAGTAAATGAAAAACTATCAACCTTTGGAGCCTGAGCTTTAACTAAGTTTTTTGAAAAATCAAAACCATTATTCATTAATGCTGCAAAATTCATTAAATACCCCTCTTTAAGCTAAAGATAATAATTCTTTTCCTAAATCAATATTAGAAATATCATCACCTTTTTTTATTTTTGAGTTAAAATCACTCTCGCCACCTGCGTAATTTGATCTAGGTAAGCTCTCATCTGCCTTTTTACTAATATCTTTTTTATAAACCATAGCCAAAAGTGTTCTCCAGCTTTGTAAATCTCCACTTGCTAATCCACCAAGTTTGTTTGCTAATTCTCCCATAGTTTTTAAGTCAGCATTTGGATACTCTTTTCTAATTGTTCTTTCAACCTCCATGTATTTAGCACGCAAGCTTTCTTCCTCATCTTTTTGCTTAGCTTTTGCTTCTAATTCATCTAGTTTTTTAAGCCTTTCATCAATTCCTCCAAGCCCTAATTGCTTTAAATACTCTTTCCTTTCTTCTTCTTCTTTACTTGGCTTATTTTTATTATTAAGCAGTGCTAAGCTTTCTTTTAAAGTTTTAATTTCATTTGCTTGCTCTTTTAAAAGTTTAGATAAATCTTGATTATTTTGTTCATCTTGTTCTACTTGCTCTACTTCTTGTTCTTCCTCTTTGTTTTGAGTGGTTTCTTCATTGTCATTAAGTGAGTTTAAAAGTTCATTTAAAGCATCATTTTCATTCATTTGTTCATTCATCATCTTCTTCCTTTAGTAAATTTATTATCGTGTCTAAAAAAGCCATTTGCTCTAAAGCTTTTAGCCTATACTCTGCTGTTTGTTGTTGGTTTTTTGCCATTGCAAAACATTCTTGGTATTTTTTATCTATAAAATCAACTAGCCTCTTACCTCCTTTTGTTTGTTGTATATCAAAATTTAAATCCAATAAAATCTTCATTGCATACCCTTGTTGAAAGCAAATAAAGAATTGACATTTTTTATCCCCAAAATAGGCAAAAGTTCTTTAACTAACTCTTCATTAGCTTTAACAATTCCATATGCACTTTGCATATCACCTATACTCATATACATTTGATAAAGTTGTGAAAATACTTGCATACTTGCTTGAAGTCCTGCTCTTCTAACTTCTTTATTCATAGCTCCAGTACCTGTTTGTATATTAAATCTAAAACTAGGTATATCCTCTCTTGTAAACCCATTAAAAAATTCATCATTTCCATACTTAAATACTAGTTTTGCAAATCTATCAAACAAAGGCTCTACAAAAGTCTCATTATATGATCTAATATAATCTGCACTTCTTCGACCACCTTCTTGTGCTTTTATGCTAATCTCAGTAGCAGTTTCATTTTGTGCAGTTTGCGCACCGTTATTTTGTGGGCTAACACCAGTAACCTCTGTGATTTCACTCTCTAAGAGTTCTAAATTAACCCCCGAGCTACTTATATTCGGTGTTGGCAAAAAACCAACACTTGAAGGCTCTGTAAGATATATTGGCTTGCCAACAGTCTCTAAGTCTTCTCTTGAAACTCCGGCAGATTTTTGAAGTATTATTTTTGGGTTTAATGCACTTCTCATTGCATCTATTAAAAGATTTCTTGTGATATTTATTTCCTTTTGCAAAGACAATGCACTTGACATAACAGGTTCGCCATAAGCACACACATATTCTTCATTGTCTATTGTTTTTAATTGTGGAAGCATTGACCCCCAAACAAAAGGCTGTCCATCTTCTAAAACCACATCATCGCGCAACAATTCCTCTTCTAAAAGTGTTGAAACAACCCATTTATCATCATCTTTTTTCACATAAATATCATATAACTTAACCTTTTTAAACTCTTCATTTTTGTCAAAATGCACATCTATATTTGTCTTTTGATAAAATCCTAATTTTTGCCTTTGCTTAATTTGTGCGTGTGAAAGATAAATCTCATTTACAATAAAACTGATATCATCATTATTTAAAGCATTTGGATCAAAATAAACCTCATCTATACCAACTCTTTCAATACGAGGCATACCCTTGTGCCAAGTTACTTTTGCTATTGATGTTCCTGTTGTTAAAACATCTAAAAATAAAGGCTGAAAGAGCTTAAACAAATTAATTTCTCCTGTATAAAAATCTAAAGCTCTTTGCCACATAGCTATAATTTGCTCATCTGAATTAATATAACTTTCAATATCTGCCATTCTCTCACTGTTAAAATACACATCATTTAAAGCAGTTATTAAATATTTAATTTTTGCATTAATCTTTGGTATAAAGATGCAAGATTTGTTTCTTTTTTCATAAATTTCTTTTTTTTCATTTTTTAATAAATATGCATCTTGCAAGGCAGAAAAATAAGGCTTGTATTTTTCATAAGCATTTTTACTTTCACTTATAAGTTTTACTAAATATGTAATTTTTTCTTCTTTATTTCTCATTATTAATTCTCCATATGGTAACTTTACTAAGCTTTGTTAGCTTAGCAATATCATCATCACTCACACCTTTTTCTTTTAAAATTTTCACCATTTCTCTCTTGTATTGCTTTTTAGAAATATTTCTAAAACCCCCAAAAAGATCTAATATCCACTTAGCCAAAATTATTTTTATAACATCATCTTCTTTCTTAGCTAACTCTTTAATTTTAAGCGGATCTATATTCTCATATACCATTAAAAACTCACCAGCCATCATAACTCCAATCTTCACTAGTATTGTTTTTTGGGTGCAATTTTTCAAAGAAAGTTAAAGCTAAAGCATCACTAGTATCAGGGCTTTTTCCGTAATCTTTTTTTATCTGTTCTTTTGCCTTTATCTTTAAAAGCCCCTTATCAGAATACTCATATTCAATCATGCGTAAATCTTTTTTTAGCTCATCATCTTTGATAATTTGCATATGTTTTATGTTTTTAGCCAAAGTAAAATACATTTGCGCTCTTTTGTTTAAGTATTCATTGTTAGTTGCAGAATTTGCAGAATTTGCCTCAAATACAGGCAAGCCATAATCACTCAATATATCATATACACCAACTCCAAGCCCACAAGTATCTATAAAAATACCTCGTGGCTTTTCCTTGTCTTTATTAAATTCTGCTAAAACAACATTTGCTAAAGCACTAATACTAAGCCCACTATATTTTTTAATTTCATCTACAACAAAACCTTTTCTTTTGACCAAAACGCTCTTATCATCTCCATATCTTGCTACATCAAGTCCCCATATATTGTCTCCTTGCATTTTTTGCATATCAAAACTAATAACATTCATACTTTTTTCAATATCACTTAAAGCAAAAAGTTCTGCACTAGAGTTATCTATAAAGTCTCCATAAATTTCTTGTTTAACTACTTCGCTATCTTCTCCGCCTACTTCTTCGATTAGCTCTTTGATTTGATCTTTACTCAAAAAAGGATTATCATAACTTGAGAACTGAAAATGTTTCCAATTTTCATCACTTAATTCTTTTTTACAAAGCTCATAAAAAAGATTTTTTCCTTTAGGAACTCCACCTATAATCGCTCTTGATTTAGGATTATCAAGCAACATAGGGCGTATGGCGTTGTACCAAAGATACTCCCCTTTAGAGCCTTTTAAGATAATTCCTGCTTCGTTTAAAATTACCAAATCATAGCCAAAGCCTTCTATATTTTCAGGTCTTTCAGCACTTCTCATATGAAGCACAGCATTATTTAAAATAAGTTTTTTATCTTGAACGCTCCAAGAATAAAATTCTTTTGGGAGTTTTTTTAGCTCAGGCATAAAGTAAAGCTCGAAATAATTTTGTAAGTTGCTTTGAACCGTGTCAACCCAAAGAACATTTAACCCCATTAAAAGATTTTCTATTACATATTTTGCACTTCCTCTTGTAAAACCCAATCTTCTACCCTTTGCTACTGTTATAAAGCGTGGATTTTTATCATCAAAAACTTTAAGTTGTGCCGGAGTGTAAGAAAAATCAAGTTTTAATTGCATTTAACTTCACTTCTTATGATTTCTATTTTTTGAACACTATCACTAACCACTTCTTGTTTATCTACATAGCCATGATTGTTTTTAAGCAAAAACATGCTTATGCTAGGAGTGTAAGTGCCTATCAAAGAATGATCTATTATAGAGCTAGCACATCTTTGTTTAGCCATTTGAATAATTTCTCCAAATTCTGCATCTTTCTCCCAAATACTAAGAGTTTTTGTCGTAACACCTAAAAATACAGCTAGACTTTCTATTGTCTTTGGCGCATAAATAGTTTTTTCTTTTGTTTCAGCAAGTGGTGTATTTGTAGCAAAAAACTCATCAACTTTTTGCTCTAACTCATCTTTTGTTAATACTTTATTGCTCATAAGATAATCCTTCCTTAAAATCATATTGGCTAATTTCTAAATCCAAAAAAGCCTTTTTAAAAGCAACAATTTCATATTTCCCTTTTAACACGTTCTTATCATTTTCAAACAGCGCATCCAATACGGCTTTTACGATATTATCTGCATCACCATGTTTTTTATTGTTAAAACCTATTTTTAAAGAAAACTCGTATTGCTTTTTAGAGTCAAAAGCTTGATTAGGGCTTATTCCATTTTGCTTTCTAAACTCAATTTGCAAGAGTTTTTTAAAATCTAAATACTTAAGATAATCTTTGCAAACAAACTTGGCTCTTTGAGTTGTTCTTTTATAAGGCACAGGGTTATTTTTAAGCTCTAATTTTAAAGAATAGCTCATCGTATTACCTTTTCTTTATTTTTGCTTAAATAATTAAAATTGGTGCTGGTTTTTTCTTTTAGTTTTTGAGAAAACTTTTCCAAATTTTGCAAGTGCAATATTTTTTCTTCTTCTTTTGTTTTTTGATGGCAAAGTTCTGTTTTTAATTCTATCTTTTGAATATCCAAGCTCAAATCTTTACCAACTCTATGCTGATTTTTAAACATGAAGTCTATAAGCGCCTCTTTAAAATACCCATCTTCCACCAAAGACCCATCGTGATATGTTAATTCTTTAAAGCCATTTATACATATTAAACAATCATTTGAACTATTTTCAAGTTTTACTTTATTTTTGAAACTATCATAAGCAAAATATTCATATGTAAAATCATTTTTATATAATCTAAAAAAAGCTCTTGACTTGTAATTTCTAAAAAGCCATTTTAAAAAACTTTCTTTATTCTCAAATCGTTCTTTAAACTCAAGTTGTGCTATCTTGCAAACAATTCTAAGTTTTTCATAAGTAGAACCGATGATTTTTTCACTCATACATGTCTCAAAATAATAATCTAAAAAAACATGTATATCTTTGACATCTTTTAAATATCTGCCCACTATATCCACCGCTTGAGCTTGATTAAGCTCTAACAAATTCATTAAAATTTTAACTTTTTCTTTCATTTCACCCTCAACTAATACTTACTACATCAATATATTTTTGTTCTTGACTATCTTCAAATCCATAATAATCCATCAAAGAGCTCACCACACAAGCTTCAGCCTCTTTTTTTCTAACTTTAAAAGCATTTTTTCTTAATGCATTTTCCTTTGCATATTTGAGCCAAGTATGTAAGCTACCAGCAACAGAAGCCATTTTTTTGTTGCCTCTCTTCCACTGCCTAACATCCCAATACTCTATAAAGTCTTCAGCCAAACTCTCATCAAAGCAAGTATTGTGTTTTTGATTAAAGGTATTAATCTGCTCCATTAGATCATCTACACTAGGTTTTTTAAATTTACCCATGCTAAACTCCTGTGTTTTTAAAGCTCCAAAATCAACAACAAAAAAAGTTCGCGTAGCGTTATTATTTTTATTTGTATTCTCTTTATTTTCTAAATTTTCTAAATTTATAAATTTATTATTATTTATATTTATATTATTTTCTTTATACGCGTGCGTGCGTGTTTCTATATATAGGGAATTTTCATTTTTTTCTTTTTCCGTATTCAAATTTCCGACTACGGAAGAAGTATTATTTTTAAATATTTTGCTTGGTTTTTTATCAGCACTTTTAAGCTTATATTCAGTTTTGTTAAAATGCTTAATTATTTCATTGTTTTCATCTTTTAAAATCCACTCATAATTAAATCTATGATAATTTGTTTTTTTAATTTGAAGTAGATTAAAATTGATTAATTCATCTTTAGCAAGTCT
Source organism: Campylobacter lari (assembly GCF_001017575.1). NCBI lineage: Bacteria > Pseudomonadati > Campylobacterota > Epsilonproteobacteria > Campylobacterales > Campylobacteraceae > Campylobacter > Campylobacter lari. The sequence goes on along the minus strand of NZ_CP011372.1, from coordinate 583,545 downwards.
TAATCTTTGCAAGCTTATTCTTGTATCTTTTTTGATTAAAATAAGTTCTCTTAAGTAAATTTCACTTACTAAAGTTTTTTCACTCATTCTCTTAAGCTGTAAGTAAAGAGCCAAAGCATCCATACTTAAGCCACCATAAAAAATCGTATTAGCTACTTTTGTAAAACCTCTTCTAGCTCTAAGTGGCTTTTTATCTCCTAAAGCCACTTCTAAACTAGCTTTAAAATGCGGTATACTCATCATTTTTCCTTAATTTATTTCCTCTTGGCTGATTTATATTTATCTTTGAACTTTTGATGTAAAAAATGAGATAAAGAATAAATAAAAACTCCGATTAAAAATCCTATACTAAGACCCGAAAGCAAGTAGTTAATCACACTCATAAAACATCCTTAATTTTGTTAAAAAATTTAATGCGATAATTAAATGCCACCAGCAACCACAATCGGTTTAACTTCAATGCTATCTTCATAAAAAGCATTCAGCATTTTTAAAATCTTAGCTTGGTCACCTAAGTTATGCTTTCTCATGATTAAAAGTATTTCTTTTAAATCCATAGAAATATCTTCAATTCTTTTGTTTTGCTCTTTCACTCACACTCCTTTTTTGGTTTTCTTCCTCTTTTTGGTATATTTGTAAGATTAGAACGCACATCTACCCAAAACTCATGTGGAATTCCATATAACCTTTTAAACTCTATTTGTTTTTTAAAAGAAGGGCGTGTTTTATTAGTTCTAATTTTTTTAATACTTACCAATGAATAATGTTGTTTCATTAAATTAGTAAATTTCATAAAATCAATTTTTTTCATAACTGAAGTATAAAATAAAGAAACTTAATTAATATTTAATTTTGTTTCTAAATTAGGAACGATATTTGCATGAATAAAAGAGTATAATTTTTATACCAAAAAAGGAGATAATTTGGGAAGAAATGGTGATATATTTGATTTTGATTTTGATACCGAGAAATTTAAATTCTATCTAAAAAACAGAAGTAAAAAAGTAACATATCAAGACTTGGTAGAGATTTTGTATAAACATGGCATAGAAAGCACAGAGGCCACGGTAAAAAAATGGCTTATGACTAAAGAAGACAATAAAACTAAACCTAAGCCAAAATACATAAAAATTATATGCGAAGAACTTAACATACCATTTGATGAAATCATCATACAGGAAGTTTTTGAGAAAAACAACAATATTTTTAAAATACCAACTTTTGAAATGCCTGCAGGTTGTGGCTCTATGGGGGAATTCGACCCAAACTTTAAAATTGTCAAAGAAATAGATATACCAAAAATTTTTATTGAGCAAAAGTACCCAAACTCTAAGCATTTGAGAATTTTTAAATGCTTTGGCGATAGTATGCAGCCTAAATATAATAGCGGCGATTTTGTTATCGTGGACATGGTGGATGGTAGAAATATTATCAGAATTGATGGTATTTATGTCTTTAGACTTGATAAGGCAGTTTATGTTAAAAGATTGACATTTATGCCAAACAAAATAATAGCAAAAAGTATAAATCCTGATTACGAAAGCTTTGAAATAAATAAAAACGAGATAGAAAGTGGTGATTTTGAAATTTTAGGTAAAACTTGTGGAAGAATTGCATTTGAAGATGGACTTTTATTAAATAACCAAGGAATTTGCTAAAAAATAAGGAATGCGATGTTTTATAAATTAAACAAAGAATATTTAACAGAAGTGCTGAAAGAGAAAAAAATCAGTAGAAGTAAACTCGCTCAAATGCTAACAGACAACGGCTATGAAATATCATTAGATGGCATAGCCTATTGGTATAGATCTGAAAACAACCAACCTGAAAATTATGAAAATGTTATAAAAATTGCTCAAGTGTTAAATGTTCCAATAGAAAAATTAGCACCAATAAACGATAATATAAAAACAAATATAATTCCCTTGTTAAAAAAAGACAATCAAATCGAATTTAAATACTATCCTGATATTTCTGCTTCAGCTGGATATGGAGTTTTAGCACAAGATATAAATTATACTAGTATTTGTGTTGATGGAAGTTTTCTAAAAGAGATTTTAGACATTCCTATAAAAAAAAGCTACGATATTATAAAAATAAATGGCGATAGCATGGAGCCACTTTTAACACATGGAGATTTTGTTGTTATTGATAGAAGCAAAAATACTCTTGGCACTATATCGAGTGCTGATATAGTTATTTTTAGACAAGGCGAAGATCTATATTGTAAAAAAATTAAAAAAGAAGCTTTTTGCGATTTTATTTATTTAGTATCTGAAAACAAAGACTACAAAGAAGTTAAAATTAGCGATTTTGTGCAGTGTGAAATTATAGGGGTGGTTGTATCAAAAATGACAGTTGAAACCTTTAAAAATTTTATAGAAGTGGTGAGATGAATTTAAATAAAATAATAATCTATATAAAAAATCCTTTTATATTATCATATATTATAGGAATTTTTGTTCTTATTTTAAGTGTTAAAATCAATAATTTGATTATAATAACTATGGGATATCTTTTATTGATTATTCCAGCATTTATAGATTTATATAAAATTACCAAAAGAATTAATATTGCTAAAATATATAATTTGTTTGTTTTTTTTGGAGTATATCTTGTAGCTGAATTTTGTTCGAGAGATATAATTTATAATATAGTAGATCATACTCCAGATAGTTATAGTTATACTATTAATATTTTTAATATTATAATTATTATTCCAATAATAATTATATGTACAATGTTTGCTTTGTCGCTATTGTTTATAGCACACTTTTTAATACCAATGTTATCAGATATAACTAAGTCTTTATTTTTTTTAAATCTTAATTTTCTAGTCCAAAAAATTTTTAATTTCATAATAAAAACAACTCATTTTAAAAATAAATTACATATTGATTGTTTTGTATTTTTTGGAGTTACAACTATTTTACAGTGTTTAAGTTTTTTTATAATTGGTTATTTTTATGTATTTAATTTTTCACCTAATATTATTCATATAGCTTCATACTATAAAAATAACACAATATGTTCAAAAGTTCCACCTAATGCTTATATACATTTACTAGGAGATAATAAAGTTTCAATATCACCATTTAATGAAAAATTTGTATTTCATTTGGACAAAAATAGAGATAAATTTATAACTAGAGATTGTAATTAAGTAAGTATAGCGGTTTATATTTTCTAATGCCAAAATATTTTTAAATCAAATTGAAAAGGTGTAAAAAATTTAAATAAAATTATTAAAAAAATAAAACTAATTAAATTTTTAACAAAAAATTCGATATACTTTTTATCAATTAAAATTTACCAAGTTAGTTAAATTTGTTTAAATGAGTGTTGATTTTGAAAAATGGAAAATCGATTTGTTTTTTTTTGATGGATATACAAGGTTAAATGTTAAAATCAAATCCTGTAATTTTCAGAAATGATAATCAAATATAATTTTATAGAGTTCGTAGGGTGGATACAAAAATAAAAAAAACGGATGAATGGGAAGAAATAGGTATTAAAGATTTTAATGATGTTTTATATGCAGAAGAATTAAAATATGATAAAATAAACGAAATTTATAAATTACCAAATCATGAAATATGCACAAAAAAGAAAAATAGTAAAAGCCGTTTTAAATTAGAAATAGATCAAATAGTGATTGAAAGTGATAAAATAAAGATAAAAGAGGTTAATATGAAAAAAATAAAATATAAAGCTTTCATTCTTTATAAATCTATTTTAGAACAAAAAGAAAGACTTATTTACGTTTATAAAAAGAATAATGATACAATGTACATCCCAATAAAAAATAGAAATTATTTTATAAAGGAAGAAATAAAAAAACAATGAAAAATATTCTTAAATTACTTAATAAAAGAGAACAAAAAATATTGTTAGAAAATAAAAATCTTATTAGTAAGCTTTGGAAAATTATCCCAGAGTCAAACAAGCGACCAATGGGAGCAATGGAAGTTATTGATATTGTAAAAAAGGAAAATTCCTTATTAAATATTGATTCTATATGTAAAAAATTTAGCATTATTTTAAAGAAAAATATGAAGCTAAAAAAATATAACTCGAAATCAAAATTTGATGGCAGCAACATTACAATAGAATATAAAGACCAGAAAGAAATTCCTGAACAATTAGGGCATATATTTCAAAATTTCTTAAGTGGTATTTACTTCCAATATCCACCAAAATACAATTTAAAAACAATTGATTTTTATGAAAAAAAGGCTAAAAATTTTGCAAATAACTTAAATATGCTGATTGCAAGATACGAATTGATATGTGGTTTTAAAAAGCATTTTGAAATAAAAGATAGTTTTAAGAAAAAAATATATTTAGCCAAGAATAAGCAATATTTACCAATTAATAAAATACAAAATGAAAATGAAGAATCTAAAATTACCTATGGTTTTAGTAAAGCAGCTTGAATATAAGGAGTTACAATGAGAGAAATAGAATCTGGCATATTTAAAATTTTATCAATAGAAATAAAAAAATTTAATTTTGAACAAAATGGAGTGCCAGATGATTCTGGCACTATCAATTGTAAAAACAACATAGGTGTCATTGCGCATCAAAAAGATGACAAGAAAAAAGATATATTTTTAATCCAATTAGATTTAGATATTCAAGCAGATAGCGGTAATGAAAGTGTTTATAATATATCAACATCGATACTATCATTAATTGCTTTTGAAACTAAAGATGAACAAAATAAAATTCTTCTAAACAATGCTGTTGCAATAATGTTTTCATATTTAAGACCAATGATAGCCCAAATAACAATGCTATCTGGCTTCCCGCCTTATCACCTACAACCTGTTAGCTTTGAGGAATTTAGAGTTAAAATTATAAATGAAAAATAACAACAAATGAAAAAACTTATAATTATATCACTATTAACAACTCTAGCCTTAGCTAATTACACACAATATAAACCGAGTGAAGATTTTGCAAAGTATTTTACTACACAAAATTGCTCTCAGGTTTTAGATAAATTTTATTATATTAATTGCTATGATTATAACTACAAAGGCACTAAAGCAGTAGCTTATAAATTAGAAGCAGATAATCTAAAAGGCGAACAAATCAAAAAACGCCCGCGCTTTGAAGATGATACAAATATACCTAAAAAATATCGTACCACTTGGAGTGATTATAAAAATAGTGGTTATGATAGAGGACATACCCTTTCTAATGCCTCTATGAGAAAAACTACTCAAGCTCAAAGAAGTACATTCTTAATGAGTAATATTACTCCGCAAAATCCACAAATTAATCAAAAAGTATGGAATAAGATTGAAAAAAGAGAAAGACAAGTAGCTTTAAAGCTTGGAGAAATTGAAGTTTTAAATTTAGTTAATTATGATAGCAACCCACAAAGAATAAAAAATCAAATTGCTATTCCAAACTCTTATATCAAGATTATAAAAGGTAATAATTTTAAAGAATGCTATAAAGTTCCAAATTATGAAGTCGATAATTTAAGTATAAAAAGATATAAGTTTAATTGTGATGTTTTAACTAGCAATAATCATCAGTCTTAAACGATTTTTTAGTTTAAACTATAAGATAATATAAGATAATATAAGATAATATAAGATAATATAAGATAATATAAGATAATATAAGATAATATAAGATAATATAAGATAATATATGATATGATATTATATTTATATCCTAAAATAAGGTAAAAACTATGAAAGCATTAGATGTTGCAAAATACTTTTTATTCTTAGCAAGAAGTAAAGAAGCTGGCGATACGCTATCAAATTTAAAAATACAAAAAATGCTTTATTATGCACAAGGGTATATGCTTGCCATATTTGAAAAACCACTCTTTGATGATAGAATAGAAGCGTGGAAACATGGCCCTGTAATTAGAACAGTGTATGAACAATTTAAAAAATATGGATCAAATTCTATCTCTTTTGATGAACTTGAAGATTTTGATACAGATTGTATTGCTGACAATAAAGATGCCCATGAGCTTTTAGTTCTTATTTTTGACAAATACGGTTCTATGGGGGCTTGGGAGCTTAGAGAAAAAACCCACGAAGAATATCCTTGGAAAAGTTCTTATGTTGCAAGTCTTGGAAATGAAATTACACAAGATACAATAGCTACTTTTTTTAAGGAAGAAAATAAAAAAGAAGCATTAAGACTAAAAGAATTACAAAAAAATGATATGGAAATTAATGAATTATGGCCTTAATTAATTTTAGATATTTCTTAATTCTTCTTTCTAATATGACTGATATAGATATAGAAATTTTACTTGAACACAAAAACGAATTACTTAAATACTTATCTCATCTAGGAGATAGTAGTGTTTTTGAAAAAGATAAGTGTTTTAAAGCTTTAAATAATATAGAGCAAGACTACTTTATTTGTATTGGTTTAACAGACAATGAAAAACAAAAAGATTTCTGTAAAAGTGTTTTTATTATCTTAAGAGATCATTGGAAAAAATTTAATTCTACTTTCTATTAACACCAAACTATTCTCTCAATACCCCATCAACCTTTTATATCCATCACAGCCAAGTTGATAACCGCCATCACAAGCTAAGCCATAGTATTTTTTTGCTTGTTTAATGATTATCCACGAATATTATTCTATCTTTCCAAACCTTTTCTCATATTCTGCTAATTTTTCTTTTAAAATATTCGTTTTGTTTTTATTGCGTTTTTCAATTTCATTTATTAATTCTTCCATACATCTCAATTTTTCTCTTGAGGTATATATATCCAAATAATATCCCTTACCCTCTATTTGCAACGCATCAATAGCACGCCACAATACTGCTATAACAATACCTATAACCCATCCATGATTGTATTCAAAAATTATCGCAAACAAAATAAATACTAAAAAATATTTCAAATAAGCTAATATATTTAAAAATACACTTGCATATATATCAAAAAATTCATATTCTGATTTTTGTCTTAATGTATCATAATATTTAAGTTTTTGTTTTAATTTTTCGTATTCATTTTTAAATTTTTGTTTTTCAAAATCTTCCTCCAAATTTTTTTCCAATTTTTCCAAACCTTTTTTATATAACCAATTTCTAAATAAAGCCATTAAATTAATTCCTCATTGTCTCGTTTTTTAAAAATTATATCATAAATACATTTTTTAAAAAGTTTCTAAATAATATACTATTTTAAATTTTAATTAAGTTTCGTTATTATATACTTTCTTCATCGAAACAAATGAAACCTAAGAAACAAAAAAGGATTTAAAATGTTAGATAGTTGCTGCCTTGATTTAGAAAAAAGAGAAAGAGAAGTTGATACTCTAGCTAAAGAGCTTATGCATGATGAGAGTATGAGTGGTAAAAATCTTTTTTATCTTAAAGATTTGATAGAAGATTTTATAACAGATCTTGAGTGCAAAATGCAAGATTGGGAGTTTTCAACTTCTTTAGAAACTTACAAAGAAAATATTGAGTTTGAGATTTGGGATTTAATATCCAAAGTAAAGGAAAAGCAAAAAACTTTAAATGCTATTAAAGCTTAACAAAGTCTTTTACTAAAAAGACTTGATTAAGCTTTTGACTGCTTGGAAATTAAGCTTTACTATCGCGTTGATAGTTCTTATAGCAGAAGGGTTAGCAAGTTATCCAAAAACTTGGCTTAGTATAAATGTTTATAGTGCTATTTTATGTTTTCTTGCACTTTAAAAATGACAGAAAACTAAGGGTTTAAGAAAAATTTTGTATAATTATAAAGTTTAAGTTGCTAACTTATCTCGGTGTTGAGAAAGGAGGCTCTAAAATGTTAGATAAAATTTTAACAATTTTAATCTTAATCTTAGAGCTAATTAGAGAGCTTATAAAACTCTAATACTTTTTAACACAGATAAATTTTAACTAAATCCGCTTAGCATAAACTTAAACAATTATACAATACCGAGATTTGCGGATTTACTCGGCTTTCTTAAACCCCTTTTTATACTCAAATGAGCGCAAAGGTTTTTGTTTTGATTTTACATCACATTCATTAAGTTTTTTTCATTGCGATTACTCCTTAATTATAAACAATAAGACATATTTTTTCCTTTTTGCTTTGCGCTCTTTTGAGTATAAAGATTTTGAAAGGAATATCAATGAGAGCAGAAGTAATAAACAAAAAGGCATACGTTCGTTTTGATGATTATGCAAATGAAGTCAGCGAATATAAAAAGAAAATAGTTTTATTAGAAGAAAAACTAAAAGAAGCCAAAGACTTATTTAAAAGTGAAAATAACTTAAGAATGGCTATAGAATTTGAAAACATTAAACTATTAAGCTTATTAACAAAGGAACTTTGATGTTGTTATTTTTCAAAAAAGATGATGATTTAAAAATAAAGCTTTTCAAAGCCCAGCATCATATCAGGCTTAAAAACAAGGCAATCAATCAAAGCTTATTAGCTTTAGAAGAAAAAGAAAAAGAGCTTAGAAAACTTCACTCTTTTAAAATAAAAATACTTGATGAGTTAGGGCTTATAGCTATGGATAACGCTGAAGAATTAGCAATTAAAAAAATAAAAACACTAAAGGAGAAAACAAATGAAATATAAAATCATAGAATTAGAACAAGGCTCTAAAGAATGGCTTGAGTTTAGAAAAGGAAAAATCACAGCTAGTATAGTCGCTTCTTGCATTGGTGAAAAAGGTGCTTTTTTAAGCAAAGAAAAGGCAAAAGAACTTATACAAGGACTTTTTGAGCCATATACCAATAAAGCCATGCAAAAAGGTAGAGAGTATGAGGAATTAATCAGAGCAAAAATGGAATTTATGATAGGAAAAGATATAACTCCTATTGTTATTCAAAGCTTAGAAAATGATCTTTTTATGGCTTCTTTAGATGGTATAGATGATGAAAAAACAATATACGAGTTTAAATACTCAACTAACAACGAAGAATACGAGCAAGTGTTAAAATTTAAAAAACCTAGCCCAAAATACTACGCTCAAGTCCAATTTCAACTTTTTGTAGGTGGTTTTGAAAAATGTGTTTTTGCAGTCTTAAATGAGAATGATGATTTGACTTATTGTGTTGTTAAAAGCGATAAGGAATATCAAGATTTTATGCTTAGAAAAATAGATGAGTTTATAAAAGATTATCTCGTTAATCAAAAAAGCGACTACAAAGAACTTAATGATGCTCATGCAAAAGAATTGGCCTTAGAAATAATTAGACTTGAAAGCACAATGAAGCCTATAAAAGAAAAACTAGAAGCTCTTAAAAAAGAATTTATAGAGCTAGCAAATGGCGAGAAAGTTAAATGTTTGGATATTAGTGTTTATCCGCAAAATAGAACAACGATTGATTATAAAGGCTTTTTAGATTTTACTAAATTAGAAATCCCAAAAGAATATATAAAACAAAGTACCTCAATGTGTTTAAAAATCAAAAAAGGAGCATAAAATGAGCGAATTAGTAGTAGCTGAAAAAACACAAAAAAATAATTTTAACTTTAATCCATATGAATTAGCGCTAGTTAAAGGAGATTTATCAAAATTAAGTGATGAAGAAAGAACTTCTTATGTAAAAAGTATTTGCGATAGTTTAGGCATCAATATGTTAACTAAGCCTTTTGAGTACATTATACTTAATGGCAAATTAACTCTTTATGCAACAAAAACAGCAACAGATCAGTTAAGACAAATCCATAAAGTATCTATCACTAAAACAGAAGCTAATCAAATTGGAGATATTTATATGGTTACGGTTTATGCTAGCACTCCAGATGGTAGAACAGATTGCGACACAGGAGCTTTAAATATTAAAAATTTGGGCGGAGATAACCTAGCAAATGCTTTAATGAAAGCCATAACTAAAGCTAAAAGGCGCGTTACTTTAAGTATTTGCGGTCTTGGAATGTTAGATGAGAGTGAATTAGATACTATCAAAGACTATAACAATACTAAAGCAACGCTAATAAAAGATGAAGCAAATGAGCTAAAAAAACTTGGGCTTGAACTAAGAAAAACATTAGAGGATATGGGTTTAAATAAAGAAGAACAAAATGCATTTATCAAAAACAACAATATCTTTACAAGAGAGAAAATAAAAGAATTGTTAGATGATAAAAATAAAATATTCGAACTTAAACAAGGACTAAAAAATGATACCAACATTTAAAGCAAATTATGAAGTGGCAAATTATCAGCCACTACTTGAATATTTAAACGAAGGTGGTTTATATGGTGGCTATTTTAGAAAAATATTCTTATATGATACTATCGGCAACACAGGCCATACAAATACTTTTGTAAAATGTGAATTTGTATGCCAAAAACACAATAAATTAGCTGATTTTAATTTATTTATTGCAAAGAATGGAGATTTTACATACACAACTTCAAAAGGCGAAAAGGAAAGCTACTTAGGCTTTAGACAACTTAACGCAATAATGCTATTTTTAGGTATAGAAGAACTTGATCTTAGCAAAAAAACAAAAGCAAATATCTACGGAAAAGAAACAGAAGCTACAAGTCTTGATGAGCTAACAAATAAAACTTTGCTTTTGGGTTTTGACACAGAAGAGTTTTTAAATAAAAACAATCAAGTTGAAAATAAAATAGTACTTAGTAGAATTTTTAACTCAAAACTGCAAAGTCTTGATGAATTTAAAAACCAAAAAGAGCCAGTTGTATATAAAAACTTTAAAGCCAAACATAAAAAATTACCACAAGAGCAAAATGAGTTTCAAGCTCAAAGCATTTCATTTAATCCATATGCACAAAATTTTAATCAAAAACCTCAACAAATTCATACTTTAGATGCCACTTTAGAAGATGATGGTGAGCTTCCATTTTAAAGTAAGTAAAAATGTTAAAAGAAAAAATTAACACAGCCATAGAACACGCAAGAGCTTTGGCTTTAATTAACAAAGAATGCTTAGAGTTGATTGACTACATGGAAGAGTGTGATGAGGATGAATTAAGATCTAACTTAGATGACTTAAAAAAACTCTTGATAAAAGCAAAAGAATTATTGAAAGGCGAAAAATGACAAGAGAACAATTTAACGAAATTAAAGAAAGATTAGCAAAATATAGAGAAGTAAGATATTTAACCTATGAAAATCAACAAGCAGAGTTTTTAGGTAATGTTTTTGAAAAAATTAGTGAATATTTTAAGGCAAAAGATGACTTAGAAAAAGTAAAAGCACTTTGTGATATTGCAATACTTTACTTAAATTCATTCAATATTAGATATAAAAAATATAAAGAGTTAAAAAAGTATTACTTTGCTGAAAGTGTAGTGTTTAAAATTTATAGCTTTATCTCAGAAACCGATGATTTGCTTGATGATAGTTCTAATAAATATTTATATCATTTAATTTATATATTAGAATGTATATCTTTTAGACTAAATTTTGATTTCTATAAATGTATGATTGAAACTATAAAAGAGATTGAAAGTCGCACAGGATATTACGATAATGAGTTAAAGAAGTTTGTAAATAAACTATGTGCTTTTAACAAAGATGAAGCTATTAGCAATGCATCTAAAGATTTTGGGCTTTTGGGAAATTCAATTATTTGTAGATTAACGCAAGAAGATAAAAACTTCTGGTTTATAAATTGTAAAGAAATAGAAACTAATTTACAGATAGACTATAAAGTTAAAAAAATCTATAAAGCTGATTATGAGGGTTGCAAGCTATGATTACAAAAACAACAAGATCTGCTTTAAATGCTCTCTCAAAAGCTTTTAATATTATATTATCTCAATATTAGCTTTAACTTTTGCATTTCTTGGGATTTGTGCAATTATCATAGGATTATTTATTCTTGAAATTTTCTCAAAAGATAATCTTGAAAAATGTAAAAGGATTTTTAAATTTTATAGATAAAACATACTAAAATCTTCAAATGTACAAACAAAGAAGTTGTTTATAAAAATACTTTTTGATAAAATTATCAAAAATAAAAAAAAGGAAAATAATGGAAAACTTAGAAAAATATAGAAAAGAAATATTTAAAGATGAGACCTCAGCAGGTGATGAAGGTGTTATAGCAGAAAGTATAGATATAGTAAATGATAAGTTTGAGCTTAATCAAGAACAAATGCTACAAGCCCTTAACTTTTTATATAGTATTAAAGATAGTTTTTTAGGAAGAACAAAAAAAGAACCATTTGATAATATAGTAAATGAATTATCTTCTAAAATTATAAAATATCTAAGACCAACATTGATTGTATCAGAAGAAGAATTCAAAGAAAAAATTGATGATTTTTTATTAGATTATGGCTTAAAAATAGATATGCAAGAAATCAATCCTTATGAAAAAATGTATAACATATACAAAGAATGGCAATTAGAAGATAATGATAATTTGTTTTTTAATTTAAAATCTGTAGGTATGTGGATAGAATGGTTTAAAGGTAACTATAAATATATATTTGATTTACATTTTTCTGCAATAGAGAAAAAAAGCAAAGGCAGTTATAATATACAGATTAAAATACCAAGCGAACTAAAAGGTAAATTGGAAAAAAAAGCAGAAAAAGCTGGAATATCTTTAAATCAATACATAATGTATCTTTTTATAGATGATATTAAAAACGAACGGATTTAAAATCCGAGCGTTAATTTAATCTCAATACTATATCATTCTTATTTTTATAATAAAGCAATTAAATGATATTGACAAATCATTTTTAATATAATATTATTTCAATAATAAAATATTGAAAAAGGATTGTATTGTGAATGATTTAGTTTATTCTTCAAATGGCTATTTAGTTACAAATCAAGACAAAATTTCTACAATATCTAAAGTTGATGTAAATTCTGTGCAAAAGCTTATAAGAACATACAAGCAAGATTTGGAGTGTTTTGGAAAGTTAGAATTTTCACTTCAAAAAATAGCAAAAACAAATAAAAAAATATATGAGCTAAACGAACAACAAGCAACTCTACTTTTAACTTATATGAAAAATAGCGAAAGTGTTAGAAATGCTAAAAAAGTTTTAGTTTTTGCTTTTTATCAAATGAAAGAAAAACTTAAAAACTTAGAGCAGGAACAAATGCAAAAACTAGCTTTTAGACAGAGCTTAGGCTATAAATCTCAACTAGCACAGCAAAAGCTAAAATATGAAAATGAGATTAAAGCTTTAAAGTATGATTTAGAACATAAAAACGAGCTAAGCTTTAAAAGAAAACTTAGCAATGAAGAATTATTAGAGCTTAGGAAAATACTTGCTCGTGATTATAACATTCTTTGCATGAAAGAGTGGGAGTTTAGTTTATTTGCAGAAAAAATAGGAAAAAATGAAGTTTTTGAAGCTATCTTAAAAAGACTAGAAAACAAATTATACTACTATAAAAACTACGATGATATAGAAAAATTTTATTCAAAACACCCATTCTTTAAAAAACAATTCTAAAGGAAATAAAATGGCTACAATTTATGACAAAAATGGAAATATTATTATAGAAAAAACTGAATTTAGTTTGAGCGAACTACTTTATTTTTGTAGAAAGCAAAAAATATCTTTAAAAAATGCTAATTTTAAAGAGCAAAATTTAACAGGCGTAGATTTTAATAGTTTAGATCTAATCGGGGCTGATTTCACTAATGCCATTTTACAATGTTGCGATTTTCAATCAAGCATTATATCAAATGCTGTTTTTACAAATGCTGTTTTAAAAAACGCTTATATGCAAGATGTAATTGCAAATGAAACTAATTTTAAAAATTGCTCGCTACAAAACATTTTTTCAAATTCTGCTAGATTTATAGATTGTGATTTTAGCGGGGCTGATTTAAGAGAAAACAATTTCTTAAAAACAAGAATTACAAATCCATTTTTTAAAAATACTTTAATTTCAAATACCATAGGAGATATGGAAAACATATGCTCATTACAAGTAGAAAAATTTTCCATATCCTTTAATTCTCAAGATATAGCCATAGGTTGCAAACAAGAAAGCATATCATGGTGGAAAAATGTAAAAAATGAAGAGTTAAACGATGGTCGTGAAGATTATACACAAGTATGGAATGCATACAAAGACATTTTGTTTAAAATCATCAATATAAAATACAATATTTAAAGGAAACCCCATGTCAAATATAGAATTTTTAACACCAAAGCAAGTAGAGCAAATGTATGGATTAAACCCTTTACAACAATTTAGAGCAAGAAGCAATGGCATGCCACACTACAAGATTGATGTTAAAACAATCAGGTACAAAAAAACAGAACTAGATCATTGGTTTAAATCTAAAAAAGTTATCATTTAAAATCAAATGGACACAAGGAATTTAAGTATTCGCCATACCAATTCATAAGCTGTTTTCTTAAATCAATGGCCTTACTTCTATTATAAGCTCTTTCAACTTCACTTCCATTTACATGGTGCAATATCATCTCAGCGATATCTTTGCCTATGCCAAGTTTTATAAGCTCGTTGCTTTTTTCTGTACATATACTCCTAAAAGTACTTCTAAATCCATGTATTGTATGTTTCAAATCATACATTTTGAAAAACTTGCTTGCAAAGTTATCGCTAATGCATTTATCAAAATTAAAAAACACATATTCTTTGTTTACATTAAACATCTTTTGCATTTGTAATATTTTTAATGCATATTCATTCAATGGGATAATATTTTCACCATTGCTTTTTACCTTCATATCTTCAGCTTGTATAACCCAAAGATTATTATCAAAATCTATCTCACTCCATTTAGCAAATCGTATATTTTTACTTCTTTGTGCTGTCAAAAGCGTAAAATAAATTGCATTTATAATATTCACATTAACCCTAGCTCTTTGCCTATACTCTTTCATACATTCGAGCATAAACTTAACCTCTTTTTCTTCTACCAAAGCTTTAAAATGCTTCACATTGCAATCATCATTGATTAATCTATAGTACTTTTGTAAATCTTTCAAATCTGCAATAATATTAGTTTTTAATTCTCCTCTTTGTCTTGCAAGTTCTAAAATTCTGCAAATAAAAGCAATACTTTTATTTAAAGTTGAATAAATATTTTTTGAATTCATATGATCATAAATAGGAAGAAAGTCTTTCTTTTCTAGCAAATTAATAGGCTTTTCTCCTAGCATAGGCTGTATGTATTTTACAAAAGTCCCCTGCTCCTTTTTGATAGTAAAATATGAAAGTTTTTTTCCTATAGTTTCCATATAATGATCATTTGCCATATTTAATGTAAATTTTTTATTCTTATTATCGATAAAATCCCCGCTTCTTAATTGTTGCAAAATCTTAATCGCTTCTTTTCTAGCTTCTGCAAGACTTAACAATCCTTTTCTAAACTCTCCTATGGTTATATATTTTTTTAATTTTTGTTCTCTAAGTTGAAAAACTTTTCTACCTGTAGGATGAATTTTTAAATAAAGCTCTTTTGGCTCACCGAGCGGAACTAAGTATTGTTTTTCCTTTATTTTTAATGCTTCTATATCACTTTGAGAGAGTGCCATTTTTCGCCCCTTTATACCCAAAAAATACCAAAAATATACCCAATACCTATAAAAAATAACGCTGGGTATAAAATGGGTATTGAAATTATATCAAATAAATGAAATAAAAGAAATAAATAAAATACTACAAATACCTAAAAATAGAGGTTTAAAGAAATGTAAGAAATGCATTTAAATAATAATGGTGTCCCCAGCAAGGTTTGAACTTGCGACCTCAGAATTAGGAATTCTGCGCTCTATCCAGCTGAGCTATGAGGACAAATATTTTTATTATTTTAAGAAAAAATTTATTTTATAGAGCTTAAATTTTAAGCTCTATAAAAAAACATTTTGGATTTTCATCAAAACCTAAAATCCCATTATGCGCATCAATAATTTGTTTTGATAAAGAAAGGCCCAAACCATTGCCTTTTAATTTGGTTGTTTTAAAAGCTTCAAAAACCATTTTTTTATCTTTGATACTCACACCATTATCATAAACTTTAATAAAAACTTTATCTTCTTTTTGCTCGCATTTAACTTTTATACAACCATCATCATTTTCACTTTCTTCAATAGCATCTATGGCATTATAAAGCAAATTTTGCAAAACCAAAGCAAGCAAAGATTTATCTGCATTGATTTTTAAATCCAAAAATTCAAATTTAAAATCAATATTAGCTAGATAATTATAAGCTCCAATAGCCTGCTCGCATTCATCTTGTAATTCTTTTAAATTAAACTCATTTAAATTAACATGCACACCTTTTGTAAAAAGCAAGGTAGAATTTACAATACGCTCTACTCTTGAAATTGCTTTTTGAATTTCTAAAACTATATGCTTATTTTTTAACTCACTTCTTTCAAACAAAGTAGAGCTTAATAAAGAAATAGAGCCGATAGGATTGCGTATTTCATGTGCTAAGTGTGCAGCAACTGTTCCCATGCTGGCTAATCTTTCATTTCTTTTTTCATCACTAATATCTGTTGCATTTACTATAAGTTTATCAATATGAGAGGTAATTTTGATTAAATAAAATTTATGATCAAACTCAAGCTCATAGTGTGTTTTATCAAGATCAATACACTCTAAAAGCTTTGGCTTTTGTGTAGCTAAATTATTTTGCAAAATGATATTTTTATTTGCGTCTAAAATCCACAAAGCCATAGGTAAAACCTCTATAATCTCACTTACCATTTGTCTTAATGCTGTGTAGTTTTCATTAAGTTGCTTATATTCATTTTCTATAACATAGGTTTGTTCTATTAATGCTTTTAAACCTTGTTGTAAGTTTTCTTTTTCACTAGAATCTAAACTTTTTAAAATATTTTCATCCATATCAATCCTTAATCAAAAAATCAAAATCATCTAAAGTATATAAAAGCAAATTAGGTTCTTTGTTTAATACAAGCTCTTTGCTAAAACCTTGTTTTGAAAAAAGCACATACAAATTTGGTTGAATTTGCAACTGCTTTGCCTTATTTTTTAAAGTATTTAAAATATTTTTACATATTTTTCTTTCTTTAAATTTAACCTCACCTAAAACACAAAAATTATTTTCATGATAATACAAATCTATTTCATGGTAATAATTCCAAAAACTATATACTTGATTCACTTTAAGCTTTTTGGCTAAAAATTCTTTACACAAAAGTTCAAAAGTAAAGCTTTGATATTTTTCTAAATTTTCTTGGATTATTTCTATTAATTCATTGTGTTTTTTCATCGCAACTAGGTTTAAGTTAGGATATATAAAATAAAAGAAAAATCTTAATCCTTGGTTTTTAAAAACAACCTTATCTTGAATACTATAAGAGCGCAATTCTTTTTTAATTTTTTGTCTTTTATTTTTTATAATAGGTTTTTCTTGACTTTTTTCTAAAATCAAAATATTTCTTTCTAAAAGCTTATTGATAAGCCCTAGTGCTTGAAAATGCGGAATGGATTTATTAATAGAATAGCGTTTTCTATCATTTTTACTCAAAACACTTAAAGCTTTTAAGCTATTTTCATCTAAATTTAAATCAGCTAAAATATCAAAAGCATTTAAAACAAAAACATTTAAAATATTATCATATAAATTTAATTTCAAATCAAATTCAAATTCATCAAAAACACTATAAAAATCAAAAACACTTTTAAGCTCTAAAGAACCACAATGCTTTGAAAATTCACTAAATTTTATAGTCATATCCTTATTTTAAATATTTTGTATGTTATAATTTTAACAAATTTTTAGGGGAATTTTTTGAATATTGAAACATTAAAAAAAGATATTATTTTAAAAAAAGGAATATATTATTTTGACTTTACAGCTAGCGCTTTAGCTCTAAAAAGCATAGAAAAGGAAATTAAAAAAATTCTTATTACCTATGCAAATACACACTCAGATAGCTCTTTAAATTCTTTCATTACACAGCAACATTATGAAAATGCAAGAATAAATTTAAAAAAATACCTTGAATTAGATGATAGCTTTGCTCTTATAGCTTGTGGGAGTGGATCTTCAGCTGCTATTAAAAAATTTCAAGAACTTTTAGGTCTGTACATACCCCCGCTTATTAAAGAAAAATATTTTAAAAATACAGATAAAAACACCTTGCCTTTGGTTATAGTAGGACCTTATGAACACCATTCTAATGAACTTTCATTTAGAGAGGCTTTGTGTGAATGTGTTCGCATACCCTTAGATAAAAATGGCGAGTTAGATTATGCTTTTTTAGAAAAATTACTAAAAAAATCTAAAAACAGACAAATCATAGCAAGCTTTAACGCAGCTTCTAATGTTACTGGAATTTTAAGTGATTATAAAAAAATCTACACTCTAATCAAACAATATAATGGCGTAGTCGCCTTTGATATTTCCACCTTAGCTCCTTATGCTAACTTAAATCCTAAATTTTACGATGCAGTGTTTATCAGTTCTCATAAATTACTTGGAGGTGTAGGATCTTGTGGTTTGCTTGCTATTAAAAAAAGTCTATGTGGTAATACTCCTAGCTTTGCTGCAGGTGGAACCGTAGGCTATGTTTCAAGAACCTCTCAGCAATACTTGTGCGAAGTTGAAAATTTAGAAGAAGGTGGTACACCTGGCATTATTCAACTAATTAGAGCAAGTTTGGCTTTTAAAGTACGCAATGAAATAGGTTTAAAAAATATAGAAAAAAAAGAAAAAGAACTTTGTGAATATTTTTTCAAGCAATGTGTAAATTTTCCAAAAATGATCTTATATGCAAAAAATATCACTCATAGATTACCTATTTTTGCTTTTAATATAGAAGGAATTTCTCCTTTTGATTTAGCTTATAAATTAAGCAAAACCTATAAGATAGAAACAAGAGCAGGCTGTGCTTGTGCAGGACCTTATGGGCATGATTTACTCAATCTAAAAGACAATCAAGAATTAAAATCTAAACCAGGTTGGTTAAGAGTGGGTTTTCATTATACACATACAAAAGAAGATATAGAGTATTTTTTTAAAGCCTTGAAAGCAAGTATCAAGGCTTTAAGTTAATTATTGCAAATCGTATTTTTCTACAATTTTTTGGTAAGTACCATCAGCTTTAACTTTTTCTAAACCTGCATTGATTTTTTGAACAAGCTCAGTTTGTTTTCCTTTATCAAAAGCTACACAAAAACCTGAACTTCCATCATTTTCTTCTAAAAATGCTTCTAATTCTTCATTAGTTTTTAAATAACCCTTACCAATATCTTTATCTGTTAAAACTGCATCTACTTTACCAGCTTTTAAAGCTAAAATCGCAGCTAACATTTCCTCGCTAGCTACCACTTGAGCATTTGGAATAGCCTTAGCAGCACTTTCTTGGATAGTTCCAAGTTGAACACCTATTTTTTTACCTTCTAAACTTTGCTTATCACTAATACTAGAATCTGTTTTTAATTTTAAATATAAATTTTTAGTATTAAAATAAGTATCACTAAAATCCATACTTGTTAATCTTTGTGGTGTTGAACTCATAGCAGAAGCTATCATATCAATCTTTCCAGCTTTTAAAGCAGGGATTAAACCATCAAAACTCATATTTACCCATTCAAGTTTTAAATTTTCTCTTTTTGCTATCTCTTCTAATAAATCAACATCAAAGCCGGTAATTTTTGCATCTTTAATAAAATCAAAAGGAGGATAATTTGCAGCTATACCTACTTTATAAACCTTTTCACCAGAAGCACTAGCTTGACTTTTATCGCTTGAGCAAGCACCTAAAGCTAATATACCAAATAACGCTAAAACAACATATAATATTTTTTTCATTTTTTTCCCTTGTTAAAATTAAAATAAAATTGATAAATGATTATAATGTGTTTAAACGCCTGTATTTCTTCATATCCGCCTCCTTTATAATAAATGTGAGCATAATTATAGCAGAAAAAAGTTTTTTGTAAAGAGTTGTTATAAAATATTTTTTATTTAAGTTAATTTTTATATATTTTAATTAATGTATTTAAATTTTTACTTTCTTACTAATCATTAAAACATAACCTATTCCAAGACAAATAGACCACATCGAACTACCACCATAACTTAAAAGTGGTACAGCAACTCCTTTTAATGGGGTTAAAGAAATAATTCCAAATGCATTCATAAAAAATGAAAATAATAAAAGTAAAGCTACACCTGAACAAAACAAAAAATGAACCTTATTTTCACAACGCCCTGCTATTCTAAAAATTCTAAGTATCACCATCAAATAAATAAAACATATAATGCCTAATCCTAATAGCCCTATTTCTTCAGTAATCCCTGATAAAACAAAGTCTGTATGCACTTCACTTAAAAATCCCAGTTTAAAAGTTCCAAGCCCTAAACCCTCTCCAAAAAATCCACCATGAGCTATAGCATTTAAACTATGTGAAATTTGATAAGGTTCTGAATTATGGCTTACCCTTAAAGCACTTGCTAGCCAATCAGGAAAGAAAGGCAAAAATGCATCTTGAATATTTCCCCACCAAGCAGAAATACGCTGAATTCTTCTTTGATTACTTAAAATCACCAAAACACCAATCATTCCAACAATAACCACACCAAAAGCAAAAAGTCTTTTACTAGCTCCTGCAAAAAAAGCTAAAGCAAAAACCAAGAAAAAAGAAATAACGCTTTGTCCTAAATCATTTTGTGTCATATAAATATAACCAATAACAAAAGCAGCTAAAATAAAATAAGGAATTAAAATTAAAACTTCATGCTTGATTGCTTTTTTACTATCATCAATCCTTCTTGTATAAGACCAAGCAAGGAAATAAATCAAACCTATTTTAAAAAATTCAACTGGAGAGATAGATAAAGGACCAAGCCTAATCCACCTTTTAGCACCACCTGCTGCAGTAGCAAGAAAGGTGGGTAAAAAAGGTAAAATAAGTATAAACAAAAAGGAGATGAGTAAAACGCTTATCATCAAATAGTGTGCCATTTTACTATCAGGATTTAATCTTGAAACAAAATAAATAATAGCTATACCGCTAAGCCCAAAAAAAAGCTGTCTGATGAAAAAATGAAATTCATTATATTCTAAATAAAGCACAGTAAAAGCACTTAAAGAATAAGAAAAAAGTATTCCTATGGTTATGAGAATACAACTTAAAAAAAATAACTTTCTATCAGCAACCAATATTATTCCCTAAATTTTTATAAAAAAGTTAATTTTAATAAATTGCAACTTAAAATGATGTTATTTTAACTTCAAGTATTATTTTTATATAAAGATTTTAAACTCTCATAAGCAAGCTGAATCTTCTCAAATTCTTTACGACAATAAGCTTGCTCGATCTTACTTTTACCTTGATGGCGATCAGGATGATAAATTTTAACTAAGTTAAGATAATTTTGTCTAATAGTAGCAAAATCATCGCTAGAATTACACCCTAGTGTTTGAAAATAATTTTCAAAAAGCTTTGCTAGTGCATTAAATTTCCAATTAGTACTAGCTTTATTTTTCATTTTATTTCTAAATTCTAAAAGCTGAGTTTCGTTAATCGTAAAATCAACACAATATTTTAAATGCTCATTCACGCTTGCTAAAATTTCTAAAAGATTCAAAGTGTTATCATCTTTGTATTCTACTGAAAAAATACAATTTTTTTCATCATACACACTTTTATGGTCTTTAAAATACTGCTCCAAATACACAGCAAATAATTTTTCATTTGAACTTAGTGTGATTAAAATATTCTTTTGTGCAAAGCCTATTTTAGCAAAGATTACAGGTTTTAAAGTATTTGCTTGAGCAAGGTTTAACTTAAAGGTTTTATAGTGCGCAAAGGTAAGATTATCGATTTGATTTCCAGTATTTTTTTTATACTTGTGATTAACAAGTTTTAAAAAATATCTTCTTTGAGGAATTTCATTTTCTACAAAAAAAGATAATGTTTTATTTTTATTACCTATAACTTTAGAAAAATTTTTACGGATAAGATCTTGAAAATATTTAAACATTAAAAAATCATCAGTATTAACACTAACTGATTCTAAAGTTTGCACTACTTGCATAAAATCCTCTCTATAAACCTAACTCCACAAAAATGCTTGTTCATTTAAAGCACTAGTGTGTTTTAAAATTTCATTTGGACTATAATCGGCTTTATACGATAAAGATTGACACCCTTTTACAAAATATCCTAAATAAATGTATTTTAATTTTTTTAATTGTGCAAGTTTTATTTCTGTTAAAAGTGAGTATTTACCGAGACTTAGATGAGAAAAATCAGGATCATAAAAACAATATATACTAGAAATTCCATCTTCTAAAATATCGATCAAATCAACACAAACTAGCTTATTATCTATATAAAAATCAAGCTCGTATCCAAAAGTACCTGCATTATCTACATAAAGATTGTAATATTTTCTAAAATTTAAATCATAAATTTTCCAATTTCTCTTATCTTTTTGATAATGATGATATTTTTCGTATAATAATAGATGCTCATCACTTAAAGAAGGTTTTTGTAAGATTATTTTAGTAGCTATATTTTTTTTCAAAACCCTGCGATAACTTTTGCTAAAATGAAAATTCTCCACTAAAATACGCAAATTTTGACATTCATTACAATCATTACATATTGGTCTTGAAAAATACGAACCAAAACGACGCCAACCTCTTGAAACTAATTCTTGATTTTGTGCTTTATTAATAAAAGATATATAATTATATTCATTTCTACAATACCTATTTTCAAGATAAGGGCATTCTTCTTCTAAAGTACAAAAACCAATAATATTATTCATTAGATCTTTTTAATATCGCTATTTTTTACAAATTCCATAAATTCATTAGCCAAACGCTCTTCTTTTAAAAACATATCTTCAAATTCTTGTTCTTGTTTTTTATCCTCATTTTGCTTAGCTAAGTCTTTTTGTATAGTATCTAAGTCAGTATTTTTCATACTCACTCCACTTTTACTCGCTTTAACTTTTTCTTTTTTTGTTTGACCTTGTTCTTTTTGGAGTGCTTTTTTTATATCTTTTAATTCATCTAAAAAACTCATGATTGTCTACTTTCTTTTATCTTTTGTAAGGCCGCAGCTATAGCAGCAATTACTTCTTCTTTGTTTTCTTGGTGCCTATCTTCTGTTTTTTCTAAAAGCTCTTCCATATGTGTTTCTATAAAAGAAGTATCAAAATACCCTCTTCTAAATTCTCTTATTTTGGTAATTGCAATCAAAAATGGCACAGTTGTTCTAATATCATCAATCACAAATTCTTTTAAAGCTCTCTCAAGTCTATTAACTGCGCTATCATAACTTGAGCCTTTAACGATTAATTTTGCAAGCAAAGAATCATAATAAGGTGGCACAGTGTAGTCTTTATACAAATGACTATCCACTCTTACAGACGGCCCTAAAGCTGGAAAATATTCTGTGATTTTACCCGGACTTGGAATAAAATTTTTCCATACATTTTCTGCTGTAATCCTAGCTTCTATCGCAAAGCCTCTTGGCTTTATATCGCTTTGCTCAAGATCTAAAATTTCCCCATTTGCTATACGAATTTGTCTTGTGATAAGATCAATTCCTGTGATTTCTTCCGTGATTGGGTGTTCTACTTGAATTCTTGTATTCATTTCCATAAAATAAAATCTATTATAATCATCAAGCAAAAACTCAACTGTCCCAACATTGGTATAACCCACAGCTTTTGCAGCAGCTACTGCAGTAACACCTATAGTTTTTCTTAATTTTTCTGAGATACTTGGACAAGGTGCTATTTCTATAATTTTTTGGTGTCTTCTTTGTATTGAACAATCTCTTTCACAAAGATGAATAATATTACCATAATTATCTGCTAAAATTTGAAACTCAATATGCCTTGGATTAATAACATATTTTTCCATAAAAACTTCATCATTTTTAAAAAAGCTTAGCGCTTCTCTTTTGCATGCTTCAAAAGATTTTTCTAAATCTTCTTCTTTATGTACTACGCGTATACCTCTACCACCACCGCCACCACTGGCTTTTAAAATCACAGGATAGCCTATTTTTAAAGCTTGAAGTTTGATTTCTTCTAGTGTACAATGATTTAATTTTTCAGTACCTGGAACTACAGGAATTCCATTTTTTTTCATTAAATATCTTGCTATATTTTTATTTCCCATTTTACGGATAACATCTGATTTTGGCCCTATAAAGATAATCCCTGCTTCTTCGCATTCTTTTGCAAATTCATAATTTTCGCTTAAAAAGCCATATCCAGGATGTATAGCATCGGCTCCACAGGCTTTAGCAATTTCAACTATTCTTTTACCATCTAAATACCCTCTTATAGCATCAGTTCCTATTCTATATGCTTCATCAGCAACTTTTACATGCAAACACTCATGATCAGGTTCAGTATAAACAGCAACACTTTTTATATGCAAATCCCTACAAGCACGGATTACCCTTACTGCAATCTCGCCTCTATTGGCTATTAAAATCTTATGTATCATTACTTTGCCTTAAGCTAAAATATTATTCAAAGAAGATTAGCATAAAAATATAAAAATTCTATAAAATTACTTGTTTTTGCTAATTTTAAGAATTTTTTGATAAAATTACTCTTTTATTTTGCGCCCATAGCTCAGCTGGATAGAGCATTTGATTGCGGTTCAAAAGGTCAGAGGTTCGAATCCTCTTGGGCGTACCACTTATTTCTTTTTCTTTTTTACAGAAAATTCATCTAAATCCAATTCTTTTTTATCTTTAAATTGATACCATAGAAATAAAATAAAAAATATAACTAAAATTGTAGCCAAAACATAATAAGTTCCATATTCATTTTCAGATAAAAATAAATTTTTAGTATTCATACCAAAAAATCCAACTATTAAATTTAAAGGTAAAAAAATCGCAGAAATAATACTCAAAAAATAAATATTTTTATTGATTTTTTCACTTCTTGCGGTATTAATATAAGTATATATTCCTTCTAATCTTGCAATATTATCTTTTATGCTTCTTTCTAAAATTGCTAAATTCAAAATGATTGTTTTTAAATTTTTCTTTATGAAGTGTTGTTTGCTGTGACATATTTTACAAGCCTCAAGCACAGATGAAACAATCTTAGAACTTTTACCAAGCTTAACTTTTAATATAAAGTATTTGGTTAAAAAATTCTTGACTTTTTTATTTTCCAAAATCAATTCTTCTCTTTTTTCTATAGAGAGATTAATAGTGTTGTTTTTTTCTTTTTCATTTTGCAAAATCTCTTTTAATATTGCTATAAATTCTGCATTAGAAAATAAAATCAAATTTTCATCTTTGTATTCAAAAATTTGATTGTCTTTAAAAATAAAAATATTTCTAGAATTTTTAGCAATATCTAACATAAAAACATCAAATTCATCAAACTCATAATAAGCATTTGATATATTAATATTATTAATAATTTGTTTTAAAGTATCATTTAACATATTCTTTGCCTATAAAATTCTTTTCTAAAATTTTCAAATTCATCTTTGATAATAGCTTCTCGCATTTGCTTTACTAAATCTAAATAATAATGTAAATTATGAATGCTTGCGAGTCTAAAAAAGGTTAATTCTTTAGCTTTAAATAAATGATTTAAATAAGCCCTTGAAAAGTTTTTGCATGTATAACAAGAACATTTGTTATCTATAGAAGCATGATCGGTAATAAATTCAGCTTTTTTGATATTAAATTTTCCAAAGCTAGTAAATAAAGTTCCATTTCTTGCATTTCTTGTTGGCATCACACAATCAAACATATCCACACCTCTTGCTACATTTTCTACCAAATCTTCAGGTG
The DNA here is from genome assembly GCF_001017575.1 of Campylobacter lari. NCBI lineage: Bacteria > Pseudomonadati > Campylobacterota > Epsilonproteobacteria > Campylobacterales > Campylobacteraceae > Campylobacter > Campylobacter lari. The sequence goes on along the minus strand of NZ_CP011372.1, from coordinate 557,834 downwards.
TGCCAACTCCCATTAAATACCTAGGACGCTTGTCATCTACATAAGGCATCATAGCTTCAACCGTATCATACATAGCCTCATTTTCTTCTCCTACGCTTAATCCGCCTATAGCAAGACCATCAAAGTCCATCTCACAAAGTGCTTGAGAACAAATTTTTCTAGCTTCAAAATCCGTTCCACCTTGGATAATACCAAAGATATTTTGTCCTATTCCCACACCCTGACTTTGCTTTAATTTATGATAATCAATAGCCTCTTTTGCCCATTTTATAGTGCGTTTTAAAGAAAGTTCTATCCTCTCTTTACTTGCAGGTAAAGCCACTAAATCATCTAAAATCATCATAATATCTGAATTAAAATCATACTGTGCATCTAAAACACTTTGCGGGGTAAAATAATGCAAACTTCCATCAATATGACTTTTAAATTGAATTCCTTTTTCATCAGGTTTGGAATTTTTACTTAAAGAAAAAGCTTGAAAACCACCGCTATCTGTTAAAAAAGAGCCTTTAAATTTACTAAAACCATGCAAGCCACCCATTTGTTTAATCACCTTAGATCCTGGTCTTAAATACAAATGATAAGTATTTGCTAAAATGATTTTTGCATTTAAAATTTCACTCATATCAACAGCATCTAAGCTTTTAATCGCAGCCAAAGTTCCAACTGGCATAAAAATGGGAGTTAAAATTTCACTATGTGTAGTTTTTATACGACAAGCTCTAGCATTTGCACTTTTATATTGAACTTCAAATTCCATTGATTTTCCTATATTTTTTGCATAATCATACCAAAGACTTGCTTATAAGTTTTTTGAAAGAAAGCCTGTTTTTAACAGGCTTAAGAAATTAGTAGTTTTTTACAAATTCAACGATCTTTTCACAACCCTCAATGATATCTTTTTCATTAGTTGCATAAGAAAGTCTAAAATACCCTTCCATACCAAAACCTATGCCTGGCACTAAAGCTACTTTTTGCTCTTCTAATAATCTTTTACAAAATCTCATAGAATCATTATCAACTTCTTTACAAGAGATAAATAAATAAAAAGCTCCTTGTGGAATTTGTTCTAATTTTAACTTATCGCTTTTAGCTAAAATTTCACACGCTAACTCTCTACGCTTTAAAAAAGCTTGTCTCATCATTTCAATATCACTATCTGCTTTTCCAAGCAAGGCCGGTAAAGCTGCGTGTTGAATGATTGAACAAATATTTGAAGTGCTTTGTCCTTGTAATTTTTTAACAGCATTATTAAACTCACTCATTTTGCTTGCCATATAACCAAAACGCCATCCTGGCATAGCACCACATTTACTAAGACCATTAATACTTACAGTTCTATTTAAAGCATCTTCGCTCACTTGCGCAAAAGCACAAAATTCTCCATCATAAACTAATTTTTCATAAATCTCATCACTTAAAACTACGATTTTAGTTCCTTCTAAAACCTTAGCCAAAGCAGTAATTTCTTCTTTAGAATATATAGCACCCGTAGGATTTGATGGGGAATTAAACATCAAAACCTTTGTTTTTGGAGTAATAGCTTGTTTTAATTGCTCAGGAGTAATTTTAAAGCCATTTTTTGCTTCACCTTCTATAAATACAGGAGTTCCACCTGCAAATTTCACCATTTCAGGATAACTTACCCAATAAGGACTTGGTATGATAACCTCATCACCTTCTTCAACCAAACACTCAATCGCCATAAATAAAGAATGTTTAGCACCAACATTGGTAATGATTTCGCTTGCTTTATATTCTAAATTATTATCATTTTTAAATTTATATTGTATAGCTTCTATAACTTCTTTTATACCCACAACTGGCGTATAAGCCCCGCAACCTTTTTCAATAGCTTCAATTGCTGCTTTTTTAATGATTTCTGGAGTATCAAAATCAGGCTCACCTGCTGAAAAACTAATAACTTTTTCACCATTTGCTTTTAAAGTTTTGGCTATATCAGTCATTACTAAAGTTAAGGATTCTCCTAAATTTTGAGATCTTTGACTTAGCATTTTTTATCCTTTATTTTTGCTTTGATTTTTATTTGTGTTAATTGTTACAACTTGGAGCTTAAAAAAATCTACGAATAAAATTAAGAGTGTATATTTTTATAAATTTGTGTAGAAACTATACATTTTCTACACATAAAAATTTTATATTGTTTCTTTGAGTAATTATTCTAAAGCTTCTATATCACTTTCATTATGATGGATAAACCGCTCATCTTTTTCTATAGTTTCAACCAAACGCCCTACTCTTTCCCATCTAACTTTTTTATTTTCATCCCATGAAAAATAAATAAACCAAGGTTGACCAACTATATATTTATAATCTACACTTCCCCAAAATCTACTATCACTAGAGTGATCACGATTATCGCCCATCATAAAATACTCATTTTCAGGCACCTTATAATAATATGCATTAAAACCATAAATATTATTAACACCTAATTCATCAAAAGAAGCGGGCTTCATAGCAAATTGACCTAAATTCAAATAGCGAAAAAACACACTTTCTATATCCACTCTAGAATCATAATGTATTCCTTTTTCCACAAAAGGTTCTTTTACAAAAAGCCTTCCGCCTATGATTTTTGTTTTATTAGGATAATAATCTTTCATATATTCATCACCCTCAACCATACGCACATATAAGGTTTTATTTGCAAAAACAACCTCATCTCCACCCTTAGCCACACATCTTTTTACATAATGAATTTTTGGCTCATGTGGATATCTAAATACTACAATATCTCCTCTTTTAGGACCTTCAGCGCTTACTAAATGTCCATTTTTATTAAAATCAGGCAAAACGGGCACTTCTATCCAAGGAATATGCGGGGTTGGAATGCCATAAGAGAATTTTTTTACAAATAAAAAATCCCCTACTAATAAAGTATTTTTCATAGAACCACTTGGTATAGTAAAAGCTTGTATAAAGAAAAATATAATCAATAAAACAACTATTAAAGTCCCTGTCCAAGATTGCGTGAATTTATAGATTTTTTTCAAAAAATTCATTTTTTAATCCTATTTTTAGCTGATTTTATAGTATTTTCTAAAAGCATTGCTATGGTCATAGGCCCCACCCCGCCTGGCACAGGAGTAATATAACTAGCTTTTTTGCTTACATTTTCAAAATCAACATCACCTACTATTTTTCCATCAACCCTATTAATCCCCACATCAACTACTATCACACCCTCTTTAACCATATCTTCTTTTAAAAGATTTGGACAACCTGCTGCTACAATGATAATATCAGCATTTTTTGTATAAGCTTTTAAATCTTTTGTATAAATATGACAAATACTCACACTAGCATTTGCATTTAATAAAAGCGTCGCCATGGGACGACCTACTATATTAGAAGCCCCTATTACAACTACATCAGCGCCCTCTAATTTTATATCATAATGTTCTAAAATTTTCATAACGCCCAGAGGTGTACATGGCAAAAAACCACCTTTTAAATTTAAATTTAAATTCCCAACATTAAAAGGATGAAAACCATCTACATCTTTATTAAAATTAATACTTTCTAAGATTATATCTTTATTAATATGTACTGGCAATGGAAGCTGAACCAAAATCCCATCAACACTATCATCATGATTTAAGGTATTAATCAAAGCCAAAAGCTCATTTTGAGTTGTGTTTACATCAAGTTTATAAACCAAAGACTTAATCCCACATTGCTCACAAGCCTTTGCTTTAGAACCCACATAAGTAGCACTAGCAGGATCTTCACCTACTAAAATCACGGCCAAACAAGGCTCTATACTTTGGGTTTTAAGTTCTAATACTTCTTGTTTTAGATTATTTTTTATCTCATCACTTAGCTTTTTACCATCTAAAAGTGTCATTTCTTTCCTTAAATTTATAGCTTTCTTTAACTTAAAAAATTGTATCATAATAAAACTTCTTTTTTGTTAAAGGTGATAAATGAAAATTATTTTATTTTTATTTTTTATAGTTTATAGTGCTTGGGCTGAAGATTTTATTTCACCTAAAGAGTACCAAGAATCCCTTTACAAAAATCCAAGAGGCATAAGTTGCGCTAAATGTCATGGTGATGGAGGACAACAAATACTAGGATATTACACTAAAAATGGAGAAAAAACTCCTTTTATAGTGCCAAGTATTAAAAATACACCCTATAAGCGTTTTAGAGAAATTCTAAGCCAACCTCAGGAGGCAAAAAGCATTATGCCAACTTACTCATTAACAGAAGATGAGATCAAATCGCTTTATGATTACATTACTAACAATAAAAGGAGTAAAAATGAAAAATAACAAAAAAGCCTTTGAAGAAGCTTGTGAATATATAGCAGGTGGAGTTGATTCTCCTGTGCGTGCCTTTGCTAGCGTAGGTAGCAATCCTTTATTCATCAAACAAGGAAAAGGTGCTTATATTAGTGATATAGAAGATAATACTTATATAGATTATGTACAAAGTTGGGGACCTTTGCTTTTTGGGCATTGTGATGAAGATATTGAAAAAGCTTGTAAAAAAGCTTTAGAACATGGCTCAAGCTTTGGTGCACCAACCCTAGCTGAAACTAAATTGGCTAAATTTATCTTAAAAGATTGGCCACATTTAGACAAAATCCGTTTTGTAAGCAGTGGCACAGAAGCTACTATGAGCGCTATTCGTCTTGCAAGAGGATTTAGCAAAAAAGATAAAATCATCAAATTTGAAGGATGTTATCATGGACATTCTGATTCTTTATTAGTAAGCGCTGGAAGTGGTGCAGCTACTTTTAACACTCCAAGCTCACTAGGAGTATTAACCGATGTAGCTAAAAATACTCTAGTGGCTATTTATAATGACATTGAAAGTGTTAAAAACTTAATCAATAATGATGATAATATAGCTTGTATCATTATAGAGCCAATTGCAGGGAACATGGGCTTAGTGCCTGCTAAAATAGAATTTTTACAAGAGCTAAGAAAACTATGTGATGAGCATCAAATTCTTTTGATTTTTGATGAAGTTATGAGTGGCTTTAGAGCTTCATACCTAGGCTCTTTTGGAATTAATAATATAAAAGCTGATATAGTAACTTTTGGTAAGGTTATAGGTGGAGGTATGCCTGCGGCTGCTTTTGCTGCAAGGGCTGAGATTATGGATTTATTAAGTCCTTTAGGCGGGGTATATCAAGCAGGAACACTAAGTGGCAATCCTCTTGCTATGGCTGCAGGTTATGCAAGCTTAAAAAAAGCAAGAAATTATGAAGGTTTATATGAAAAATTAGAAAAACTAGGCAAAAGACTTACCCAAGGCTTTAAAGAAGCTGCAAATGATTGTAAAATTCCTTTGCAAGTTAATTGCGTTGGTTCTATGTTTGGATTTTTCTTTTGTGAAAACCCTGTTAATAATTATCAAGATGCTTTAAAATCAGATACTAAATTATTTGCTAAATTTCATGCACAAATGCTAAGCAAAGGCGTGTATTTAGCACCATCTCAATTTGAAACAGGTTTTATATGTGAATGTATGGATAAAAAAATCATTGATAAAACCATACAAGCAGCACAAGAAAGTTTTAAAGCCCTATGAATAAAAGACAAAAAATCATTCGTAAAGGTATAGAAGCTGCAGATGGATTAAGCCTTGGCATATCCATGGTTGTGGCTGTTTTAATCGGGGTTGGCATAGGCTATTTTTTAAAAAATTTAACTGGTATAGTTTGGCTTTTTTGGGTAGGAGTTTTTATAGGAGTAGCTGCGGCGATTTTAAATGTTTATAAAGCTTACAAGGCACAAGTAAAAAGCTACGAGGAATTTAAAGAAGAAAATCGCTATAAAGATTTAAAAAATGATCCTAAAGCCTAAAATTTTACTAAAACTCTTACTAGGATTAAATTTACTTTTCTTAGCAGGAGTTTTTTTCTATAAAGAATTAAGCTTTAAAACCTTTATAAGCTTTGAATTTGGCTTTTTGGCACAAAATTTAATCATTCTGGTATCTTTTTTAAATTATAAAAATTTTATTTTTAAAGCAGCTAAAAATTATGATTTTACACAAAGACCTTTGCAAATTTTTGCTAAAAAACAATATTCTTTGCCAAAAATTATAAAATTTATCCATATAGATGACGATTTAAAACCAAAATTTAAAAGTATTTTTAAAAACGCATTAGCTTTTTTTTCTTTGTTTAAAATTTTTGCTTATGTGTTTTTAATAGCAGGATTTTTATTTTTAGAGTTTCAAGGCTTAATGAGTATTTTTGCCTTGTTTTGTGCAATGTTTGTCACACCCATAGCGGTATTAATATATAATTTTTTAATAAGAAAATGTTGAGCTCAAAAAGAACGATTAGATCATTAACTGCATTGTTTTTTGGTATGATTTTTGTTTTTATAGGAAGTGCTTTAACGGTAAATTCTATAGCAATTATTTTAAAACATAACGATGTTAGTAATTTTTATATAGGGATAATAGGAAGTTGTTATTTTCTTGGTGCTATGGTAAGCACTATTAGTGCTCATAGGATAGTCTCTAAAGTAGGACATATAAGATCTTTTGGAATTTTTGCCATCATTTTTGGTATAGCTACTATGCTTCATAGTTTAAATTCTAATCTTTATTTTTGGATGGTTTTGAGATTTTTGCTTGGTTTTTGCTACTATGCACTTTTAATGGTTATAGAATCATGGCTTAATGAAAAAGCAAAAAATGCTATTCGCTCAAGAGTAATAGCCTTTTATGAAGTAGTATTTTATTCATCATCAGGCTTTGGAATTTTACTTATGTCCTTTGATTTTCCAAGCAATACAGTATTTATTTTAAGCGCTAGTTTTATTATGTTTGCTTCTATTCCTTTATTTTTAATCCGTATTAAAGAGCCGGTTTTACCACAAAAAACCAAAATTTCCATCCCTAAAGTTTTTGATATAGTGCCTTTAGCTTTAGTGACAAGCTTTATAGCAGGTATGCTTTTAAATGGATTTTTCTCCATGGCTTCTTTATTTATACTTATACAAGGATTTGGCGCAAAAGAGGCGTCGATTTTTATATTTTGTACCATGTTAGGAGGATTTATATCTCAACTTTTCATCGGAACTCTTTCTGATAAAATTAGTCGTAAATTTGCTATTATTTTATGTGCTTTTACCGCTTTAAGTGCTATGCTTTGTATTTTGTTATTAAGCTATAATATTTATTTAAAATACTTTTTTGGCTTTTTACTAGGTATGGGAATGTGTTGTTTATACGCTCTTTCTTTAGCTAGGGCAAATGACATGCTTGATGATTCTAGCAAAAGAGTTGAGCTTGGCAGAGCGGTTCTTTTTACTTATTCTTTTGGTGCTTTATTTGCACCCGCTGTGCTTGGGACTTTGATGTATTATTTTGAAAGCAATGGTTTTATGTATTTTTACATTGTTTTATTAACTGTTTTAATTGCCTTTGCTATAGATAAACCAAAATTTAAAAATCTAACCAAATTTAAAAGAAAACCAGGTAATATGGTAATGCTAGATGATAACTAATATTTCTAACAATCAAAATCAATTTGCAAAAAACGAAACAAACAAAGAGAACAAAAGCGAGAAATCAGACAAAAAAACCTCACTTAATGATGCTTTAAAAAATCCTTTATTTTCTAAAAATGATCCCGAAATCAAATTACCTAAAGATTATGTAAGCAAAATCGATCAAAAATTACAAGAATTATTAAATAAACTTTTAGATCAAATCAAAACCAACAAAGATCCTGATTTAGCAGTATTAAAAAATCACAAAGATTTAAATTTTGCACCTAATTTTGCCAATGAAGTTAAAAAACTTCAAGCAGAGCTTTCTAAAAAACCTGAATTTGAAAAGCTGCTTAAAGTTTTAGAAGATCTAGTTAAACCCGCTAAAGATATCAACAATAAAAATCTTTCATCTTTGGTAAAAAATTCAGGTGTATTTTTAGAAGCAAAACTCAATCATTCTTTAAAAGAGCAAAATTTACCACAAAGCTTTTTTAATCTTTTAAATACCATAAAAGGAGCTACTAGTGAAAATCTAAAACGCGATATAAGTAATTTAGATCTTAAAAATCTTGACGCCACAAGTACACTAAAAGAACTTATTCACATCTTACAAAATCATAAAAAAGATAATAAAATTTCTTTAGAAAATACAAACTACAAGACACTTTTTAAACTATTTGATAAAATAGAAAATTTTAAAAACTATATCAATAAAAATCCAAATTCCATTAGCCAAGAAAAGCTACAAAATATTGCTAATAATTTCATTAAAAATCTCAGTAAAAATTTAGCACTTATCAACAAAGAACTAGCCAAACCTGAAAATATAAAAATTCAAAATACGCATATACTAAAAGAACTTAGTCAAAACATTAAAGATCTTATAACGCTTTTAAAAGACATAAAAAATCACAAAAACAAAACTGAAACAACACAAGAAAATTTAAATAAAACTCCACACGCTAAAGACATCAAAGAAGAGTTAAAAGAAGAAATAAAAACTCCACAAAAAAACACAGAAGATAAAAAAGAAATTCAACAAAAACAAGAAAGCATAGTAAAAGATAAAGAAATTCAAAACACAAAAGAAGAAAAAATACCACAAAGTAAAGATATCAAAGAAAATCCTAAAGAAGAACCAAAAACACAGCAAAAAAATGCTGAAGAACCAAGCAAAAATGATAGTAAAAGTCAAAATTTACAAACAAATAATACTAAATTAGAAGATATATTTAAAAGCGCTTCAGGTAAAATTTTACTAGAAGATATTTTCAAACAAAATGTAAGTAAAAATCTTAATTTTAGTCAAAATTTGCAAGAAGAGCTTTTAAATAATCTTAACAAAGAACTAGGCCTAATAGGAAGAAAACTCAATGAGGTTTTAAAAGCTTTAGATCCTAAAAATTATGAAGCAAAAAATTCTTTAGATGATATAAAAAACATAGAAAAAAAATTAGAACTTTCTATAAAAGATCTTGGAAAAATTACTCCAAAAGATACTGCAGAAATTTCTTCAGAATTGCAAAAAGATATCAAATCCACTCTTTTACAAGTTTCTAATCTGGCTAAAAATTTAGACAATGAAAGCATACTAAATCAAGCAAATCGTCTTATAGCTCAGCTTGAATTTAACCAGCTTTTATCTTTAGCTAATAATAGCATTCATACTTTTTTACCTTTCTTTTGGGATGATTTAGAAAAATCTAATGTAGTTTTTAAGCGCGGCAAAAAAGATAAATTTTATGCACAAATTAATCTTGAATTTGAAAAATTAGGAAAAATCAATGTATTTTTATCACTAAGTAATGATAAATACATTGATATAAATATGATGATAGAAAATGCTAATTTTAGAAAAAAACTTTACGAAAGAGCACATGAGCTAAAAAAAGCCTTAGTTAAAGTAGGACTTCTAAGCTCTAATTTTTTCATCAGTGATATAGTTAAAAGCAAATTTCACAATCAAGAAGAATACAATGACTTTAATATGGGTTTTGATACAAGGGCTTAAAAATGGCTAAAAAAACAAAAAAAGCCGTTGCGCTAGGCTATAACAAAGAAGATCAAAATGCACCAAAAATTCTAGCTAATACTAAAGGTGAAAACGCTGCTAAAATCATCTCTTTAGCCAAAGAAAATGGCATACCCATAAAAGAGGATAAAGACTTAGTAGAGGTGCTTAGTAAGCTTGATCTAGGCGATGAAATCCCACCTAATATGTATAAAGCAGTGGCTGAAATTTTTGCCTTTTTATATAAAGTTGCTAATGAAGATGAGACTAAGCAAAGTCCGCAATCTTCTTAGAAAATTCAACTTGCTCATAAGCATTTTTGCTAAATTTTAAAAATCCTTTTTGAGCGATTAAAACTATAGTTGAACCTAGCTCAAAATTTCCAAGTCTTTGACCTTTTTTTACAAAAAGATCTTCATAAGTATGAGTAAAATCAAAATTTGCAGCATTAGTTTGTATACTAGTATCAAAGCTAAAATGCATTTTACCAACATTTAGCGCACCCACAAATACCATCCAAAGTATAAATTTTCCCTCCACTAAGCACTTTAAAACTACTCTTTCATTTTTAGTATAAAGGTTTATAATCTTAGCTAACTTTACCTCACTCACACTAAATAAAGCTCCACTCATATAAGTAGCACTTAAAATTTGCATATTACAAGGTGCATGATAATGATGATAATCTTTTGGAGATAGATAAATATTTGCATAATCTATGCCATTTTCTAATTCTTCTTTGCTAGCTGAGTTTTTTAAAAGCTCTTCTATACTATAACTTGAACCTTTAATGCTAAAGGCTAAATTTTCTTTTAAATCATTTTGAAAACTACTTCCAAGTTCTAAAATTTTACCATCACTTGGACTTACAAAGCCATCTTCCAATTCTCGCTCATTTAATAAAGTTCTTGTAAATAAAGCATTTAAACTCTCGTATTCTTCTAAGGGTTTAAATTCGCTCATATTGATATTAAAAGCATTTACATAAGCTTTATTAATGTTTTTTTGTATGATTTTTGGAAATTTATATTTTGCTATGATTCCAAACATTTTTGAAGCACTATTACTAAATCCCACTCATTCTCCTTTTAATCTAATCAAAGCTATCTCACTAGGAGCTAAAAATCTCACAGCAGGTCCCCAAAAACCAGCTCCACTGCTTACATAAAGCAAGCTATCTTTGCTTAATTTATAAAGCCCATACACAAAGCCTTGTTCTAGATATACTAGCAAAGAAAAAGGGAAAATTTGTCCTGCGTGTGTATGTCCTGATAAAATCAAATCAAACCCACTTACATCATAAGTTTTTACATATTTTGGTTGATGCGTGATTAAAATATTAACTTTTTCTTGATTGATTTGAGTTTTGATTTTTTCTATATTACTTTCTTTAAAACCCAAACGCTTAGCACTTAAATCCAAAGTCCCACTTAAAGTAAAATTCCCAAAATCAATACTTTCATCTTCTAAAACTTTGAAATTTTTAAGCGTTTTAAGCTTTTTGCTTATTGCATTTATATCATTGTAATACTCATGATTTCCATAAACAAAATAAGTACCATATTTTGATTTAAAATTTTCTAATAAATTAATATAAGACATACTAGCTATATCTGCATCGATTAAATCCCCAGCTATAATGACTATATCAGCATTTAAAGCATTAACCTCATCAATCAAGGTTTTTAAAAAATCTTCACCTAAATTTTTTCCCAAATGTATATCAGAAAGTAAAGCTATGTTTAAATCTTCTTTTAAATTTTTAATTTTAATATCTACTTCATTAACCTTAGGCGTGCTGATAGCATTTACAAAGCCTTTAAACACCATACTAACACTAAGTATAATAAGCCAAGAATCAAAAATTAATTTCAAAAACTTTCTTCTTTGAAGGCTAAAAATTTGCTCTTTTTTATTTTCATTAAAAAAAATCCAAGAAGCAATTTCAAAAACCACTCCAAAAAGTAAAAAAAAGCAGGTAATAGTAGGAAAAATCGCTAAAATATAATAAAGCTTTTCGTGCAAAAAATCCCCGCGCATATTTACAAAAAAGATTAATTCACATGCAAAAACCATTAAAACAAAAGCTAATACAAACTTCTTATAAGGTTTTAAAAAATCAACCTTACTTAAAAATCTTTTATAAATATACCAATTTGCCAAAGCAAAAAATAAAACTAATAAAGTAAAAAAAACAAACACTCTCATAGTGTAATTTTATTTAAGCAAAATTAATACTTTTTAAAGTAAAATCGCAAAAAACATTTGGGAAAGAAATTTGGCTTTAATAGATTTAATCGATGCAAATAAGAAATTTAATACAAAAATAGTTTTAGAAAATGCAAATTTTAGTGCAAATTTAGGAGAAAAAATCGCCATTATAGGTAAAAATGGCGAAGGAAAATCAAGCTTTTTAAAAGCCCTTATGGGAACTTTAAAACTAGATAGCGGTAGAGTGATTAAACAAAATAACACTAGCATAGGTATGCTAAGCCAACAAGTAAGCTTTGAAAGCACCTTAAGCGTGAGCGAGGCTATCAAAAAAGAACTTGAAGAAATTTACAAGGCCTTAAAAGAATTTGAAAACTATAACGAAAAATTAGCTCTTGATCCTGAAAATAAAGAATATTTAAAAAAAGTAGATGAATTAAGTTTATTTATAGATTCAAAAGATGCATGGAATTTAGACCAAAAAATACAAAGAATACTAGAAGAGTTTAAACTATTAGAGTATAAAGACAGAGCACTTTGCTCTTTAAGCGGGGGTGAAATAAGACGTGTAGGACTTTGCACGCTTTTGCTGAAAAATCCTGATATTTTATTGCTTGATGAGCCAACCAACCACCTAGATGTATATATGAGTAGCTTTTTAGAAGAAAGATTGAAAGCTTCTAAAATGTGTGTTATTTTCATCTCTCACGATAGATATTTTATCGATGCGATAGCGCAAAAATGCGTAGAAATAGAAGCAGGAAAATTAAGCATTTTTGAGGGTGGATATACGCAATATCTAGAAAAAAAAGCAGCTATTTTAGCTTCCTTAGCTAAAAGCCATGAAACCTTACTTAAACAATTAAAAAGCGAAGAAGAATGGCTAAGAAGAGGAGTTAAAGCTAGACTTAAGCGCAACGAAGGGCGTAAAGAACGCATTTTTAAAATGCGCGAAGAAGCCAAGAAAAACCCAGGAGCTATCAAACGCTTACAACTTGAGATTAAAAGAGCAAGTAAAAATTTCAATCAAATCCAAAGTCAAAACCGCAAAAAAATGCTTTTTGAACTTAAAAATATCTCAAAATCCATAGCAGGCAAGACACTTTTTAAAGACTTTAATGCACGAATTTTACAAGGTGAACGCATAGCTATAGTAGGTAAAAACGGCTGTGGCAAATCTACTTTTTTAAAAATTTTACTTGATCAAATTCCACTTGATAGCGGGGAGATTAAAAGAGGTGAAGTTAAAATAGGCTATTTTGATCAAAGCAGAAGCTTACTCAATACCGATAAAAAACTTTTAGAAATTTTTTGCCCAAATGGCGGTGATCACATTCAAGTGCGTGGTAAAAATATGCATGTTTATGGGTATTTAAAACAATTTTTATTTCCAAAAGAATTTTTAGAACAAAGCGTAAGTGTTTTAAGCGGAGGAGAGAAAAACAGAGTTGCTCTAGCCTTGCTTTTTACTAAAGAATATGATGTGTTAGTTTTAGATGAGCCAACAAATGATTTAGACATAGCTACAATTAATATCTTAGAAGAATATTTACTTTCTTTTGAAGGTGCGATTTTGCTTGTATCACACGATAGATATTTTGTTGATAAAATAGCAACTAAACTTTATGCTTTTGAAGATAATGCAAATATTAACATAGAAGTTCTTTCTTACAGCGAATATTTAGAAAACGAAAAAGAATACAAAGACTTTGAAGAATTTTCTAAAAGTTTAGAAACAAACACCACAACAAGTGTAAAAACAAAAGAAAAATCAAATAAAAAACTAAGCTATAAAGAAAATGAAATTTTAAACTCATATCCTGATAAAATTCATAAATTAGAAGAAGAAATCAAAGAAATCAAAAATGCTCTAAGCAATCCTGCAATCTATCAAGAGCTAGGTATAAATACCCTTTATGAAAAACTAAATTCCTTAGAAAATGAACTTAGTATTTTAGAAGAAGCTTATTTTGAGGTTTTGGAAAAAAGTGAAAGCACTGATTAACTTTATATATTTTAAATAAGATAAAATTACTCAAATTTATTTAAGGAAAAAATTATGACTTTAATAACTATTTTATGTATTTACACGACCTTTTTGGTTTTTATATCTTATATGCAAATTTCTTTTTTAAAAAAAGAAAGAGAAAAACAAGCAATTATTTTAAATGAGCATGATTATAAAAATGCTGCAAATATCGCTATAGAAAATGAAAAATACAAAATCTTTTCTAATCTTTATAATCTGATGATTAATATTTCTTGGATTGGCTTTGGCTTTTTATATTTAAAAGAAATTTTTATAAAAGAAAATTCTACTTTAGAAAATACTTTATTTTTACTTACATTTTTATTTATTATTAGTATTTTAAATTTACCACTTAGTTATTATGAAAGCTTTGTAAAAGACAAAAAACACGGATTTTCAAATATGACTTTAGTACTTTTTATTAAAGATAGTATCAAATCTTTAGCCCTAATGCTTATTTTTGGCTTTTTAATTATCTATGCTTTAGTATTTTGCTTTGAATTTTTTAACACATACTGGTGGATCGTTGCTTTTGCTTTAAGCTTTATAATCATACTTATTATAAATCTCATCTACCCTACACTTATTGCACCTATGTTTAATAAAATGAAAAAACTCGAAGATGAAAATTTATTAGAAAAAATCACCAATTTAATGCAAAAATGTGGCTTTAGTGCAAATGGTGTTTATGTTATTGATGCAAGTAAAAGGGATAAAAGATTAAATGCTTATTTTGGCGGTTTATTTAAAAGCAAAAGAGTGGTGCTTTTTGATACACTTTTAAATGCTTTAAAAGAAAAAGAACTCATTGCTGTTTTAGGTCATGAGCTAGGACATTTTGTGCATAAAGATTTACTAAAAATGTTATTTTCTAGTGCTTTGATGCTTTTTGCTTTATTTTTTATCTTTGCACATTTACCAAGCTTTTTTTATATTGAAAGTCATTTGGATGGAGTAAATGCTGGAGTTTTTGCGCTTTTATTGATTTTTGGAAATATTTTTACTTTTATTATCTCCCCGCTACTTAATAAAATGAGTCAAAAAAATGAATTTAATGCTGACTTACATGGAGCAAAACTAAGTTCTAAAGAAGATATGAAAAATGCCCTCATAGCCTTAGCAAAAGAAAATAAAGCCTTTGTTAAAACAAGTAAAATTTATACCTTCTTTCATCTAAGCCATCCTTGCATTTATGATAGAATCAAAGCTTTGCAATGATTTCAATCAAACAGGCCTTAAAGCAAGCTTACGCAAAAGATCCTACTCACAAAGAATATATACTTTTTATTCTTTGTGAGCTTTTACAAAAAGATAAGGCTTGGATTTTTTTAAATCCTGAATTTCAAATCGATGAAAAAGTTTTTTTAGAATATGTAGATAGGTTTTTAAATGGCGAGCCTTTTGAATATTTATTTCAAAAAACGCAATTTTATGGTTTAGATTTTTTTATTGAAAAAGGGGTTTTAATACCGCGTTTTGATAGTGAAATATTACTTGAAAGATGCTTAGAAATTTTAGATCATAACTCTTTTGAAAATATACTTGAAATTGGCTTTGGGAGTGGAATTTTAAGTATCTCTCTAGCAAAGTTAAAGCAAATTTTCATACAAGCTTGTGATATTAATCCAAAGGCACTAGATCTTGCTAAAAAAAATGCAGATTTTCATAATGTTTCAAATTTGATTGATTTTCAACTTTGTGATTTTAAAACTACGCAAGGAAGTTTTGACTTTATTTTTTCTAATCCTCCTTATATAAAAAATAATTATCCTTTGGATAAATGGGTGCAAAATGAACCGCATAATGCTTTATTTGGCGGGGATAAAGGTTGGGAAATTTTACATGAAATTATCCTTTTTGCCAAAAATCATAACACAAAAGTCTTAGCGTGTGAGTTTGGTTATGATCAAAAAGCAATTTTAAATAAAATTTTAGAGGAAAATGGCTTCAAGGCTACTTTTTATCAAGATTATAATGGATTTGATAGAACCTTTGTTGCGTGGAATTTAAAAAATTAGACTATAATTATCTTTTTATAGGAGAAAATATGAAATCAATATATTTATTTTTGCTAGCAAGTTTAATTGGGATTGAAATTAGCATAGGTGTGTTTTTAGCTCCGACTATATTTTATCCTGCTAAATTCATAGGCGAAGGGGTTTTAACTCATTTTCAAAGTGGGCTTTTAATGACACACATTTTTGTGCAATTTGGTTATGTTTTGCTAGGTGTAAGTGTTTTATCTATTTTAATGGAAATTTTCTCATTTAAGGATAAAAATTTAACTTTTAAAATAAATTTTTCAAAATTTATGCTTTCTTTAATCATTTTGGCACTAAGTTTGCTTTTTGTATTTTACTTCACTGCTTATGTTTTAGAAGCACAAAGCTTAGGAGAAGAAGCAACTAAGACTCAAGAATTTATAAAAATTCATGGTGCAAGTGAAGTTGTGATGAAAATTATCATGTTATCACAAGTAATTTTGTTTTTTTTAAATTTTAAGACAAAAAAGTGATATAATAAAACAAGTCTTTAAAAGGAGTCAAAGATGAAAATAGGCGATATAGGAACAACTCAACAAAACCATTACTTAAATCAAGCTCAAAAAAGCCAAGAAAAAGCTTTAGAAAATATAGCCACAATGCGTGCTATAGATGGAAGCGATGGGGCAAATTTAGCCATAGCTGATTCTTTAAGAAGTCAGTATAGCACTATAGATCAAGGCATTTTAAATGCTTATGATTCAGTAGGTGTTTTACAAATTGCAGACTCAGCACTAAACAATATCTCAGCCACTGCAGATAGACTTAATGAACTTTCTGTACGCTCAAATAGTGCCGCATTAAATGATAGACAAAAAAGTATGCTAAATGCCGAAGCAAATAAACTTATAAGTTCAATCAATGATGCATTTTCAAATGCAACTTTTAATGGAAAAAATGTCTTCCAAAGTATGGATTTTGTTGTTGGAGCTGGGGTTGAAAGTATTAATTTAAATCAACCAAGCACAGCAAACTTAAGCCTTGAAAACCAAGATGGAATTCGCGATTTTCAAGATCAAGTAGGTTCTTTACGCGCAGATATTGGTGCTGGGATTAATGCTATCCATTCTAACATCAACTCATCTTTGCAAACTAGCATTAATACTAAAGAAGCTGAAAGCAAATTGCAAAATAATGACTTAGCACAAAATATCAATGATTTTAATGCAAACTACTTAAAAGAAAATGCATTTTTATTTGCAAATGCTCACTCAAATGTAATGTTGCAAACTAAACTAGCAAGTTTGCTTCAATAACAAAAACTCCCAAATAAGGGAGTTTTTCAAGGAAAAATATGCAAGATAATGCTTTGTTAAAGCAAGTTTTAAAACATCCTTTATATGAAAAAATCCAAAAACTTAGTATCAAAATTCAAAAATCAAGTTATCTTATAAATGATAGCTTTGATATTTTTTATGATAAAAGCTTAGATGATGAAATTAATAGTATTGCCTTAGAATTAAAACCTTGGCGCAAAGGACCTTTTAAAATCAATGATTTATTCATAGACACAGAATGGCAAAGTTTTATAAAATTTAATATATTAAAGCCATATATGCAAGAGATCAAAGGCAAAATAGTTGCAGATATTGGCTGCAATAATGGTTATTATATGTTTAAAATGCTTGAATTTAATCCTTCAAAACTCATAGGTTTTGATCCTTCTATTAAGTATTATTTACAATTTTTACTTTTAAACTCTATTGCAAAAACTCCTATACAATATGAGCTTTTAGGTGTGGCTGATGTACCAAATTATGGCATAAAATTTGATGTGATTTTTTGTCTTGGCGTAATTTATCATCGTAGCGATCCTATAGCCATGCTAAAACAACTCAAGCAATCTTTAAATAAAGATGGTATAGTCTTTTTAGATACTATGTATATAGAAGATGAAAGAGAAATTGCACTCATTCCTCAAAAAACTTATTCAAAAATACCAAATATTTTTTTCATTCCGTCGATATTGGGTTTAAGAAATTGGTGTTATAGAGCTGGATTTAGTGAATTTGAAGTTATAGCAACTAAACAAACTGATTTTGAAGAACAAAGAAAAACACAATGGATTGATTCTTTTTCTTTAGATCAATTTTTAGATGAAAATGACTCAAATTTAACTTGCGAAGGTTATGAAGCACCAAAAAGAGTTTATGTTAAATTAAAGGTGTAAAAATGGCAAGAGCAGCAAGTGCTGTTAGCATAGAAGAATTGATAGATCCTGAAGAATTAAATCGCATTAAATCAGAACTCATCACTTGTCCAGGGATAAACAATACTTTAGCAGGAAGCATTTCTCATATAGAAAAAAATTTTGCTAAAGGTATCTTAATCACAACCCATGATATGGCAGTAGATGAGCTAGGATTAGTGCATAGTGGTTTTGTATTTAATGCAGCAAATTATATAGCTCAAGCTGCAATCAATAAAGAATTTAGCGTCTTAATAGGCTCAAGAAGCTTTTTTTATGCTCCTTTAAAAGTTGGTGATATTCTAAACCTTGAAGCAAGTGCTTTATTTAGTGATGACTCAAGAAAAAGAGAAGTTAAGGTAGTTGGTTTTGTGAATGAGATTAAAATTTTTGATGCTTCTTTTCAAGTTGTCACAACCGAAGATCATATATTTAAGCTTAAACAGAGTCAAAACACCACAAACAACAACCAAAACCAACAAGAACCTGCTAAACAAGAAACAACACAAGAAGAACTCAATGCGGCCTTAAAAGGAATCGGGGGTTAAAGGTAAATCCACCCAATTCTTTGGGCATTCTTTATGGTAAGTCCCACTTGCATCATAATATTCTTTACAATCATCATAAAAGCGGTTTGAAATTCCTCTTTCATTGACAAAACAGCCACCAAAAAACAATACTACAAATCCAATGAAAAATATTTTTTTAAACATCTCTTTTCCTATTTTAATCTTATTTGTTTACGCCATTTATAAGGCTCTATAGGATTTTCATCTACCCATAAACCTTTTTTATTTTCTTTAGCATAGTTTTGCTCATTTACATATAAATCACTATAATATTCATAAGCCCAAGCAAAACCATTTTTAACCATAACTTGATTGATATCTTTATCATTTAGGTACACAATGGCCAAAATTCTACCATATTTATCCTCATCTTTTACATTTAAAACAACTTCTTTATTTAATACAATAGCTTTTAAAAATTGCGTAGCCATTTTTCCATAGGCTTGATCACTCTCAGGCGCATCGATACCAAAAAGTCTGATTTTAAGTTTTTCATTTTCAAATTTAGCCTCAATAGTATCTCCATCTACCACACGATTTACCTTAGCATTAATATATGAACCACTATCATAATTTAAAATATAAGCAAAAGCAAATAAAAAAAGTACAATTAAAATTTTCTTTGGCTCTTTTAATAAGGTTATTAATAATTTAATTTGCTTTTTAGAAATTTTCATTTAAACCTCATCTATATAAAAATATGCCATAATTACAATAAAAAGGAGAAATTTATGCAAGAAATTATACAAAATTTTAAACAAATTACTCAAATACCTCATTGTAGTTTTAAAACCGAAGAATTAAAAAATTTTCTCATTGATTTTGCTAAAAGTCACAACTGTCAAGTAAGCGTTGATAATGCAGGTAATATCCACGCATACAAAGGAAATCCAAAAATTTGTTTACAAAGCCATTATGATATGGTTTGCATGGGGGAGGCTCCAAATATACAAATGTACGAAGAAAATGGATATTTAAAAGCTAAAAACTCAAGTTTAGGTGCAGATAATGGCATAGGAGTATCATTAATGATGCAAGCTTTAAAAGACTTTGAAAATATCGAATGTCTTTTTACTAATGATGAGGAAGTTGGCCTTTGTGGAGCAAATAATCTTACACATACTTTGATTTCAAACAAGCTGTTAAATTTAGACCATGAAAGTGATGATGAAGTTGTTATAGGTTGTGCTGGCGGAGTAGATATTTTTGCTAATTTGAAATTAGAAATAGATGAAAAAGAAGATGAATGCTATGAAATAGAGGCAATAGATTTTAAAGGTGGGCATTCAGGGATTGATATTGTTAAAAACATCAAATCTTCTATTAAAGAAGCAAGTCACTTTATCACTCAAAATCAAGGCGAACTTTGCGAGTTTAAAGCAGGCGAGAGAATAAATTCAATACCAAAACATGCTAAAATCGTAGCATTTTTTAAAAATCCTCCAAAAGAAAATAATCATTTTAAAGTAAAATATCTAGGTAAAATCAAAAGAACATATTATAAAAATTCTCAAATCATTTTAAATCTTATCAATGCTTTTGCACAAGGTGTTAGAACTTTTAATCATCATCTAAATTTAGTCCAAACAAGTATCAATCTTTCATTAGCTTATGAAAAAGAAGGTAAATTTCATTTTGAACTTTTTGCAAGATCAAATGATTTACAAGAGCTTAAAAATATAGAATTTGAAACCTTAACCTATTTTAAAATGCAAAGCTGTGAAGTTTCAAGTGCAAATTTTTATCCACCTTGGGCTAATAAAGATACTAAATTTGGAGAAGAAATTCTAAGTTATTTTAAAAAAGAAAATCCAAACGCCAAGCTTTACACTATACATGCTGGTTTAGAATGTGGTATTATCAGCGAAAAACAACCTCTAGAATGTTGTTCTATAGGGCCAAATATATATAGTCCACATTCAACAGATGAAAAATGCGAAATAGCTTCTATCGAAAAAATCAGTAAAATTCTTTTTACAATTTTAAAAAATCACCAGTAATATATAGATAAAAAAACCAATATTTTGACAAATAAATTCAAAATATTGGTAAATATTTATTTAAATAATAAAAAATTTTATTTACTATTAATAAAACTTGCATTATACTCTCGCATATTTTACAAACAAGGAGAGAGTATGGAAATACTAACTAGCCTTA
The DNA here is from genome assembly GCF_001017575.1 of Campylobacter lari. Taxonomy (NCBI): domain Bacteria; kingdom Pseudomonadati; phylum Campylobacterota; class Epsilonproteobacteria; order Campylobacterales; family Campylobacteraceae; genus Campylobacter; species Campylobacter lari. The sequence continues at coordinate 537,134 of NZ_CP011372.1, read as the reverse complement.
GCGAAGGCACTCAATTTAGTATCCAACTAGCTGTAGTTCTTATTTGTCTTTTTTATGGGGCAAAAAAAGGCGGTATCGCTCTTGGTTTACTAGGCGGTATAGGTTTATTGGTTTTAAGTTTTGGTTTTGCTGTAGCACCTGGAAAACCTTCAATTGATGTTATGCTTACCATCTTAGCTGTTGTTGTTGCTAGTGCAACCTTGCAAGCTAGCGGTGGTTTAGATGTAATGTTACAAGTAGCAGAAAGAGTTTTAAGAAAAAATCCTAAATTTTTAACCATCTTAGCACCTTTTGTAACTTGTATTTTAACCATGCTTTGCGGAACCGGACATGTTGTTTATACCATGATGCCTATTATTTACGACATTGCTATTAAAAACGGCATACGCCCAGAAAGACCAATGGCTGCTTCTAGTATTTCTTCTCAGCTTGGTATCATCGCAAGCCCTGTTTCAGTTGCTGTTGTAAGCTTAACAGCACTACTTTTAAATCCAGAAATCAACAAACATCCTTTAGCAGGTTTTGATGGTTATGTGGATTTACTTGCTATTACTATACCTTCTACTTTGGTAGGTGTTTTAGCTATAGGAATTTTTTCTTGGTTTAGAGGAAAAGATCTTGATAAAGATGCAGACTTTCAAGCTAGAATCAAAGATCCAGAACAAAGAGAATACATCTATGGTGATAGCAAAACTCTTCTTGGTCAAAAACTTCCAACTATTCAATGGGTAGCTATGTGGATTTTCTTAGGCGCTATTGCAATAGTAGCTATACTTGGAGCCTTCCCAGAACTTAGACCGCAATTTACTTCAAAAGGTGTTACTAAACCTATGAATATGGTTGCAGTAATTCAAATGTTTATGCTTTTAGCAGGTGCAGCACTCATCATCTTTACTAAACTTGATGCAAGCAAAATTGCAAAAAATGAAATTTTTAAATCAGGTATGATAGCTTTAGTAGCTGTTTTTGGAATTTCTTGGATGGCAGATACCATGTTTGCAGTGCATACTCCTATGATGAAAGAATCTTTAGGAAATATCGTTATAGAACACCCTTGGACTTATGCAGTTATGCTTTTATTAATTTCTAAATTTGTTAATTCTCAAGCAGCAGCAATCGCAGCATTTGTCCCACTTGCACTAGGAATTGGTGTTGAACCAGGCATTATTATCGCTTTTGCAGCAGCTTGTTATGGATATTATATTTTACCAACTTATCCAAGCGATCTTGCAACTATACAATTTGATAGATCAGGCACTACAAAAATAGGTAAATTTGTTATCAATCATAGCTTTATCTTACCAGGCTTAATTGGTGTAATTGTTTCTTGTATAGTAGGTTATTTCTTAGCTTTAGGTGCAGGATATTTATAAAAATTAAAGGGCTTTAAAGAAAGCCCTTTTTTTCTCATTCAAATGCTTTTTCTAAATCAATAGGCATAGCTTGATAACCAGTACTTGCTCCACTAAAGCGAATTTGTACCGAAGGCTCTTTAGCTCCCCATTTAAACTCATCTATTTCAGGTCTTGGTTCACCCAAAGCAACACCTTTGTTTAAATCAAAAGCCATTCCAGCAGTAGCACTATAAACCACTATAGAGTTTTTATCTTTATGATACTCAGTTAAAGAAGTAACAGGCGAAAACCACTCATTACCTCTTTGCTTACCATACTCCCAAATTTGTTCTACGGTTTTATTTTTTTGATCTATTTTATACACAACCGCTCTTGAGTATTTCATCGAAGCAAAAGCAGGTTGTTCTATACCCCTTGCATCACCATTGTCAAAAGCTGTGATATAAATATATCTTTTATCAGATTTTTCATCTATTCTAAATGCAGTATGCTGTGTCCATGTAAAATCAAAACCACCATCTTCATTTTCATAACCAGGGCATTTACTATACTCATCTTCACAAACTATTTTTTTACCATTTTTATCAATAGGTTGCAAAAGTGCTTTTTTATATTTTTCTCCCCATCCTTTATGTGCTCCCAGTATCCATTTTACTTTTTTATCACGCCCTATTTTTATAATAGCGCTTTGATGACGACTTGAAATGATAATGCTATCATCACTTGGATCATAATCTACACTATTTACATGAGCCCAGTTACGCCCTACTCCAGTGCCTGCTATATCGCCAAAAGAATCACTTGCATCCATTTTAGCTAAATCCTCATCACTTAAAGTAACACCTGCTTTACTAGAATCAATATTCAAACAAACAGCGCCTTGATCTAAAGCTTTTATAATATTTGCTCTATATGGATCTAAAATTTCAAAAAGCCTCCACTCATCTACCACATTGCCATTTTTATCAACTTCTACTATCACATCACGCACTGAACGCACATTTTTACCATCAGGACGCTTAACATTGGCAGAAGCTACCCTTAAAAGGTAATTTCCATTTTGCATATCATCCATAGAATGAGAAAAGTCTATATAAGAAGAAGGTAAAATACGATTAAAAATTTCTCTACCCATTAAATCATACTTAACATATCTTTGACCAAATCCAAAACTCAAAGCCCCATCTTCATTTTGATGAAAACCCATCATAATACCACGCTTATAAATATTACCCCAATCCATTAATTTGTCACTATCTAAATACCAACGAATTTCACCTTTAGTGTCAATGATAAATGCATTTGAATTCTCATCCCACTCCATTGCGCCACCTGCTGGGTTATTCCATACAGATTGAGAACCTTTTCCACTTTGTCTTCCTGGAGCATTATTAACCAAATACAATCTATCTTCAAAACCTTTATCTACTTTAATCACTTCTACTTTTTCAAAAGGTACACCTCTTTGCATAAGACTTCCACTAGCTTCTATATTTACCCCACCAGTTGCTATTTTATATACCTCATCTACTACTTTTTCACTTTTTCCAAAAGCAGTTTTGGTATAACTTACTTTTACTGTATTTAAATATGATGGATAAAGTCCAAAAACAGGAATTCCTCCATATGTTTTAATTTTATTAGGGCTAACCTTATAAGATATAGTCTGTCCATTTGGTTTTGGAACTATAGTTACACTTACATCACTTAGTTTATATCCACCATCCATAATTACAGCACTAAGCGGGGATAAACCATAAGGATTTATTTTTATAGCACCAATTTTACCTTGAATCTCCCAATTAATACTAGCACCACTAGGTCCACCCATAGCTAAAGAAACATTAGGTGCAACTACAACAACACTACTAGCAAGCAAAATACTACTTACAATTTTACTAATTTTCATTCTTTCTCCTTTTTTTAATACTACTAAGCCATTTGCACACTTGGCTCACCTAAAATTTTAAGAATAATCACAAACACCAAAACAATCAAAGCATAAATTTTAGCCTTAGGATGTGAAAATGCATAAGAAATAAACATACCTCCTAAAATCACCAAACAAACAACAAAAGCCAATAAGCAACAAACCGCCATATTCATAAATTCCATACTAGGAATCAAATACCAACCATTGCTATATAACCCATCCTCAAAATTTGGAGGAGTTCCAACAAAAAATTTCTGAAAAGCATTTAAACTACCATAAACATCTTCAGGTACTATAGGTGTATCCATGCCACACTCACCTGTTGGTAAAAACCATCCTGGCGCCCATTCATGCAATGGTAAATTAAAAGGATATATAGGAATTTCTCTACATCCATCAACCCCAGCAAAAGGATTTTCTGAATGCACTACTTCATGAATATGATTAAGAGTAATACAATACTCTATACCAAGCCATATACCCCAAAATACAAAAGTATATGCAAAAATTTTCAAATAATCATTTTTAGGATCTATCAAAGCTAAAATACCACCAAAAGCCATAGTTAACATAGCAAATCTTATATAAACACACTGCTCACAAGGCTCCATATAAAGATATTCTTGAAACAAAAAGTGTGCTATGAAAGTTAAACTTATCATAGCTATAACCATTATTAACCAAGGCATTCTAGTGTTTTGCCAAGCACTAACTCTACTAGCAGGACAAGAACTCATAAAATACTCCAAAAACTACATCTTACTTAACTCTTCTGTTATTTCTATCAAAACTTGTGGAGATGTGATAGCTTGCGGTGTAATTTGATATTTACCATTTACTATAAAAGCAGGTGTACCATAGTTTTTAGAAATATCATTAGCACTTTCGTAAGATTTTAAAATTTCACTAGCCTCAGGAGTTTTTAAAAAATTATCTAAATCTTCTTTGCTTGCTGAAATTGCTTTTAATCCTACTTCATAAAACGCTTCAGGGTTAGCTCCATTTCCCCATCTTTGTTTTTTCTTAAAATAAGCATTAAAATACGCTTCAGAAGCTTTATGAGTTAAACTATTTTTATCACTTTGACTTACTTTATTTTGCTCATCTTTAAAAGCAGCAAAAGCAAAAATTTCATTAGCTTGCTTTCCATAATCACCCATAGAACTAACAGGATAAAATTTATAAGTTAATTGTGGTAATTTTTCTTTAACTTTTGAGATTGTATTGAATTTATGATGATCATAACAATGCGTGCAACGATAAGAAAACACTTCTATCAAAGAATTTTGTGCATTTGGGATAGGTGTTTTTAAAGTAATATACTCTTTACCCTCACTTAACGCATTAGCATTTACACTAAAAACAAAAACAGCCAACAAAGCCGAACCTAAGAACATGTTGAATCTATTTTGCATTTAAGCCTCCTTTATATGTTTATAATTAATTATTAAAAAAATCTTATAAACAATATTAGCTTATACTAATCCAACTTAAATGATAATAAAAATATAAAATAAAAATTAAATAATAATTTATTATTATTTAAATAAAACATTATATCTTGAAACTAAAGATATAATGTTTTGTGTGTTTATTTAGTAGAAAGTTCTTTAACTATACGGATTAATTCTTCTAAGGAAGTGATATACTCAGGATTGATTTGATATTTACCGTTTACTACAAAAGCAGGTGTGCCATAATTTCTTGAAATTTCATTAGCTACATCATAAGCAGTTAAAAGCTCTTTGGCTTCTTTTGTTTGTAAAAATTTTTGCAATTCTTCTTTACTAGCACCGATAGCATTTAAGCCTATTTTATAAAATAAATCAAGATCATTTAAATTTAACTTTTGCTCAAAATGACTTATAAAATACACATCAGCAAGCTTATAAGTAAGACTTTTTTCGCTAGTAACATCCAAACCTAAAGCTTTTTCTTTAAACGAAGCTAACGCAAACATTTCATTTAAAACCCCACCATACTCACTCATAGAGCTTACCGAAAAAAGATCATATTTTAAATTTGGCAAAGCCTCTTTAACCTTTGCTAGAGTGTGAAATTGATGATGATTATAACAATGAATACAACGATAAGAAAAAATTTCTATCAGTGAATTTTGTGCATTTGGGATAGGTGTTTTTAAGGTGATATACTCTTTACCCTCACTTAACGCATTAGCATTTACACTAAAAACAAAAGCTATAATAGCTAACAATTTAAACATTTTTTGCAATACTTGCATGATTTTCCTTTTTTTTGATGATATAAAATACAATTTTAACATAAGATATAAAATCAAGAATATTTTATGCTTTTCTTATAGCATTTTAGATAAAATTTACATTTTATTAGACACATAAAACAAGGCAAAATAAATGCAAAAGCTTCTAGAATCTTATGGTATATTGATACAAGAAAATATCAAAGATACAAATATAAAAATAAATGAGAATACAATAACTATTCACAACTCTAACATTAGTGAAATTGATTTAAACATTCTAAAACAAAAACAAATAAATAAAATCACTATAAAAAACTGCGAAATCGATTATATTTATTTTGCAGATGATAATATAGAATTATTTTTTATAGACTGTATTTTTAAAAATCAAATCATTGTTAGAGGATTTAGCTTTCACAGAAAAGTTAGTTTTATTCAATGTATTTTTGAAAAAAAAGTTAGTTTTTCAAGCACGATTTTTGGTAATCAAGTTGATTTTGGTTTAACAAAATTTGAAGATGAAGTTAGGTTTATAGAAACAAAATTCTTAGCTGAGTATACAAATCAAGAAAACATAGAAAATAATTTTAGAGAAGCAGTTTTTAAAGATAATGCCTATTTTGATAGCACAGAATTTAAAGCTAGGGTTGATTTTAATGTAGCGCGTTTTGAAGGTGAAGCTAGATTTATAAATACAAAATTCTTAGCTGAGTATACAAATCAAGAAAACATAGAAAATAATTTTAGAGAAGCAGTTTTTAAAGATAATGCCTATTTTGATAGCACAGAATTTAAAGCTAGGGTTGATTTTAATGTAGCGCGTTTTGAAGGTGAAGCTAGATTTATAAATACAAAATTCTTAGCTGAGTATACAAATCAAGAAAACATAGAAAATAATTTTAGAGAAGCAGTTTTTAAAGGTAAAACTTCTTTCACTAGGGCAGAATTTAAAGCTAGGGTTGATTTTAATGTAGCGCGTTTTGAAGGTGAAACTAGGTTTGTAAACACTTCTTTTTTTAATAATACAATCAAATTTAGTGGAGTGGAATTTAATAATGTTAAATTTATTTCCAATAAAGAAAGAGATAAAACTAGCACTAATAATATAACAAAGCAAATATACCATTTTCAAGATATTACTTTTAAAGGCATTATCAATTTTGAAAACATATATACAAAAGATTTAAATTTTAAAAATGTAATATTTAACAATATCGTAGTTTTTGACAATGCCACTTTAGATAACAAACCAAAATTCATAAATTGTACTTTTTCCAATCAGTTTAATATAGAGCATGATTGCATACAATACAACCATGAAGAATTAGAAGAAGAAATAGAAAAAAATCATTATGATGAATTTTTAAATTTAAGAGATTTATTTAGAAAATTAAAAAGCAACCGCATAACTCATCACAATCTAATCGATGCTTCAGAATTAAGAGCACAAGAGCTTTATGCTAGAGAATTAGAACTAAAACACAAAAAAATTAAAAATTTAAAAGATATAATCGAGCAATGGCAAATTTTCTTTTATCGCAAACTTTGCGATCATCATACAGATTTAGTTTTAAATGTAAAATGGCTAATCATAACCATAGGAATGTTTGTGTATATGCTTTTTATGATAAAACTATACAAACACGGCTTATGTATTTTAAATACATTCAACTTTTACGGATTATACTTAAGCGCTTTAGGAAGTTTTATTTTATCTGCTTTAGCTTTATTTAGGTGTATAGATACAATGAAAGCATTTGTTAGCATTAATTCTATAATTATTTTTTGGGTGATTTGCTATAAACCAAAACTAATCTTTGGCATAGCAAATCTCATCGGAGATAACAACTATAATGCTTTTGAAAATCTTTTAATCACACTCTATACACTAATAGTAGGTTTAATCATCTTTTCCCTTCAAAAAACAGCAAGAAAAAACACTATCATACCAAACTAAAGGATTTTAAATGCAAATGCGAATTTATTATGAAGATACCGATGCAGGTGGAGTGGTATATCATAGCAACTACTTAAAATTTTGCGAAAGAGCAAGAAGTGAGATATTTTTTCAAAAAAACGCAAAAATTTTTGATAAAAACACAGGACATTTCCTACTTACTAAAGCAAATTGTAACTTTTTAAAACCCGCTAAACTTGGAGATCTTATAGAAGTAAAAACATTTATCACAAAGCTTAAAAAAGCTTCAGTTTGCATAAAACAAGAGATTTACAAAGATAACACCAAGCTTTTTGAGGCTGAATTTACCCTAGCCTTTTTAAAAAATGAAAAAGTAGCCCCTATAGATGAGGCTATAACTAGAGTTTTTACTGATCTTGCAAAGGAGTAAAACCTAAGCCTTGCGAGCGTATGATCTTAACCTTATAGTCAAATTGATTATTATTTAAACTCTCATCGAAAATTCTTTGAGAGTCTTTATCTAAAAACTGCGTATAAAAATAATCAAGCCCCACGCTAGTTGCATACGCTATCCAGTTATAGTTAATATTTTGCGAAAAAAGCTCATTAAGATAGCTTAGAGTTTGATCCTCATTAGAAATGGAATTTGCTAGCAAAAGTTTTTTTCTATCGTTAATTTGCGTTAAACTTAGTAAAATAGGATTATAATTAATCTGAGTTGATAATAACACAAAAGGCTCTATATCATAAGTTCTTATTTGTGAGCTTATAAGCGCTGTTTTAATCAAAGAAGTATTTAAAATAATACTAGAATCTTGAAAACTTCTATTTTGATTTAAAATACTTCTAAAATCAAATTTAGAACTATTGATAGTGTAAATTTTCTCACTACCATTACTTGCGTTTAAAACATTCTCATCTAAGCGATTTGCCAAAGGTGTTCCATCTGAAAAAATGATATTTTTACCATTGGAGTATTCCAAAAGTTTTTGAATTTGTTTTTGATAATCTATACTTCCAAAATACACATTTTCATTTTGCGTATCAAAATTTCTTTTATGTGCAGTAGGAATAAAAACTTTTACATTTAAATCAAGATTTTCTTTTAATAAATTTTTCACACCCTTATCTGTAAAACCTGCTATGATATAGTTAAATTTTTCATCTTGAGCCTGTTTAAGTGCTTTAGTTATCTTGTTCTCATCTTCTGTGCCTATTAAAAACACCTTTACTTTTATCTGTGCTCTTTGTCTTAATAAATACGCTATGCTTGAATTTATAATAGTATTAGAATAACTTTTAATCGTTTGCTCAGGTATAATAATAGCTAGTTTTACACTAGCATTTTTTTGAATTCTTTTTTCAAAATCTATAATGGAGTTTAAAAGTTTAGTATAGATATTAACCAAAAGTTCATTTGTATTATCATTGTTAAATCTTGATAAGAAATTAAAATAAAGTCCTATTTCTAGCAAAGTAAATAAACAATCATTATCACAATTTTGAAATTCTAAATTAGGATAAAAAGACTCACTAGGTTCTATGGGCGATGGTTTTTGCTCTTTTGCAAAAGCACTTAAAGTTAAAACAAAACTCATCATCAAACAAACTAAACTTTTTCTCATAAATAACCTTTTATTTTTTTAATATCATCTATAAATTCAGCATAAAAGCTAGGATTTTTACTCACAAAATTCAAATCATAACTTGGCAAAAGCAAAGCATTATTAAAACGCATACATTGCCCTTTGTATTTTTGAAAGTTCTCAAAACCCAAACTTGCAAAAGCTTCTTGACCAAGACATAAAATAACCTTTGCTTTTACAAAATCAAGCTCGTTATAAAAATATGGTAAGCATAATTTTAATGCTTGTTCATCCATTTTAAAATTACTAAAACATTTAAACATATAAGAAAAATATATTTCATCTTCTTTTAAATTTAAAAGCTCTTTACAAAGCATTAAAAACTCTTGCTTATTTTTAGAAGCAAAAAACTTTCCACTTTCATTTTCTTCTTTATCGATAAAGGCTTGATAAATCAAAATTTTAGCATTTTTGGCTTCTTTTTCCATTAAACTATGCTTTCTTAATTTGGAAAAATGACAAAGATTGCAAGTTTTCACTCTTTCGTTTAATTCTTTAAAGCTTAAGTTAAAACACCTAATTTGCTTTTGCTCATTAAAGTATTCATAACCAAAAGCTTTTAGATAATACAAACTGCGTTTATTCATTACATCAATGCTTCTAAATTTTTACCCTCTAAACGATAAGTTCTCCACTCATTCATATGTCTTGCATTTAACTTGGTGTAAAATTCAATGCCCAAATCATTATCATTTAAACAAACCCACTCTAAGCGTTTGAGATTTTTTTCTTTACAAATTTGCGCTAAATATTTAAAAACAGCTCTAGCATAACCTTTTTTTCTATGCTTTGGTTGTATGTAAATATCTTCTAAGTATAATCCACCCAAACCCCAAAAAGATGAAAAAGTAAAATAATACATCACATAACCTATTATCTCACCATCAACCTTTAAGCTCAAGGCCTTAGCGTATTCATGTTTAAAAAATGATTCTTCAAGTTCTTTAGTTGTACATTTTACATCATCAAGCATATTTTCATGAATAGCAAGCTCTTTGAGTAATTCTAAAATTTTTTCTAAATCTTCCTTTTTACTCTCACAAATTTCAAAAGCCATTATTTTTCCTTAATTTACAAAATAAAATCAAAATTTAGCAAAAAGTTTTAAAATAACTCTTAATTAAAAGCAGATTTAAGTAAGATTTTGCTAACATACTCGCTTATTATTTTGTTTTTTATTTTAAGTTAAGGAAAAAATATGAAAAGAACATACCAACCACATAAAACCCCTAAAAAAAGAACTCATGGTTTTCGCGTACGTATGAAAAGTAAAAATGGTCGCAAAGTGATCAATGCTAGACGTGCTAAAGGTAGAAAAAGATTAGCGGTATAAAAGATTTTCTAAGTATTAACGACTTAGGAGAGTTTGCAACAATTTACAAAGAAGGTAAAAAATGGCATTGCGAAGGCATGATCATCTTTTACTCTTTAAGTGATGAAAAAAAATTCGCTGTTGTTGCTAGCAAAAAAGTTGGAAAAGCTGTCGTAAGAAATAGAGCCAAAAGGCTCTTAAGATCAGCTTTTTTTCAGGTTAAAAATCAAGTTGAAAACGGAAAATATATACTTGTAGCCAAAACAAGTATCACTGAAATTCCTTTTTTAAAATTAGAAAAAAACTTGAAATGGGGTTTGAAAAAAATAGGATGTATAAAATAGCTTGTCTAAAACTTATCAGATTTTATCAACTCTTTATCAGTCCTTTTAAACCACAATGCTGTAGGTATTACCCAAGTTGCTCTGAATATGCCTTGTGGCAATTTAAAAAAAATAATATTTTTAAGGCATTTGGTGCAGTTTTTTTAAGAATTTTAAAATGCAATCCGTTTTTTAAAGGTGGTATTGATTATCCTAAAATACGCAAGAATAATCTAAACTCAGGTATATGTTTTAAACCTAGTTTTAATGCTTTAAAACAACTCAACTATCTTTATATCCCTTGCAACGATAATCAATTTTTTTTAATTAAGATTATATTTCCAAAGGACAATCCGTGTCAGAAAATTTATCTCAACAAAAACGCATATTAATTGCTGTTGTATTATCATTTTTATTTTTTGTAGTTTATGATTATTTTTTTATCCCCAAAGCTCCACAAACTGAGCAAAATATCACCCAAATAGAACAAAACAATTCAGCCCCACAAAACACTACAAACACAAACACTCAAGCTCCAAAAACAGAACTTAGTGTTAATCAAAAAGAAGAAATAGCAGTTGTTAAAAGTGAGCATTTTGAAGCGCATATTGACTCTTTAGGTAGAATAGCTAAATTTTATCTAAGTGATGAAAAATATAAAGACGAAAATGGTAAAAGTATTAATCTAGTAGATACTTCTTTATCGCCTTTACCACTAGAAGTAAGATTTAGCGATGCAAAAATTAATCAAGAAGCTTTTAATACTTCATACACCACAAGTCAAAAAACTATCAATGTAGGTGATGAAAACACAACCTTAATTCTTACTCAAAATCTAAATGATTTAGTAGTAACTAAAAAAATCACTTTCCATAAATATGGAAACTATGATTTAGAGGTTAATCTAAGCAAGGGCGCAGCTTATTTTATCACTCCAGGTTATCGTCCAAATATAGCAGTTGATAGCTATACAGTACATGGGGTTTTAATCTTAGATAAAGATGATAAAATTACAATGTTAGAAGATGGTGATGTAGAAAATGATGAAAGTTTTTCTAATGTAACCCTTATGGCAGCTTCAGATCGCTATTATAGTGCTTTCTTTTATAATTTTGAAAAACCACTTAATGCTGTAGTTACTAAAGATAATCACGAAAACTCTATCGTTTTTGCAAGTGCAACAAATACTTTTAAAGCAAGTGGTTATGTTGGCTCAAAAGAGCATGAAATTTTAAGAAGCATTCATGCGGATTTAGATGATGTTGTGGAATATGGCTGGTTTACTTTTATAGCTAAACCTATGTTTGAATTTTTAAATTTCTTACATGGCTACATGGGTAACTGGGGTTGGGCTATTGTAGTGATGACTTTAATCGTACGTATTATTCTTTTCCCACTTACTTATAAATCAATGGTTTCTATGAATAAGCTCAAAGATTTAGCACCTAAAATGAAAGAAATCAGAGAACGTTATAAAGGCGATCCACAAAAGATGAATTTGCACATGATGGAACTTTATAAAAAACATGGCGCAAATCCTATGAGTGGATGCTTACCTATACTTATTCAAATTCCAATTTTCTTTGCAATTTATAGAGTTTTACTAAATGCTATAGAGCTAAAAGCTGCACCTTGGGCTTTTTGGATTACAGATTTATCTGTGATGGATCCATGGTTTATTTTACCTATATTTATGGGTCTAACTATGTTTATCCAACAACTTATCACACCAATGGCTATACAAGATCCTATGCAAGAAAAGATTATGAAATTTTTACCATTAATTTTCACTTTCTTCTTCTTAACCTTCCCAGCAGGTTTAACTTTATATTGGTGTGTAAATAACATATGTTCACTTATTCAGCAAGTGATTGTAAATAAACTTTTCAAAAACCACAAAAAAGAGGAAATAGCTAAACATGAACATAGAAGCTAAAGACTTACAAACCGCACTCATAGAAGCCTCAAAGAAATTTGAGTGCTCTGTGATTGATCTAGAATATGAAGTTATTCAACACGCTAAAACAGGATTTTTTGGTTTGTTTAGAAAAAACGCTATTATTTGTATTAAAGGGCATAAAAAAACTCAAAAACCTCATCAAGAAAAAACTAAAAAATTTCATAATGAAAAATTTAACAAGCATATGCAAAAAAACTTTGATAAAAACGAATCAAAGAAAGAATACAAAGAAAATTTTCAAAAACAAATTGAAGATATTGCCCAACCTAAAGAGCATTATAAGGTAAAAAATGATGCTATTTTTGATTCATTTCATAAAGAATCCTCAGAAGAAAAAAATATCGCTTCTTATATCGATGAGATAAAAATTTCACTAGAAAAGTTACTGGCAACTTTTGATTTTGACATCAAAGTTGTACAAGTTAGCATTTGGGATGAAAATTGCGTATTAATAAAACTTGATGGAGAAGATGCGGCTTTACTTATAGGAAAAGAAGCTCATAGATATAAAGCTTTTTCTTATTTACTTTATAATTGGCTTAGCGCTAAATACAAAATTCAACCAAGACTAGAAATTGCTCAATTTTTAGAAAATCAAACCCAAGCTATAGAAAATTATTTAAAAATTCTTATAGAAAAAGTAGAAAGCACAGGAAGAGTTCAAACAAAACCACTTGATGGAATTTGGCTAAAACTTGCTTTAGAAAAATTAAGAGAACGTTTTCCTGATAAATATGTAGCTATCAAACAAAATGACGATCAAAGATATATCGTTGTAAATGATTTTTTGAAGAAAAATGAATGAATGACACGATAGCAGCTATTGCCACAGCCCATGGAGTGGGCTCTATAAGTATTATTAGAGTAAGTGGAGAAAAAGCTTTAGAACTTGCATTAAAAATTACCCGCAAAAAAGAACTAACACCCCGCTATGCACATTTGTGCAAACTTTATAAAAACAACAATGATTTTTTAGATGAAGCTTTAGTGATCTATTTTAAAGCACCCTATTCTTTTACAGGAGAAGATATAGTAGAATTTCAACTCCACGGAGGCTTTTCTTTAAGTGAAATTTTACTCGATGAGCTTATTTTAGCAGGAGCACGTCTTGCTAACCCTGGTGAATTTAGCAAAAGAGCTTGTTTAAATGGAAAAATGGATCTTTTAAAAGCTTTAAGTATACAAGATGCCATCATGTCAAAATCAGCAAGTGCTGCAAATATCATAGCAAAAAATATTAAAGGTGATTTAAGTAAATTTTTAAATACCATTAGAATAGATCTTGTTCAAACTCTTGCTTTTGTAGAAACTAGTATTGATTATGCAGATGAAGATTTGCCACAAGATTTACTTGATCAAATCATTACTATGTGTGAAAAAAATTCAAAACTTTTACGCGATATAGTAGATATTTCTTTAAGTAAAAAAGGACTTATAGAGGGCTTTAAAGTTGCTATTATCGGTAAGCCAAATGCAGGAAAAAGCTCCTTGTTAAATTCACTTTTAGCTTTTGATAGAGCTATTGTTTCTAATATTGCAGGTACTACAAGAGATCGTATCGAGGAAAGTTTAAAAATAGGCTCACATTTAATCAAAATCATCGACACAGCAGGTATAAGAAATGCAGATGATGAGATAGAAAAAATCGGAGTTAATTTAAGCTATGAAAGCATTAAAGAAGCAGATATCATCATAGCTGTTTTTGATGGATCTAAAGAATTTGAAGAAGAAGATGAGCGAATTTTACAAGCTTTAAAAAATTGTAATAAAAAAATCATTTATGTTTTAAACAAAAGTGATCTAGTTACCAAATTTAAACATGAAATTAGCACTTCTTGTATACACATTTGTGCTCAAAAAAACACCCAAGTCATTAAGGAAAATTTAAATGAATACTTAAATACTTTAGATGGTGATGGAATGCTAATTAGCAATACCTTAATACTCAATGCATGTAAAAACGCTAGCGAAGCTATTTTGCGTGCAAGAGATTTATTAAAAGAAAATTCTTTAGAGCTTTTTGCTTTTGAATTAAATTTAGCCATAGGAGAGATAGCCCAATTTACAAAAGATTTTGAAAGAGACGAAATTTTAGATGCTATGTTTAGTAATTTTTGTTTAGGTAAATAAAAAGGAGAGAAAATGGATAAAGAAGTTATAAAACAACACAAAATTAGCGATGAGGAATATCAAGAAATTTTAAACATACTAGGTAGAGAGCCTAATTTGCTAGAGCTTGGAGTAATTTCTGCTATGTGGAGCGAGCATTGCTCATATAAATCAAGCAAAAAATACCTTAATGGCTTTCCAACTAAAGCTCCTTGGGTAATCCAAGGTCCTGGTGAAAACGCTGGAGTAATAGATATAGGTAAAGGAATGGCAGCTGTATTTAAAGTAGAAAGTCATAATCACCCAAGTTTTATAGAGCCATTCGCAGGTGCAGCTACTGGTGTGGGTGGAATTTTACGCGATGTTTTTACTATGGGTGCAAGAGTTGTTGCAGGTATGAATTCTTTAAAATTTGGCAATATCCACGATGATAAAATAGGCAAACATCAAAAATATTTAGTTAAAGGTGTAGTAAGTGGAATTTCGCACTATGGTAATTGCATGGGTGTGCCTACCATAGGCGGAGAATGTGCTTTTGATGAATGTTTTAATGGAAATATCTTAGTTAATGCTTTTGCGCTTGGAACTTGCAAAATCGAAGATATTTTTTATGCAAAAGCTGAGGGTATAGGCAATCCTGTAATTTATGTGGGTTCAAAAACCGGTCGTGACGGACTTGGTGGAGCTGTAATGGCAAGTGATAGTTTTAATGAATCTAGTAAAAGCTTAAGACCAACTGTGCAAATTGGCGATCCATTTGCTGAAAAATTGTTAATGGAAGCTTGTTTGGAACTTTTCAAAACTGATTATATAGTTGGAATTCAAGATATGGGTGCAGCAGGACTTACTTCAAGCTCTTTTGAAATGGCAGGACGCAGTGGTAGTGGTATGAAACTTTATCTTGACAAAACTCCTATGAGAGAAGAAGGTATGACCCCTTATGAGTTAATGCTAAGTGAATCTCAAGAAAGAATGCTAATTTGTGCTAAAAAAGGCTATGAAGAAAAAGTTATTGAAATTTTTAACAAGTGGGGGCTTGATGCAGCCATTATAGGTGAAGTTACCGATACTGGCAAAATGGAGCTATTTTGGCATGATGAATTAGTTGGCTTAATCCCTATTGAACCACTAAGCGAAAAAGCACCTATACTTGATAGACCTATATCTAAGCCAAAATACTTAGATGAGATAAAAAACTATCAATTTAAACTTAACATTCCTATCCAAGAAGCATTTGAAAAACTCCTTTCAGATGAAAATGTTAGCAATAAAGCTTATATTTATGAGCAATTTGACTCAAGCGTACAAACCAATACTTTAAAAAGTGATGGGGCTTTAGGTGCAAATAGTATTAGAATTAAAGAAAATAACTGCTTACTTTCTATGGCCATTGAATGCAACTCAAGATTAAACTATGTAAATCCAAAAATCGGTGCAGCAGCGGCCGTTGCAAGTGCAGGAAGAAAAATAGCATGCTCAGGAGCTAGACCTTTAGCAATTAGTGATTGTTTAAACTATGGCAACCCACAAAATCCTGAGGTAATGTGGCAATTTGCCCAAGGTTGCGAAGGTATTAAACTAGCTTGTAAAGAACTCAACACTCCTGTAGTAAGCGGCAATGTTTCTTTATATAATGAAACTGATGGAGTGAGTATTTTTCCAAGTCCAACCATAGCTTGTGTTGGAGTAAATGAAAAAGCAGAAAATGTTTTAAAATCATATTTTAGTAAAGACACTAGTGCTATTTATCTACTTGGAGAAAGCAAAGGTGCTTTTGGTGGATCTTTGATTGCTAAAGTGCTAGATAAAAAAGTGGCAGGAGAGCTTGAAGATATAGATTTTAACGCAGAATTAAAACTATGGGATTTCTTACTAAAAGCAAACGAAGCAAAATTGCTTGATTGTGCTAATAGCATAGGCATAGGTGGTCTTGCTATCACTTTAGCTAAAATGAGCGCAAAGGCAAATTTAGGTATTGAAGTAAAGACTGATTTTGAAGATAAGAGTTTTATTTTTGAAGAAAGTCCAACAAGAGTTATAGTTGGTGTTAAAAATGAAGAAAAATTTATCAAATTTGCAAATGAAATGGGAATTAAATTTACAAAACTTGGAAATTTAAATGAAAAAGATTTCATTTTAGATGATATTAAGATATCTTTAGCAAAACTACAAACAATTTATTTTGATAAATTTAATGAGTGTTTAGGATAAAAATGCTTTTTGTTTTACTTGTATTGGCAATTTTGGCATTTTATTGGTATTATAAAACATGGGGCAAAGATGATCTTTTGGGCTCTTTTAAAAAAGGAGCTAAAAGTTTCTCTCAAGGTTTTAAACAAGGCTATCACGAAGAAAGAATTGATGGATTTAAAAGAAGATTAAACTACTATGTTATAGCACTTTTAGCAAAAATAGCAAAAAGTGATGGTAGAGTTAGCGAAAATGAAGCTAACATGATCTCACAAATTCTTGATTACAATGCCAAAGATTCAAGAGAAAGAGAATTTTTAAAACAAAGTTTTAATGAACACAAAAACACCTTAAATGACACCTATGAAGTAGCCAAAGAACTCATCAAAGAAGTACCTTTGCCTCAACAAGAAAGAATTAATATATTAAATGTTTTAGTCGCAATGGCCTTGATTGATGGGGAACTTAACAGCACTAAAAAAGATGTATTAAAAGCCATTGTCAAAGCCTTTAATCTTGATATAAACATACTTGAGAGACTTCTAAATTCTATGCAAACTCAAAAAGTGGGTATGAATTTGCAAAAAGCATGTGAGATTTTAGGTGTAAGCGAAAATGTAAATTTACAAGAGCTTAAAAAACGCTATAGAGAACTTGCTAAAAAATACCATCCTGATATTTTAAACGCAAACAACAGCGATGAAGCAAAAATAAAAGAAGGTGTAAAAAAATTTCAAGAAGTTAATGAATCTTATGAATTTTTAAAACAATACGTAGAAAGGAAAAATCAATGAAAGCACTAATTAGTGTCAGCGATAAAGAAGGGGTAGTAGAATTTGCTAGTGAGCTTGTAAAATTAGGTTTTGAGCTTTTATCTACCGGAGGCACTTATAAGCTTTTAAAAGAAAACAACCTGCAAGTACAAGAAGTTAGTGATTTTACTCAAAGTCCTGAAATGTTTGAAGGACGTGTAAAAACCTTACACCCAAAAATTCATGGTGGAATTTTATACAAAAGAGAAGATGAAAATCACCAAAAGCAAGCTAAAGAGCATAATATAGAAAGCATAGACTTGCTTTGTGTGAATTTATATCCTTTCAAAAAAACTACAATTTTAACCCAAGATTTTGATGAAATTGTAGAAAATATCGATATCGGTGGTCCTGCTATGATACGTAGCGGTGCAAAAAATTTCAAAAATGTCATTGTCGTTTGTGATATTTTAGATTATGATAAAATCATACAAGCTTTAAAAGATAATACTTTAGATCTTGATTTTAGAAGAGCATTGATGATCAAAGCTTATGAGCATACAGCAAATTATGATGCTTATATAGCAAATTATATGAACGAGCGCTTTAATGGTGGTTTTGGTGCAAGTAAATTTATTGTTGGTCAAAAAGTATTTAATACAAGATATGGAGAAAACCCTCATCAAAAAGGTGCTTTATATGAATTTGATGACTTTTTCACACACAATTTTACAACCTTAAAAGGCGAGGCAAGTTTTAACAATCTAACCGATATTAACGCAGCTTTAAACTTAGCAAGCGCTTTTGATAAAGCTCCAGCAGTAGCCATTGTAAAACATGCAAATGCTTGCGGATTTGCCATAAAAGAAAACTTACTCCAAAGCTATATCCATGCACTTAAATGCGATACCTTGAGTGCTTATGGCGGTGTTGTAGCTATCAATGGAACCTTAGATAAAGAATTAGCACAAAAAATCAATGAAATTTATATAGAAGTAATTATTGCAGCAAATGTAGATGATGATGCTTTGGAAGTATTTAAAGATAAAAAGCGTATTAAAATCTTTACACAAAAAGCGCCATTTCTAACTAGAGCTTATGACAAATATGATTTTAAACATATAGATGGTGGTTTTGTATATCAAGATAGTGATGAAGTTAAAGAAGATGAATTAAAAAATGCAGTGTTAAAAAGTGAAAGAAAAGCTAGCGAACAAGAATTAAAAGATCTTGAAATAGCTATGAAAATTGCTGCATTTACCAAATCAAATAACGTAGTTTATGTAAAAAATGGTGCTATGGTGGCTATTGGTATGGGTATGACAAGTCGTATTGATGCAGCTAAAGCAGCTATTAATAAAGCTAAAGAAATGGGGCTTGATTTAAATGGTTGTGTTTTAGCAAGCGAAGCTTTCTTTCCATTTAGAGATAGCATAGATGAGGCTAGTAAAATAGGTGTAAAAGCTATTATTGAACCAGGTGGAAGTATAAGAGATGAGGATATCATTCAAGCTGCTAATGAATATGGTATTGCATTATATTTTAGCGGTATAAGACACTTTTTACATTAATACAAGGAGCTTAAATGTTTAAAAGCATAGGTGCAAAGATATCTTTAGCAATGATTTCTACATTGCTAATTAGTTTTATTATTATGCAAATTATTTTACAAAAAGACTCTCAGCAAACGACCGATAGAATCAGCCGTGCAAATTTAGATACCTTAAGCACTTCTGTTTTTCAAACACTAAGAATGGCGATGAATTTGGGTGATCCTGCCATTATAGAACAAGCTATAAAAGAAGCAGGCGAGATAGAAGGTATAAAAGATATTAAAATTTATCCTTCCAAAAGCACCGTTGAGCTTTTTGAAATGCAAAAATATACAAAAAGTAATGAAAGTATTATCAATGAGCAATTTAACAAGCCAGAAATTAAAGCAGTTGAAATTAGTAATGATCAAGGGCACTATCTAAGACTTGTACGTCCATTAATTGCTAACGAAGGTTGTCTTGCTTGCCATGCAAACGCTAAAGAAGGCGATGTTTTAGGAGTTATGGATATGTATAATGACTTAAAACATGTAGATGAAGATTTGGCAAGCTCAGCTAGAACTTATATTGTTATTTTTAGTATAGCTTTACTTTTTACTGTTTTTGCTGTACTTTATATTTTAAAAATAGTTGTAGGAAATCCTGTTTTAGATCTTTTAAAACATGCAAAAGAGCTAGCTAGTGGCGATGGAGATTTACGCGCAAGAATCAACATAAAAAGTACTGATGAGATAGGTAAAGCTTGTACTTATATTAATCAATTTATTGAAAAAATTCAAAATGCAGTGATTTCTACTAATGAAAATTCTCAAATGGTAGATAAACAATCTAAGCTTTTAAATGCTAATGCACTTGATTTAGCAAATAGAACAAAAGAAGGTCATACAAAAACCGATGAATCTTACCACTTAAGCGAGCAAATACATACAGAATTACAAGACCTTGCCGAACTTTCAAATAATGCAAACAAGGCAAATACAAAATCTTTTGAAGTTTTAAATGCCATGCTTGATTCGCTAAACCAAGTAGTAGATAAAGTAAGAGTGGTTGCAGAAAATGAAGATGTTTTATCTCAAAAAGTTGAAGTTATGGAAAAACAAGCAGAAGAGATTAAAAAAGCATCTGACATGATGGGAGAAATTGCTGATAAAACTAATCTTTTATCATTAAATGCAGGTATTGAAGCAGCACGTGCTGGGGAATTTGGTCGTGGATTTTCAGTTATTGCTGAAGATGTAAGAAATCTTGCTCAAAACTCAGAAGAATTTTTAAAAAATATTGCTATTGTCACCAAGCAATTAGTAGATAGTATTAATGAAGTTTCCAAAGAGTTAAAACACAATGCTAAAGAAATTAATTCTCTAAATCAAGATGCAAAAGATCTTGTTGAAGGAACTAATGAAGTAAAGGTTTGCAATGAAAATGCAAGAGATTTAGCAAACGCTTGTATGCAAAAAATCTCAAGCACACAAGAAACTTTACAATCATTACTTGATAAAATGCAAGAAACAGTAAAATTAAGTGATAAAAATGAAGAAATTTCAAAAATTTTACTTGATGTTGCTCATGAGTTAAATGTAGTTTGTCAAAATTTAGAAGATGAATTAAAACATTTTCATGTATAAGGAGAATCAAAATGAAAAAAATAATTACATTAAGTATAGCAAGCTTAGCTATTTTTAGTGGGTGTTCTGTGGCAAATTTAAGCACAGATGATTTGCAAAATAAAGAATTTACCATAAGTTCTTATGAAGCTAATGGAAAAAGCTATGAACTTCCTCAAAATTCTAAAGCAAGCATTAGTTTTGATAATAAAGACAAAAGACTTTTTGGAATAGCAGGATGTAATAGATTTTTTGGTGGCTATAAAGATCAAGGAAATAGTATAAAAATAGAAGATAATCTTGCATCAACAAAAATGCTTTGCGATCAAGAGTCTATGAAATTTGAAGATAATTTCTTAAGAAATTTCAACGGAGATTTTCAAATTATTAGCAACGATGATGGAATTATTTTGGAAAATAAAAAAATGAAAGTATATTTAAAATAAGCCTTAAGGCTTATTTTAAATGCTCTAATATATCTTCGCAAACCTTTCTAGGTTCTTTTGCTTTATAAATAGGTCTTCCAACCACAATAAAATCTGACAAATTATCCTTAGCACACTGTATATCAGCTACTCTTTTTTGATCATCTGAATTTTCTTTAAAGGGGCGAATTCCAGGGGTTAATGTGATAAAATTTGAATTAGTGTTTTCTTTTATCAACAAACTTTCATATACCGAGCAAACCATGCCATCAAGACCACTTTCATAGCTAATTTTAGAAAAATCTTTAACAGCTTGTTTAATATCTTGTTTATATATACTAAAAAATTCTTGCTCGTCAAAACTAGTTAAAGCAGACACAGAAAGCACCAAAGGTCTTTTACTTAAAGCATTTAAACGCTCCATAATCATACACATAGCACTTTTACCTGCACTTGCATGGATATTAAACATATCCACATCAAGCTTAGCAAGTTCTTCGCAAGCATCTGCCATAGTATTTGGTATATCATAAAGCTTTAAGTCTAAAAAGATTTTAAAATCATCCACTTTTTTAATCGCCTCTAAAAGCTTTATTCCGTCTCTTAAATACGATCTAAGCCCTATTTTAACCCAAAGATCTAAACCTTTTAATTCTTTAGCTAAATTTATGCATTCATCATAACTTGCCACATCAAAAGCCACACAAAGCTTCATTGTTCTTCCTTGTTGATTTTATCTAACACCCCATTGATAAATTTAGGAGCATTATCCCCTGCCATTTCCTTTGCAAGCTCTATAGCTTCGTTGATAATAATCGCTTTTTGTGTAGAAGTAAATAAAATCTCATAAGCACCCAAGCGTAAAATAGCCTTTTCTATACTAGCTACTCCATCTAACTTATGCTCTTTTAAACACTCATTAATTTTCTCATCAAGCAAAATAAGTTGCTCATTAATGCCATTATATAAATCTAGAGTGAATTTTCTTTGGTCATTACGAATTTTTTTCTCATCTAAAAATTCATTGATAAAATCTTTATTTTCTTGATTTAACTGTGCTGCATAAAGCAAAGAAACTATACTTTGTCTTACTTGGTGTCTAGTAGCCATTTTAAGCCTTAATTTTTTGGATTAAATTAAGCATTTCAACTACAGTAAGCATAGCTTCAAAACCTTTATTACCTGCTTTACTACCCGCTCTTTCTATAGCTTGCTCTAAAGTATCAGTTGTTAAAACTCCAAAACTTACGGGTATATTAGCTCCAAGTCCCACGCTTGCTATACCTTTAGTAGTTTCAGCCGCTACATAATCAAAATGCGGTGTACTTCCACGAATTACTGCTCCAACACAACAAATTCCATCAAATTTTTTACTCTCACAAGCTTGTTTTAGCGCAAAAGGAATTTCAAAAGCACCTGGCACTAAAACAAGACTTAAGTTTTCTTCTTTACCCCCATGTCTTAAAAAAGCATCTTTAGCACCTTCAACTAAACGATCTGTGATAATGTGATTAAATCTTGCATTGATAATTGCAATTTTTTCATCACCTTTTAAACTTAAATTTCCCTCTATTATATTCATATTTTTCCTTTTTAAATGATTTCTTGAATTTTTAAAAGCGTACTTACGCAGTTTTTAAGTCTTGAAAGATCAAGCATATTTGGTCCATCACACAAAGCCTTGCAAGGATCAATGTGTGTTTCAAAGAAAAATCCATCCACACCTACACTAGCCGCAGCTCTTGCTAAAGGCTCTACAAATTCACTTTTGCCTCCACTACTTCCACCATTTGCCCCTGGCATTTGCACACTATGGGTAGCGTCAAAAACAACCGGAGCATATTTTCTCATGATAACCAAACTTCTCATATCTACCACTAAATTCCCATAGCCAAAACTAGAACCTCTCTCAGCTACGAAAATCCCATTTTCTTTGGCTATTTCAAAACCTTCTTCGTTGATACCTCTAGTTTGTAAAATTTTAGCCACGCTGTATTTAATATCTTCAGGATTTAAAAATTGACCTTTTTTTACATTTACCTTAGCTTTTGTTTTGGCAGCTGCCACTAAAAGGTCGGTTTGTCTACACAAAAAAGCTGGAATTTGTAAAACATCTACAACTTCAGCTGCAATACTTGCTTGAGAACTCTCATGAATATCAGTAAGAATTTGCATGCCAAATTTATCTTTAACTTTTTGCAAAATTTCCAAACCTTTTTCAAGACCTGGTCCTCTAAAACTATTAATACTAGTTCTATTTGCTTTATCAAAACTTGATTTAAAATAAAAATCAATTCTATCATCTTTTAAAAAGCATTCAAGCTCTTGTGCAACCTTAAAAACAAGCTCTTCATTTTCTATCACACAAGGCCCTGCTATTAGTATCATTTTTTTCATCATTTTTCCTTGTTTTTTATTATTTTACTTTATTTTTATTATTTTCTTCAAGAGGGAAAACAAAATTTAAAATAATAGCTGTAATCCCACCTGCTGCGATTCCTGAAGAAAATAAAGTTTTAAACCACATTGGCATAAATTCTAAAATATCAGGATTATTAGAAACTCCAAGTCCTATACCCAAACTCATAGCTATAATGATAATAGAACGACGATTTAAATTTTCTTTAGAAATAATCCTAACCCCCGTTGCAGCTATAGTACCAAACATCACTAAAGTTGCCCCACCTAAAATAGGCTCTGGAATTTGCAAAGTAATATCAGCCACAATAGGAAATAAACCCAAAATCATCAACATAAAAGCTACAATAAACCCTACATAACGACTTGCAACACCTGTTAAAGCTATGACGCCGTTATTTTGCCCAAAACATGAGTTTGGAAAAGTATTAAAAAAAGCTGAAACAAAGGAATTAAAACCATTTGCTAAAACCCCGCCTTTTAATCTTTTTGCATAAAGTTCACCTTTAACTGGCTGATTAGAAACTTCGCTAGTAGCACTAATATCACCAATAGTTTCTAAAGAAGTTACCATAAAAACCAAAATCAAAGGTAAAATGAGATTATAATCAATACTCAAACCATAATGCAAAGGATCAGGTAAAAACATTAAAGGTAAATTTTCATTAAAATTAAAGCTAAAATTTTCAAAAGTCATAGCCACTAAAAGCCCTATTATCATAGCTATAAACAAAGAAGAAATTCTTATATAAGCATTGTTAAAACGATTTAATATAATAATACTTAAAATCACAACTCCAGCTAATAATAAATTTTGCAAAGAACCAAACTCGCCACTTGCCTTAGCCGCAAATCCACCTCCTGCACTCACAAGGCCAACATTAATCAAACTAAGACCTATAATCATCACTACTATACCTGAAACCAAAGGCGAAATCACTCTTCTAATAAAAGGTAAAATTTGTGAAATAATCATTTCAGTAGTTGAACAAAGCATTAAAGTACCAAAAATAGCTCCAAGCATTGCTTCTTGCGATAAACCATTATTTTTTAAAACAAGCCCGCCTAGTATAATAGGCGCAACAAAGTTAAAACTAGTTCCTTGAATAGATAAAAGTCCACTCCCTATAGGACCCCAAGTTTTAATCTGTAAAAGTGAAGCAACACCTGAAGCAAAAAGCGACATACAAATAATTCTAGCTGTATTAGTATCATCTATTCCAAGACCCTTGCAAATTAGTAAAGCAGGTGTAATTACAGCCACAAACATAGCCATTAAATGCACTAAAGCAGCAAAAAATGCTTTAGTAAAAGGTGGTCTATCTTCTAAACCATAAATTAAATCTGTTTTATTTTCCATTTTTCTTTCCTTTTGTTTGCTTACTAACCAAAATAATTCCTCCTAAAATAATGCTAAAAATTCCTATAAAAACCATCAAGCTAGGAAATTCATCTCCTAATAATATACCTAAAAACAAAGTAAAAACTACATCTATATAACTAACTCCTGCAACAATCCCTGCCTTTTTTGCCACCCCATAAGCTTTAGTAACATGAATTTGATACATTGCTCCAAAAATTCCCATCAAAACAATAAAAATCCAAGCTTTAAAACTAGGCATAACAAAAGGAGCAATTAAAAAATCAAGCTCTTTTATTTCATAAAAAGAACCTATAATCATAGATATTAAAGGCATAAGAGTACCAATTAAAACAAAAGATAAAGCTATAAAAGGAGCTGGGTATGATTTTCTAAGCTCTCTTACACTAGTTAGCGCCAAAGCTGCGCAAAAACCACTTAAAATTCCTAAAATACTATTTTTTAAATCAAAGCCTGAATGCGTAGTGCTATCTGCAAAAGGCTGACAAATTAACAACACCCCTATAAAAGCAATCAAAATCCCAAAACAAGCTTTTAATCCCAAACTTTCTTTAAAAAACAAAAAAGCAATCAAAGCTATAAAAATAGGTGCTGTTTTTTGAAAAGCAAAAGCACCGCC
This sequence comes from Campylobacter lari, assembly GCF_001017575.1. Classification (NCBI taxonomy): domain Bacteria; kingdom Pseudomonadati; phylum Campylobacterota; class Epsilonproteobacteria; order Campylobacterales; family Campylobacteraceae; genus Campylobacter; species Campylobacter lari. Next base: position 511,412 of record NZ_CP011372.1, on the reverse strand, counting down.
TAATGAAATATTAGAAACATTATAAAAGAAAAGATATAAAGCAATCGTTCCTATAATACCTCTAAAAATAAGCAGTCCAAGATGTCCACCACTTTTGTGAAAATTTAATTTTGAAAGCGCATAAAGCATAAAAGCTGTGCCTATAATATTTCTAAAAAACATAATTTCAATCGATGATAATTCTTCACTAAGAATTTTTGCACAAGCACCTACAAGTGCAAATTCTATGGAAGCAATAATCATAAAATATATACCTAAATTCTTTTTAACTATTCTTAACATATAAATTCCATATAAAAATTCCCGTTATTTTAGTCTTTTTTGCTTAATTTTAAGGCAATTTTTATATAATCACAAATAAAAATTTAAAAATGAGTATTAATGCAAAGTATTATTTTAATAGGAAAACCAAATGTTGGTAAATCAAGTCTTTTTAATAGACTTGCAAAAAAACGCATAGCCATAACTAGCGACATAAGCGGAACTACAAGAGATACTAACAAAATAGAGGTAGAAATTGATGGCAAAAAAGCTTTATTGATAGATAGTGGCGGACTTGATGAGAGCAATGAACTTTTTAAAAATGTCAAAGCAAATTCGCTTAAAGCTGCTAAAAATAGTGATATTATCTTTTATATGGTGGATGGAAAATTTTTACCTGATGATGAAGATAAAGCATTTTTTTATGAAATGAAAAAACTCAACAAACCCATAGCTTTAGTAATCAATAAAGTCGATAACAAAAAAGATGAAGAAAGATCTTGGGAATTTTCTAATTTTGGCGTAAAAGAAGTTTTTAATATCTCGGTTACACATAATATAGGCATTGATGAACTTTGTATGTGGGCTGGTAAGTTTTTAAATGAAAGTTATTTAAACGCAGATGAAGAAGAAGACTTTGAAAGTTATTTAGAAAATTTTGATGAAAACAGCGGAGATTTTAAGTTAAAAACCATCAATGAAAATCATATTAAAGTAGGAATTATCGGCAGAGTAAATGTAGGAAAATCAAGTCTTTTAAATGCCTTAGTTAAAGAAGAACGTAGCGTGGTAAGCGATATAGCAGGTACTACGATTGATCCTGTCAATGAAAGCATTATGCATAAAGATAAAATCATTGAGTTTGTAGATACTGCGGGTATTAGAAAACGTGGGAAAATACAAGGCTTAGAGCGTTATGCGCTAAATAGAACTGAATATGCCCTAGCTAATGCTCAAATTGCACTTTTAGTACTTGATGCAGCCGAAGGCTTTAACGAGCTTGATGAGCGTATTGCAGGACTTGCTGCTAAGCATTGTTTAGGTGTGATTATCGTGCTTAATAAATGGGATAAAAGTGAGCTTGATTTTGATAAAACTTTAAAAGAATTAAAACTAGATCGTTTTAAATTTCTAGCTTATGCACCCGTTGTAAGTGTATCAGCTTTAAGTGGAAAAAGAGTGCATGTACTTTTAGATAAAATCTTAGAAGTTTTTGCCAATTTCACGCAAAAAATTCCAACTGCAAAATTAAATACCTTGGTAGAAGAAGCCACAAGAGCTCACCCATTGCCTCATGATTATGGAAAACTAGTTAAGATATACTATGCTGTGCAGTATGACTTAGCACCTCCAAAAATAGCTCTAATCATGAATCGACCTAAAGCTTTGCATTTTAGCTATAAGCGCTATTTGCAAAATCAAATTAGAAAACAATTTAATTTTGAAGGCGTTCCTTTGATTTTAGCTTCAAGAAAAAAAGGTAGCAAAGATGAACAAGAAGGATAATCTCCTTTTTGTAGGCTTTATGGGCTGTGGTAAAACAACCATAGCAAGGACTTATGCAAAAAAATATGATAAATTCTTTTTAGATACAGACAGTTTAATTAAAGAAAAATTTAATCTTGAAATTAGTGAATTTTTTAAAACATATGGAGAGAAAAAATTCCGCAAAGAAGAAAAAAAACTTGTTTCTTTTTTAACTTGTGTGCAAAATTGCTCTATTGCAAGCGGTGGTGGTTTTATAGAGCAAAAAAAATTAAAAAATATTGGTATTATTGTTTATTTAAAAGCAAGTTTTGATTACCTTTTGCAAAGACTAAGCAAAGAAAAATTAACCACTAGACCTTTATTTGCAAATATAAATAACGCCAAAATTCTTTTTGATCAAAGAGTAAAAAAATATGAAAAAAAGGCAGATATTATAATCAACATTGAAAACAAAAGTATTAAAGAACTTATCAAAGAGATTAAAAAAGAGGTAAAATGAGAGTTATTACGGGATTACAGCCAAGTGGAGATTTACATATAGGTAATTATTTTGGCTCTATAAGACAAATGCTAAACATGCAAGAAGAAAATCAAATGTATATGTTTATAGCAAATTATCATGCTATGACTTCAAGTTTTAATGGAGAAAAACTCAGACAAAATTCACTCAAAGCTGCGGCAGCTTTTTTGAGTTTAGGGATTGATCCGCAAAAAAGCGTGTTTTGGTTGCAAAGCGATGTAAAAGAAGTAATGGAACTTTATTGGATTCTTTCTCAATTTACCCCAATGGGGCTTTTAGAAAGAGCACATAGTTATAAAGATAAAATTGCCAAAGGTTTAAATGCCAACCATGGACTTTTTTCTTACCCTGTTTTAATGGCCGCAGATATTTTACTTTTTAATGCTCAAATAGTTCCTGTAGGTAAAGATCAAATTCAACATGTTGAAATAGCAAGAGATATAGCCTTAAAAGTAAATAATGAATGGGGTGAAATTTTTACCTTACCTCAAGCTAAAGTTAATGATGAAGTTGCCGTAGTACCTGGCACCGATGGAGCCAAAATGAGTAAGTCCTATCAAAATACAATCGATATTTTTAATACACCAAAAGCTATTAAAAAACAAATTTCTTCCATTGTTACAGATAGTACAGCTTTGGAAGATCCAAAAGATTGGCAAAATTGCAATATATTTAAAATCGCAAAATTGTTTTTAGACAAAACAGAGCAAGAAGCTTTGAAAGGTCGCTATGAAAAAGGTGGCGAAGGTTATGGACATTTTAAAATGTATTTAAATGAAATCATTAATGAGTATTTTGCCTCGGCTAAGGACGAATATGAAAAATTATTAGCTAATCCTTCTAAAATTGAGGAAATTTTAGAATTTGGAGCAAGTAAAGCAAAAAAACAAGCCCAAGAAACAATGGAAAAAATTTATGTTAAAATAGGACTATAAAAGGAGTTAGAATGTTAGATTTAAAACTTTTACAAAATAATTTCGATGAAATTGCACAAAAACTAAAAGCTAAAAAAGTGGATGAAAATTTAATTAAAGAACTGAGTGATTTATTTGTAAATTTAAAAAAAGAAAAAGCACTTTTAGAAGAATTTCAAGCTTTTCAAAATAAATTTAGCAAAGAGCTTGCAACAGCACAAGATAAAGAAAGTTTAAAAGCACAACTAAGTCAAAATAAAGAAAAAATTAATACTCAATCAAAAATCGTTAATGAATTAGAAGAAAAACTAGAACAAATTGCTCTAGCAATACCAAATACCCCTGATGAATGCGTGCCTTTTGGAGAAGATGAGGATGAAAATGTAGAATTAAAAAAAGTTCTAACTCCACCTAGTTTTGATTTTGAAATTAAAGAACATCATGATTTAGGAGAAAAATTAAATTGGCTTGATTTTACAAGAGGAGTTAAAATCTCACAAAGTCGCTTTTGTGTGCTTAAAAACGAAGGAGCTTTACTAAGCAGAGCCTTAGTAAATTATATGATAGATTTTAATAGAAGTAGAGGTTTTGAATTAGTTAATGTACCTTTTTTAGTAAATAGTGCAACTATGTATGGTACCGGACAACTTCCTAAATTTAAAGATGATATGTATAAGGTAGAAAATGATGATTTATACCTCATCTCAACTTCTGAGATTCCCGTAACTAATCTTTATTCTAATGAAATTTTAACTCAAGAAGAATTGCCTTTAAAAATGACTTGCTATAGCGCTTGTTTTAGACAAGAAGCAGGAAGTGCAGGTAGAGACACAAGAGGTATTATAAGACAACATCAATTTGAAAAAGTAGAGCTTGTTAGTATATGCAAGCCTGATCAAAGCGAGCTAATGTTTGAAGAAATGCTAAATTGTGCTAGTGATTTACTAAGTTCTTTGGGTCTAGCACATAGACATTTGATGCTTTGTACTGGGGATTTAGGTTTTTCAGCTGCAAAAACAGTGGATTTAGAAGTTTGGCTTCCATCGCAAAATAAATACCGTGAAATTAGTTCTGTATCTAATTGTAAAGATTTTCAAGCAAGACGTGCAAAAATTCGCTTTAAAAATGATAAAGGCAAAAACGAATTAGTACATACACTTAATGGTTCTTCGCTAGCTGTTGGAAGAACCTTGGTAGCTATCATGGAAAATTATCAAGAAAAAGATGGAAGTATAAGAATTCCTGATGTATTAAGAAAATACTTTTAAGAGGAAACATGGCCGAAGAAGTAACACTTAAAGAGCAAGACACTCAAGAAAAAAACTTTTCAAATATCGATGAAAATCCAGGAGTGGAAGAACAAGCTATCCCTCCTGGGATGATACCTCCTGAATTAGAGGAAGAGGAAAGTACTTTTCAAAGGGTAGAAGAAGAACCACAAACAACACAACCTGAAGAGAAAAAAAAGCTTTTTGATAAAAAATTTATTATTTTAATTTCTACACTTGGAGGACTTGCTTTAATATTACTTATAGTTTTAATCTTACTCATAGTTTTCAAAGAAGATAAACAAGCTATTTTAAATACTCAAGTCCTAGATGATAATACTAGCTCAAGTATCACCAAAGTAAAACAATCAGCATTAGATCTTGTAGTACAAAAAGCTAATTTGTTATATGAAAAAGGTGATGTAGAAAGTGCTCTAGAACTTTACAATAATATCAATATTTTTAATCAATCCTTATCTAGCTATAATCTTGGTGTAGCTCAAATGAAACAAAAAGATTATACTAGCGCAATTGAAAACTTTAAACAATCATTGGATTTGGGTGAACATAGAGTTGCCGCAGCTATTAATATTGCAGTATGTTATTATTATATTGGCAACAAATCAAGTTTTCAGCATTATATTGGTTTAGCCAAAGTTTACCTTCCTCAAGAGTCAAATTCTTCATTGTATTATTATTATCAAGGATTAATTAATTATTATCAAGGATTTTACCCAGAATCCTTGCAAATGTTTTCAAAAGTAAACAATCAGTCTTATAAAGATGAGTCTTATTACATTAGTGGCAAGATTTATTCTCTTTTGCAATCTGAAAAAAATGCTATTGATTTTTTACAAAAACAAGAAGAATATAATGCAGATCTTCCCTTAGGGTTACTATACGCAAAAAACAGTCAATATGTGAAAGCAAAAGAATACCTTGAAAAATCTAGCAAAAATGACTTACATAAACAAAGAAGTCAAGTTGCTTTAGCTTTGGTTGAGCTAAAAATGGGTGAATACGAAAGTGGATCTCAAATTTTAAAAGCCTTATATATAAAAGATAAAGATATTGGATCAAAATACTATAAAATAAAAACAAGACTAAAAAGAAATTTATCTAATATTGATATAGCTCAACAAAGTTTTGCAAAAAGATTAATCATAGGAAAACAACAAATATATGATTTATTGTTTTATTTTTCACCTTATCGTGTTTTTGATGTAAAACAAAGCATGGAGCTTATAACAAAAGCTGATTTGGGAAATTTTTTACAAGGCTATGAATATGAAAACGAGTTACTTGTTAAAAGTAAAGCTCTATCGGGAGTTAATATAGAATTATCTCATGCTATAGATTTAGCTTTTAACTATCACTTAAGAGAAGCAAATCAAGAATTTAAAAATTTAAGCGAAATTTATCATGCACATGATGTAATCCATTATAATCTTGCTCTAACTTATGCACAATTACAAGATTACAATAACGCTTATAAGCATTTTTCAACTGCTTATCATTTAAATCCAAAAAACTATATTGCAGGAATCTTTGCTATATATTGTATGGATTTAGCAAAAAAAGACTATACCAAGCTAGCTAATGAACTTTTGGAAAATTTACAAGCAGATAATAGCATTGATCAAAATCATAACATATTTAAATATCTACTACACTTAGCTAAGAATGATTTTACTGCAATAATTCCTTACTTAGATAATCTTCCAAATTCAGGTGGCACTCCTTTGGAGTTAATGTTTGCCATCATAGCTGCTAATGGTAATAATCTGGAAACTTTAAGAAATCAAAAAATTAAAGAATTAAAAGACTTGTTAAATGAAGATATTATTAGCAATATTTTATATTTTAACTCCAAAAATATGAATCTTGATATTAAAGAATACGCCAAACAAGCACAGATGTATTTTCTAACTGCCAAACTTGATTATGATTCTTTATTCGGTGGTGCTGGTATAGTTAAAGACAGCTATGTGACACTTATGCAAATCACAGGCTTACTTAACCATGTTAGAAATGACATAAAAAAAAGACTTTCCAATAGCAATAAAAACTCTATAGGACTAATCTTTGCATTAGCTTATGTAGATGTATTTGCAAAAGAATACCAAGAAGCATATACACTTTATAATATTTTAATAGATGATTATAAGATCAAAGATGCTCAAACTTTATTTTTAGCTGCAGTTGCAGCAATAGGTTCAAACAATCCAAATTCAGCTATAGCTTTACTTGAACTAGCAAGATTGGAAAACGAAGAAACCTTAGAAGCAAGGCTTGCTTTGGGACTTTTATACCATGAAGTGCAAAACCTAGAACCTGCTATGTTTCAATATGAAAAAGTAGGTAATAATTTTGAAAGCAAATTCTTTACTTTTGATATTAAAAACTAGTATTTTCGTAACGAAAATACTAGTTATATAAAAATCATATAATTTATTTAACACTTATAAAAATCAGGATTATAATCTAAAAATAAGTGGCTCCGGATGTAGGATTCGAACCTACGACCAATCGGTTAACAGCCGACTACTCTACCGCTGAGCTAATCCGGAACATCAATAAATAAGAAATGACATTATATAAGAAAAAAATGCTCTTGTCAAGAGTTTTTCGCAAAAAATTATATTTTTTTATAAAATTTTACTCCAGCTAGATTTTTTACAATAATTTTTTGCTCCTTAAGTAGCTTTTCTAATATATCTTTGCTATATTGACTAAATTTGTTTTCTATATCAAATTCACTTTGAGCTCTAAGTTGCAACATTTTTAAAAGCTCTTGAGTATTAAAATCAATTTTTTTACCTTTATAATAATGCTTAGCAAGCACAACAGGGGTGCTATTAATATACATACTTAATTCTTCTAATTTTTCCATAGATACACCTTTAACAGGATAAGCTGGAGGTCTATCGATAGTGCTAAAATCTACTCTTAATGGCTTTATTTTGCCAAATACTTCATTTAAAGCTAACATTTCTTCTTTATTGTCATTTAAGCCTTGTACAACTAAAACTTCCATAACAAGCTCGCCTAGAAATTTTTCCCTAAAAGCAATCATTTTATCAATCATTGTTTCAAGTTTAATTTGTTTTAGAGCTTTATCTATTCTATAAAATGTTTTTTCTTTAGCACTATCAAGACTAAATTTAACCACATCAATATCCAATAAAGCATTGTATGCATTTGGATTTAATACACCACTGCCATTACTTAAAATCAAAAGTTTTTTATCTTGTTTTATTTTATTTAACTCACAAACTAATTCTTTCAAATGAGGATATAAACTAGGTTCACCATTTGCAGTTAATGTGAGAAAGTCAAATTTCACATCGCTAGCTAAAGATTGCTTTACCTGTTCTAAGATATCTTGAATTTTTGGATATATTAAAGATTTTTCCACGGGTTTTGCAGCTTGTAATTCACAATACACACAGTCAAAATTACATTGTTTTTGATTTGGACTTAAATCAATCCCTAAAGAAAGTCCAAATCTTCTTGAGCTTATAGGTCCAAAGGTAATTTTATTCACTTTTGTGATTTCTCTTGAACTAGCTTGATAAAATATTTAGCATTTTCAACGGGAATATCAGGCAAAATACCATGTCCTAGGTTGAAAATATGCGTACTATCTTGCATGATATTTAAAATTTTATCTACACCCTGCTCAATAGCTTTTTTATCATACAATCTACAAGGCTCCATATTACCCTGTAAAGTATATTTAGCGCCTAGCTTTTCTTTTGCCAATTCTAAAGGCGTACTCCAATCTACACCAAAAACATCAAAATTTCCATTTATACCATCCAAAAATCCACTAACACCTTTAGGAAATAAAATCACGGGAATATGCGGATATTTTTCTTTAATAAAATTAGCAATTTCAAGCATGTATTTAAAAGAAAACTCAAAAAACATTTCTTTTTCTAAAGCACTTGCCCAACTATCAAATATTTGTATAGCATTAGCTCCTGCTTTAATTTGCTCTTGAACATAATGCTTTAAAGCTAAAGTAAGTTTAGATAAAATTTGATGTAAAAATTCAGGATTTTGATAAACTAATTTTTTGCATTTTGCATAATTTTTACTACCGCTACCCTCTATCATATAAGTAGCAATAGTCCAAGGACTTCCACAAAAACCAATCAAAGCTTTATCTTGTGGAAGTTTTTCTCTAGTAAGCGCTAATGCATCATAAACATAAGAAAGATTTTTAATACTTTTTTCAACATCTAATCTTTCCAAATCTTCCTTGGTTTTAATAGGATTTGAAAATACCGGTCCTTCACCTTTTTCAAATTTTAAATCCATGCCCATTTCTAAAGGCACCACCAAAATATCTGAAAAAATAATAGCTGCATCAACACCCAAAATATCTACTGGTTGTAAGGTAACTTCACTTGCTTTTTGATAGTCCTTACAAAGTGATAAAAAATCTCCAGCGCTTGCTCTAACTTCCATGTATTCAGGCAGATATCTTCCTGCTTGACGCATCATCCAAACTGGAGTATAAGGGGTTGATTTTTTAAAACACGCATCAATAAAAATCATTTTTATTCCTTATTAATGATCACTTTTATGTAAGAAATAAAGTCCTACACAAAGAGCCAAAATAGAACCTGCCAAATAAGTCATATCCAAAACTGTATTAAGTTGCATTTGTAAAATTCTTTGGAAAAAATTTACAACTAAAACCATGATAATTACTTTTGCAAGCTTATCTTTTAACTGATCCAAACTATGCACTTCTAAAACTTTTGACTGCTTTGTTTGTTTAAAATCCTCTATTTCACTAATAAAAAGCTCATAAATTCCAAAAGAAAAAATAAATAAAACCAAAGCCATTAAATATAAATCCACAGCTCCTATGATCAAACCAACAATATCTTCATGCAAATCCACCGTAGAATTTGGCAACATAAAGTATTCAAATACATATTTTAAAACTTTAATCACATCATAACTTGCGATAAAAAATAAAACAAAAGCCCCTATTAAACCAAAAATTACAGGTAAAATAGTAACCAAACGACTTTTAACTAATAAATTCTCAAAAAATCTTTCTAGCATTTTTCTCCTTTTAAACTAACTCTAGCCATTTTTGTGCAATACGCACTGCATTTGTAGCAGCTCCTACACGAATTTGATCAGCCACACACCATAAGTGCAAAATGTTTTTATGATTAATATCACGTCTTATTCTTCCTACATAAGTTTCATTAGTATCACTTGTAAAAAGCGGCATAGGATATTTTTTATTTTCTACATCATCAATCACAACAACACTTGGTGCTTTAGAAAGTATCTCTCTAACCTTAGCAATATCAACATCTTTTTCAAAATGCATAGTAATGGCTTCACTATGACTTCTAAGCACAGGGACTCTTACGCAAGTTGCTGAAATTTCAAGTTTTTTATGTAATATTTTTTGCGTTTCATTCACCATTTTTAATTCTTCTTTAGTGTAGCCATTGTCACTAAAAACATCAATTTGAGGAATCAAATTTAAAGCCAGAGTGTATGGAAAAGTTTTTGCTTCAAATTCATCTAGTTTAAAAGCAAAAAAACTTTGCATTCCTTGAACTAATTCCTCCATACCTTCTTTACCCGCACCACTTGCTGCTTGATAAGTGCTCACATCTACTCTTTTTAGATTAAATACATCATCAAGTGGTTTTAAAACATGCACCATTTGTATAGTAGAGCAATTTGGATTAGCAATAATCCCTGTTTTTTCCCAATCTTTAATATCTTCACTATTACATTCAGGAACTACCAAAGGAATATTCTCATCCATTCTAAAATGACTTGTATTATCAATTACCACAGCACCACATTCTACTGCGTATTTTGCATACTCAGCACTTATATTTCCTCCAGCACTAAAAAAAGCAATATCTACAGGATTTTCTTTAAAAACACTTGGAGTTAATTCTTTTACTTTATAGCTTTTACCTCTAAATTCTACTTCAGTACCTGCACTTTTTGCACTTGCTAATGGCAAAATACTTTCAACTGGAAAATCAAGCTCATCTAAGACATTTAAAAGTTCTTCACCAACTGCTCCTGTTGCACCTACAATAGCTATTTTTTTCATTGCCCGTCCTTTTTAAGTAATATTGTATTTTTTCATTTTTTCGCTAAAAATTTTCTCACTCATCCCTATAAGCTTAGCTGCTTCTGTAATATCTTGTGAATTTTTTAAAGCTTCTAAAATCAATTCTTTTTCAAGATTTTTAATATCTTTACTTTTTCTACTTTCTAAAAATAAATCTTGAGCACTAATCTCATCATTTTCACTTAAAATACAAGCTCTTTGTATAATAGAAATCAATTCCCTAATATTACCTGGAAAATCATAAGTCAGTAAAACATCTTGTGCTTCTTGACTTAAAGTTTTTTCATTAAAATCATATTCTTTACACGTATCAAGCAAGACCTTTTGTGCAATTTGCAAAATTTCTTCTTGACGCTCTCTTAGTGGTGGTATATTAATAGGAATAGTATTAAGTCTATAATATAAATCTTGTCTAAACTCATTATCTGCAATCTTTTTTTCTATATGAGCATTAGTTGCACTGATAATTCTCACATCAATCTTTATACTTTTAGTACTTCCTAATCTTGTAATTTCTTTTTCTTGCAAGGCTCTTAATAATTTTGCTTGAATTTCATAAGGCATTTCACCTATTTCATCTAAAAACAAAGTACCTTCATTAGCAAGCTCAAATAATCCTATTTTAGTAGTATTAGCATCAGTAAATGCACCTTTTTCAAAACCAAAAAGCTCACTTTCTATCAAATTTGATGGAATTGCTGCCATATTAATTGCTACAAAAGGCTTTTGTGCTCTTTTTGAATTTTTATGCACAAAATTTGCAAAAACTTCTTTACCTACCCCACTTTCTCCAAAAAAAAGCACACTTGCATCTGTTTTGGCAGCTTTAGTAGCTAATTTTAAACAATCTTCCAAAGCCTTAGAAGTGCCATAAAAATCTTGATTTTCTTCTTTTTTGATAGTCTTTTTATTTGTTTTTTTAGAAGTCTTTTCTTGAATTATTTTTGCGCGTTTTATTGCGGTAACTAAAGTATTAATATCAAATGGTTTTACCAAAAAATCTTTTACACCAAGTCTTACTGCTTCTATAGCGCGATTTAGTGTTGCATTACCTGTAATAATAATAAAATCATATTTATTCTCACAAGCTTGCACAAATTCAATACCATCCATACCTGGCATATTAATATCTGTAATAATCAAATCAACATCATCATTTAGTTTCTTTAAAGCTTCAGTTGCTGATTTATAAGATTTTATAGTAAATTCTTCATACTCACTCAAAGCGATTTCGAGTGATTTTCTCATATTTATATCATCTTCGACTATAACCAAATTCATTTCAAACCTTAAGCTAAAATACCTTTTTTAGGACCACTTTTACCATGGCATTCTTTATATTTTTTACCACTACCACAAGGACAAGGTGAATTTCTAGGTACTTTAGTAATTTGTGCTTCACCATTTTCATCAACACCACTTTCTGTGGTATTAGCTAAAAACTGCTCATTTTGTTCATGGCTTTTTTCTTCAAAATTTTGTGCTTCTTTTGGAGTAAAGACTACGTTAAATAGCAATTTTAAACTATCAAATTTAACACGCTCAACAAGCTCCATGAAAAGATTATAGCTTTCTTTTTTATATTCCACCAAAGGATCTTTTTGGTTATAACTTCTTAAACCTATACCAGTTTTTAAAATATCCATTTGGTATAAATGCTCCCTCCATAGATTATCTAAAATTTGAAGGTATAAAATTCTTTCAATTCTTCTAGCTTCTTTATCTTCAATAATGCTCATTTTGTCTTTATAAGCTTTTTCTAAAATTTCGCTTAATTTATTTTCTACTTCAATTACACCCAAATCTTTAAAATCAGCTTCGCTAAGCTCAAGATTGCATTCATAATTTACTTTTTGTTTTAAACTTTCAAAATGCTTAACATCATCTTCAAGCTCTGCATTTAAATAAATTTGACTTACCAAGTGATTGCTATATTCAGCAATATTTTTTAAAATTTTATCTTGCAAGTCAAATTCTTCATCTAACAATTCATTTCTATAATTATAAATAGTCTTTCTTTGCTCATTAGCCACATCATCATATTCAAGCAAATGTTTTCTGCTTTCAAAATGTAAGCTTTCAACTTTTTTTTGTGCATTTTCAACAGCTCTTGTAACAATACGACTTTCTATATGCTCACCCTCTTCTATGCCCAATCTTTCCATAATATTTTTAATGCGATCGCCACCAAAAATTCTCAAAAGATTATCCTCTAAACTTAAATAAAATCTACTTACACCAGGATCACCTTGACGTCCTGCACGCCCACGAAGTTGATTGTCTATTCTTCTGCTTTCATGGCGCTCAGTTCCTATAATATAAAGCCCTCCTAAAGCTCTTATTTCATCATCTATTTTTATATCAACCCCACGGCCTGCCATATTAGTAGCTATAGTTACTGCGCCTTTTTTACCCGCATCTTGGATAATTAAAGCTTCTTGCTCGTGATTTTTAGCATTAAGCACATGATGAGGAATGCGTTCTTTTATAAGCATATTATGAAATACTTCACTTCTTTCAATACTTGCAGTCCCTACTAAAACCGGTTGACCTTTTGCGTTGGCTTTTTTTATCTCTTCAATAACTGCTTTAAATTTTTCTTCTTGAGTTTTATAAATCAAATCATCTTTATCTATTCTTGCAACCGGTATATTTGTAGGTATGGAAACCACATCTAAATTATAAATTTGAGAAAATTCTGTTGCCTCAGTTTGTGCAGTACCTGTCATACCTGCTAATTTTTTATACATTCTAAAATAATTTTGGAAAGTAATATCTGCTAAAGTTTGACTCTCTTCTTGAATTTTAACCCCTTCTTTAGCCTCTAATGCTTGGTGCAAGCCATCGCTAAAGCGTCTTCCTTCGCTTAATCTTCCCGTAAATTCATCAACAATTACAACTTCTTTATCTCTTAATACATAATGCACATCTTTTTCAAATAAATTATGTGCTTTTAAAGCCTGATCAAGCTGATGGGCTAATATTGCATTATCTAAGCTATATAAATTTTCCACTCCAAATAATTTTTCAGCCTTAGAAATTCCAGCCTCTGTGATCACAATAGTTCTATTTTTCTCATCAACAACAAAATCACCACTTGGTAATTCTTGAGGAGTAGCAGCTGCTTGGCCTTTTTGCATTTGTTTTGCTACTTCATTTGCTTTAATATAACCATCTAAAGTTCTATTTGTAGGCCCGCTTATAATAAGTGGAGTTCTTGCTTCATCTATTAAAATACTATCTACTTCATCAACTATAACAAAATTATGTTCCCTTTGTACTTTCTCAAGCTTTGAAAATTTCATATTATCGCGCAAATAATCAAAGCCAAATTCATTATTTGTACCATAAGTTATATCGCACTCATAAGCTTTTTTATGTGCCTCATCGCTATTTTGTTCTGAAAGTATTACTCCCACACTAAAACCTAAAAAATTATAAATAGCACTCATTTGCTCTGCATCTCTTTTAGCCAAATAATCATTTACAGTAACTACATGCACACCCTTACCGCTCATAGCATTTAATACAACAGGTAAAGTTGCAACCAAGGTTTTACCTTCCCCAGTTTTCATTTCAGCGATTTTTCCTTCATGTAAAACCATACCACCGATTAATTGCACATCAAAATGACGCATATTAAGCGTTCTTTTTCCTACTTCCCTAACTATTGCAAAAACATCATTTAGTATTTGATCTAAAGTTTTTTCTTCTTTTTGAATTTGTGTTTTAAAATCTATAAAATTTTGTTTTAATTCATCATCGCTTAAATTTTGGTATTTTGACTCTAAAGCATTAATTTGCGCAACTCTCTTTAAATATTTTTTTACTTCTCGATCGTTTTTTGTGCCAAATATTGCTTTAAATACACTAGAAAACATTTTTTTACCTTTAATTACAAAAATATATGCTAAATTATACCTTGATTTTAATTAGAACTATATAAAATTTTATTTGCATAAATTTTATATAATTTGCAAAATTTTTAAAGGATAATTATGAAATATTTTATATTTTTAATGATATTTGCTTGTAATATTTTTGCTTTTGATATAAATTTTAAAAATTTTAGCAGTGATTTTGAGCAAAAAGTGCAAAGTAATAATTCTTCGCTAAATTACAAAGGAAATTTTATCATTACTCAAAATAAAGCTTTTTGGAATTACACTAAGCCAAATAAAAAGCAAATTTATATCAATCATAAAGAAGTTGTTATCATAGAACCTGAATTAGAACAAGCCATTTATACTCAATTGCAAAATTTACCAAATCTTCAAGCAATTTTTAAAAATGCAAAATTAATATCTCATGAAAATTATGAAGCAAAATACGAAAATATCACATATAATATCAAACTAGAAAATAGTAGTCTTAATAGTATTTCTTATAAAGATGAATTGGGAAATTTAGTCAGTATTTATTTTTACAACCAAAAATTTGATCAAAATATTAACGAAAATATTTTTATACCAAAAATCCCAAGCCATTTTGATATAATCCAATAATCAAAATGGTATCTCTTTAAATAAATCTTGTTCTTTGCTTGGTGCTAACATTTGCATTTGAGTATTTTCCATAGTTTTTAAAATCATATCCATGGCCTCTTTGCTTGTATTGACATCTTGGTTAAAACTTATATTGCTATCCTTAACACTACTTGTTTGAGTAACATTCATATCTTTTGATTGGGTATTATTTTGATCTGAAGTTTTGGTAACTTTAAGAATATTTTGATTTTCTTCTTGCTTAATAGTTTCTTTTAAATCTTCGTCTTTTTTTTCTAAATCTTTGACAAAACGCTTTAATTCTTCTAAATCAAATTGACTCACTGAATTAATTCTTAAAATATAAATATTTTTTATTTGAGTTTTATATTTTTTATTGCTAAATTTAAGCAAAGTTTCTTTGAAATTGTTTTTGCCCACTTCTGTGAATAAATCTTCATAAAAATAGCTAGATATTATAGTATTTAGAGCATCTATAATCTTTTTCTCTTCTAAATTTTCACCTTCAAATTCTAGAGTTATTTCAATCTTTTTTAAAGTATTATTTCCAACCTTTGAATACAAATCTGTTCTAAAATCTTCTATACTTAAAGAATTAGCATAAATACTACAAAAAGAAAAAAATAAAATTACCACCCATCTCATAATCATTCTCCATCTTATTCTAAATTTACAAACTTTTCTTGTAAATAAAATTGTTTTACCTCTTTATCGAATTTTAAAATTTTTAAAAAATAATCCTCAAAAGGCATTTTATAATTATATACGATTTTTAAATTACTTGGATTAATAGCTCTTGATAAACATACATACAATTGTCCTTTTTCAAAAATTCCATCAATATCACATATTAATTTATCTATACTCATACCTTGAGATTTATGGATTGTTATAGCATAAGCTAGTTTTATAGGAAATTGAACAAATTTAGCTTTTATCTTAACTTCTAGTTTTTCATCTTTGTCTAACTCATACTCTTCTAAGGTATATTCATATGGTTTTAATTTCAATCTTTCACCATTATTTTTTTCTATTAAAATACATTCTTGCTCTTTATCTTTTATAAAATCTAAAACAACACCTTGCTCCCCATTATAATAATTCTCTTCTTTATTATTCACACAAAAAATAATCTTAGCGCCTATTTTTAATTTTAATTCACCCAAAGAATTAAGTCCATTAATCCACTGCTCATAAGTTTTATCATCTAAGGTACAATCTAGTTTTTCAGCTTTTGCTTTAAATATACTTTCTTTACCTTGTAAAAGATTTAATTTTTCAGTATTAATATAATTAGTTTTTTTATTTGTGGCACATAATAGAGTATATTCATCCATATATTCAAGTAAATTTTTTGAACTAATTAACATTTTTTTAAAGAAATTTAGCATTTCTTTATTTACTTCACCCATTCTAAGAAAAAACAAATATTCATAAAATTGCTTATCTAAAGTTCTTTTTGTAACGCTAAGTTTTAGATTAATAAATTTAAGATCATTCCAAGCTTGCGAAGAAAAAGCATATAAAGTATTTTGAAATAAAGTATTTTGGTTTTGATTTTCTTTATGCTTAACCACGGGTGGAAGTTGAAAAAAATCTCCAGCCAATAAAATTTTACCATTAAAACCACTTCTTGTTAATCTATAATAAATCATTTCCATCAATGAAGCACTTACCATAGAGATTTCATCAATAACCAATAAATCACATTGTTTTAAAATTCTCTTTAATTTTTCTAGCTTATCTTTTTGCTTCCTATCTTCATAATACAACTCATCATAATTTTGACATCTTTTAAAAGCAAAAAAACTATGTAAAGTAACCCCTCCTATATTAAAAGCACTAAGTGCAGTAGAACCCAATACAATAACAATTTTTCCTTGAACTCTATAAGATCTTATAAGCTCCATAGTTAAAAAAGACTTACCAACACCTGCACCACCAGTTAAAAATACATTATTATTTTTTAAAAAAGATCTTAAATTCTCTACAACCAAATTCAAACTACTCTTTCATGCAAGATATTATTAACATCATTGGCCTATGCCATTCTTTTTTAAATTTATTTTTAAATTCAGGAAAAAGATTGATAATTTTATTAGAAGGTTTTGGCTCAATAATATTGGTTATTTTAAAATTATTTTGCAATAATGAAGAAATATAACTTGTTAAGATACAGTGATATTTAACCACTTCCTCGCCTAAAAAATTATATTTATTTTTATTTTCATAAAAATAATTTTTAATAGGAAAATATTGAATATCCCCATTATTCTCATATATAAAATCTTGGGAAATATTTGCAGTAAAAACAGGATGCCCAACACTAAAAACTAAACTACCATTTTTATTAAGAAGTTTTGAAATATTAAAAATTAATTTTTCATAATCCTTTATATAATGAAAAACTAAAGAACTAATAACTATATCAAATTTTATATTTTGTAAATTAATGATTTTATCTATTTTTTCACAAGAGCCTCTATAAAAGGATATTTTATTTTTATATTTACTTGTTTTAATCTTAGCTTTATCTAACATTTTTAAAGATAAATCAATAGCAAAAACTTTTTTAACACCATTTTCTAAAGCATAAATACTATGCCACACATATCCACAACCTAAGTCTAATATAACTTTATCTTTTAAACTTATCAAACAAGTTTTAAATTTTTCCATTCACCAACACCCCATCCAATCCCACTTTAGATCTTAGCATTAAGGCATATTTATCAAAAAAAATATTATCATATTTATTATCTAACATCATACATCCTTATAATAACTTTATTATATCAAAACTTTTCATTTTAATCTCATCACCCAACCTCAAACCATCAAATAAACCATTAAAACAATTCAATAACCAAACAACACAAATCTAAGCCATAAAAATAACTAAAACAACCAAATCATCTAATTCTTAGTAAGCATTCTATCAAATCTTAAAGCTACAGTTAATTAAAAAATTTCACAATAAAAACGTACCCTACCGTTTAACCAAACAACCAAACAACTAAACAACTAAACAACTAAACAACTAAACAACTAAACAACTAAACAACTAAACAACTAAAAATCTAATTTTTCATATTAATAAAAAAGCAAAAAAATAAGCAGTAAAAACTAAAAAACTAAATTTATCAAACTCGCTATAAACATTTTAAACTTAAAACGACTAAATCCCCAAACAATATAAATCCAAAAGCTAAATCACTAAAAACACAAACAACTAAAAACAAAAATAAAAACCATGACAAAAAATAAAAAACAATAGCAAAAAAAATAAAACAATAAAGAATAAAAATAAATTAAAAAATAAAAAGGAATATAATTAAATAAAAAAACCACAAAAAATAAAATAATAAACCTAAAAACCATAAAAAATTTAAAAATAAAAACAAACTACTACTAAAAAAAATTAATAGCCACTCAAACTAAAACATCTAAAAAATAAAACCATCCAACTAAATAACTAAATTTTATAAAATAATAAAAAATAACAATAAACATCCTACCTAATCAACACAAACTAATTAGAAATTTTCACAAGCTAACCAAACTAATCCACCACAAGCAATAAAAACTAACTAAACCAATAAATAATTCATGATCGCACCATAAAAGAAATAAAAGAAATAAAAGAAATAAAAGAAATAAAAGAAATAAAAGAAATAAAAGAAATAAAAGAAATAAAAGAAATAAAAGAAATAAAAGAAATAAAAGAAATAAAAGAAATAAAAGAAATAAAAGAAATAAAAGAAATAAAAGAAATAAAAGAAATAAAAGAAATAAATTATAAAACAATAAAAACTATCTCTAAAGAAAAGAAATAATAAACTAATTAAGGATTCAACTAAGTAATAAGTAAGAATAATAAGAGAACTAACAAGTCCGCAATGAGCTACTTTCCCCCTGCCAGTAAGGCGTAGTATCATCACCCACGATGTGCTTAGCTTCTTGGTTCGGGATGGAGCAAGGCGTCTCCACATCTGTATAATCACGGACATTGTTATTTAAATATTCTATTTAATATAGCATAATAAAAGCAATCAATAAGATTTAGATATAAAAATCATTTTTATTTTAGTTTTTAATCTTATTCTTATATTTAGATGTTTTATTAAACTAAATCACTTTATTGTTTTAGAATACTTAAAAAACAATGTTAAGAGCAAGTTCTAATATAAACTTTACTTGTAAGATTTTATAAGCTAAATGTAGTTTTCATATAAAAACATTCAAAGCTTTATTAAAAACCTTAACAAGGAAGTGATGCTTAAATAAGATAAGCCAAACGCTCTATTAGTACTGGTCAGCTAAAGGACTTTCATCCATTACACACCCAGCCTATCAAACTAGTAGTCTTCTAGAGAGCTTAGAGAAGATTCATCTTAGAGTTGGCTTCACGCTTAGATGCTTTCAGCGTTTATCCGTTCCAAACTTAGCTACGCTGCGATGCTCTTGGCAGAACAACAGCTACACCAGTGGTTTGTTCAACCCGGTCCTCTCGTACTAGGGTCAAATCTCTTCAATCTTCTTACGCCCACGGCAGATAGGGACCGAACTGTCTCACGACGTTCTGAACCCAGCTCGCGTACCGCTTTAAATGGCGAACAGCCATACCCTTGGGACCTGCTCCAGCCCCAGGATGCGATGAGCCGACATCGAGGTGCCAAACCTCCCCGTCGATGTGAGCTCTTGGGGGAGATCAGCCTGTTATCCCCGGGGTACCTTTTATCCTTTGAGCGATGGCCCTTCCACACAGAACCACCGGATCACTAAGACCGACTTTCGTCTCTGCTTGACTTGTATGTCTTGCAGTTAAGCTGGCTTATACCTTTATACTCTACGAACGATTTCCAACCGTTCTGAGCCAACCTTTGTAAGCCTCCGTTATTATTTGGGAGGCGACCGCCCCAGTCAAACTACCCACCAGACATTGTCCCACTTGAGGATAACTCAAGCTGGTTAGCTACCCAAATAAGAAAGAGTGGTATCTCAACAACGGCTCATATACAACTGGCGTCATATACTCAAAGCCTCCCACCTATCCTGCACATTCTTATCCAAATAGCAGTGTCAAGCTGTAGTAAAGGTCCACGGGGTCTTTCCGTCTTGCCGCGGGTAGGAGGAATTTTCACCTCCACTACAATTTCACTGGATCCCTCTTTGAGACAGCTCCCATCTCGTTACGCCATTCATGCAGGTCGGTATTTAACCGACAAGGAATTTCGCTACCTTAGGACCGTTATAGTTACGGCCGCCGTTTACTCGGGCTTCGATCAAGAGCTTCGCTAATGCTAACCCCATCAATTAACCTTCGAGCACCGGGCAGGCGTCACACCCTATACATCCTCTTACGAGTTAGCAGAGTGCTGTGTTTTTGGTAAACAGTCGGGAGGGACTCTTTGTTGTAAGTTTCTTCGCTTTCGGAGTAAATCCTAATACGAAGCGAACCACACCTTATACCGAAGATACGGTGCTATTTTGCAGAGTTCCTTAAAGAGAGTTCTTCCACGCGCCTTAGAATACTCATCCCACCCACCTGTGTCGGTTTACGGTACGGGCAACATTAGCTAAACTTAGAAACTTTTCTTGGCTCGACGGCATCAGCAATTCTCCTCGCTGTCCGAAGACTTTGAAGAGCCTTTCAGTTCTCGGAGTATTGTTATACGGATTTGCCTATATAACCTCCTACGACCTTAGACTAGCACTTCCATCCGCTAGCTTGCTTAGCCCTAAGCGTCCTTCCATCGCACACTAATGTTGGTATTGGAATATTAACCAATTTGCCATCGTCTACCCCTTTCGGACTCGACTTAGGACCCGACTAACCCTACGATGACGAGCATCGCGTAGGAAACCTTGGGTTTACGGCGTTAATGATTCTCACATTAATTATCGCTACTCATGCCTGCATGCTCACTTCTATTCGCTCCAGCACTCCTTACCGGTATACCTTCGGCGCAAATAGAACGCTCTCCTACCACTTGATAAAATCAAGTCTACAGCTTCGGTACTTACTTTAGCCCCGTTATATTTTCCGCGCAAAATCACTAGACCAGTGAGCTATTACGCTTTCTTTAAAGGATGGCTGCTTCTAAGCCAACCTCCTGGTTGTTTAAGTAACTTCACATCGTTTTCCACTTAAGTAAGATTTAGGGACCTTAGCTGGTAGTCTGGGTTGTTTCCCTCTTGACGACGGATTTTATCACTCGCCGCCTGACTGCTGTGATTACATATAAGGTATTCGGAGTTTGATAGGGTTTGGTACATTGGTGTATGCCCTAGCCCATTCAGTGCTCTACCCCCTTATACTACGACACAACGCTATACCTAAATATATTTCGGAGAGAACCAGCTATCACGAAGTTTGATTGGCCTTTCACCCCTATCCACAAGTCATCCGGGGGCTTTTCAACGCCTATCGGTTCAGTCCTCCACTAGTTCTTACACTAGCTTCAACTTGCTCATGGATAGATCACTTCGTTTCGGGTCTGCAGCATCTGACTTAAGCGCCCTATTCAGACTCGCTTTCGCTACGGCTTCGCGTGTGCTTAACCTTGCCAGACACCACAACTCGCAGGCTCATTATGCAAAAGGCAGTCCATCACACTGTATTGCTACATAGTGCTCTGAATGATTGTAAGCAAATGGTTTCAGGTTCTATTTCACTCTGATCACCTCAGTTCTTTTCACCTTTCCCTCACGGTACTTGTGCACTATCGGTCTGGTATTAGTATTTAGGGTTGGATCGTGGTCGACCCAGCTTCAGACAGGATTCCTCGTGTCCCGCCCTACTCAGGATACTGCTAGCTAAGGTTTGGTTTTCGTATACGGGACTATCACCCTCTATGGCTACACTTTCCAGAGTGTTCTACTAACCTCACCTATTGCACATTGCAGTCCTACAACCCCCAGTGCAAGCACTGGGTTTGCCCTCTTGCGCTTTCGCTCGCCGCTACTGACGCAATCTCTATTGATTTCTTTTCCTGTAGGTACTAAGATGTTTCAATTCCCTACGTTCGCTCCATTATGGTAGTATATATCTCTATATACTGGGTTGCCCCATTCGGAAATCTACGGATCAAAGCTTCTTGACAGCTCCCCGTAGCTTATCGCAGTCTAGTACGTCCTTCATCGCCTTTACCAGCCAAGGCATCCACCATTCGCTCTTAATAGCTTACCTTTTAATTCATTCTAAAACGCATCACTTCCTTGTTAAAGTTTTTATGATAAGACTTTACTATCTTAAGACGGAAAGCATTTAAACACTTAATAAAACTAAATAAATTAGTCTCACTAGGTTGTGAGTTTAAAACTTGTCTTTAACTAAAAGCTAAAGAAAAGATAGCTAGGTTTTATCCTTTAACAAGTCCTGTAAAATTGTTTTTATTAAAACTTGCTTGTGACTCTTAACAATGATAATTCAAATAACATTAAATAACTAATCTAATATATAAAATATTCTATTATTTATTTAGCTTAGGTCTTAAAACCTAAAGGAAGTATATATAAAGAGTTTAAATAATTTAAAAACATAAGTAATAAATTATTTTACTTTACTTATTACTTTATTATTAGTTATATACTTGCTTTAAGTTTTAAAACTTTATTATATGATTGATAAACAAATCTTTTTTATGGTGGGCCTAACAAGACTTGAACTTGTGACCTCACCCTTATCAGGGGTGCACTCTAACCAGCTGAGCTATAGGCCCTTATAAATGGTGGAGAATAGCGGGATCGAACCGCTGACCTCCTGCGTGCAAAGCAGGCGCTCTCCCAGCTGAGCTAATTCCCCAAAATTAGCTTTTCATCAATCTTTGAAATCTAAACAAGGATGATTGAGTCTATATATGAACTGATAGTTGTGAGACTTATCAGTTTGTACTCTAGAAAGGAGGTGATCCAACCGCAGGTTCTCCTACGGTTACCTTGTTACGACTTCACCCCAGTCGCTGATTCCACTGTGGACGGTAACTAGTTTAGTATTCCGGCTTCGAGTGAAATCAACTCCCATGGTGTGACGGGCGGTGAGTACAAGACCCGGGAACGTATTCACCGTAGCATGGCTGATCTACGATTACTAGCGATTCCGGCTTCATGCTCTCGAGTTGCAGAGAACAATCCGAACTGGGACATATTTTATAGATTTGCTCCACCTCGCGGTATTGCGTCTCATTGTATATGCCATTGTAGCACGTGTGTCGCCCTGGGCATAAGGGCCATGATGACTTGACGTCGTCCACACCTTCCTCCTCCTTACGAAGGCAGTCTATTTAGAGTGCTCGGCCGAACCGTTAGCAACTAAATACGTGGGTTGCGCTCGTTGCGGGACTTAACCCAACATCTCACGACACGAGCTGACGACAGCCGTGCAGCACCTGTCTCTAAGTTCTAGCAAGCTAGCACCCTCTTATCTCTAAAAGGTTCTTAGGATATCAAGCCCAGGTAAGGTTCTTCGCGTATCTTCGAATTAAACCACATGCTCCACCGCTTGTGCGGGTCCCCGTCTATTCCTTTGAGTTTTAATCTTGCGACCGTACTCCCCAGGCGGTACACTTAATGCGTTAGCTGCATTACTGAGATGACTAGCACCCCAACAACTAGTGTACATCGTTTAGGGCGTGGACTACCAGGGTATCTAATCCTGTTTGCTCCCCACGCTTTCGCGCCTTAGCGTCAGTTAAGTTCCAGCAGATCGCCTTCGCAATGGGTATTCTTGGTGATATCTACGGATTTTACCCCTACACCACCAATTCCATCTGCCTCTCCCTCACTCTAGACTACCAGTTTCCCAAGCAGTTCAACGGTTAAGCCGTTGGATTTCACAAGAGACTTGATAATCCGCCTACGCGCCCTTTACGCCCAGTGATTCCGAGTAACGCTTGCACCCTCCGTATTACCGCGGCTGCTGGCACGGAGTTAGCCGGTGCTTATTCCTTAGGTACCGTCAGAATTCTTCCCTAAGAAAAGGAGTTTACGCTCCGAAAAGTGTCATCCTCCACGCGGCGTTGCTGCGTCAGGGTTTCCCCCATTGCGCAATATTCCCTACTGCTGCCTCCCGTAGGAGTCTGGACCGTGTCTCAGTTCCAGTGTGACTGATCATCCTCTCAGACCAGTTAAGCGTCATAGCCTTGGTGGGCCATTACCTCACCAACTAGCTGATACTATATAGTCTCATCCTACACCGAAAAAACTTTCCCTACTCAACTTGTGTTAAGCAGGAGTATAGAGTATTAGCAGTCGTTTCCAACTGTTGTCCTCTTGTGTAGGGCAGATTAACTATACCTTACTCACCCGTGCGCCACTAATCCACTTCTAGCAAGCTAAAAGCTTCATCGTTCGACTTGCATGTATTAGGCACGCCGCCAGCGTTCACTCTGAGCCAGGATCAAACTCTCCATAAAAAATAATTGGATAAGTTTAATCTTTTTCTTCAAAGAAAAAGTTGATTGTTAAGATTTAAAAATAAATCTTTCTGGCTCAATCGATCACTTATTTAGATTTCAAAGATTGACTATAAGATTTGATTAACAATATTAATAATTTAAAGAACAAATACTAAAAAATTAAGACAAAAAGTCTTAGCTTTTTAAAACCCTTTCGTTTAAAAAGGAAATGAAATTATAGCAATAAAAGCTTAAAGTTTTATTAAATAGATTATATATTTAAAGGAATTTGTTTTAGGATAAAAAAAAAGGGGGGGGCGGAGGGTGTGGAAAAAAGATTAGAGAAAGAAATATAGAGGTGTATTATAATATGTAATATATAGATTTAATATCGAAAAACTGGAGGTGATGGATATATAATATAAGTATTAGAGTTTAGCAAAAAAATGAGATGTTGGTTGATAGCATGTAGTAGTTATAATGGCAAGGAGAGTAAGATAAGGGCTTATTGAAGCCTTTGCGTAAAAATTATTTTTGTACTATGTGAACAAAATATCATGTATTTTTAAGACTATATAAATTTTTACCAGCCTATATTTTTTAAAAAAATCCATTAAAATATCTATTTTAACTCTTTGATTGTATTTGTGTGTAAATTTATTATTTGAACTTGAATATAGTTTTTCATCTCTGCTAATTTATTTTTCACCCCTATGATAAATTCTTGATAGATTTTAAAGTTAACTATGGTTATTTAATTAACACTAAATATTATAAAAATCATAAAAATAACTCAATATTTTCCACAAATCTTATTAAGTAAAGAATATAAACTTTTCTTTGTGATGACAAAATGAATTTTATATCAAATAAATTTTCAAATAAGAATTTCTATAGATCGCCATAATGATTGTATTGATTATATTATGTAAAAATTATTTTTATGATTTTAGAATTTTCCTCAAGTGTTTTTTAAACTAGAAAACACACAACAAATCTTAACATCACTACTATATCTTAAAAAATTATTAAAATATGCTTCTACATCCAAAATCAAATAATTTTTTAAATCCCTACTTAAGAGTTTCACTATATTTTTTTATTCTATCGTTGAATTTAAAAATCTCATAATTTATTTTTAACTCGGCATTAAAAATATCATCATCTGTTACTAAAATATTTACAAAATCAACATATTGACTTATATACATATTATTTGATAAAAAAATATTGTATCTACCTTGCATATATTTACATTGTTTTTACAATACTAATAGTAAAATGTTCATCATTATTGTCTATATAATAGACCAACAAAAGTATTATAATTTTCTAATCTCCTATATTGCAAGACAATAAAAAAATTAATTTAACTTATGGCGACCCCTAGAGGATTTGAACCTCTGTTATCACACAGAGAGAGTGACGTCCTGAGCCACTAGACGAAAGGGTCATGAGTGGTGTCCCGTGTTGGATTCGAACCAACGGCCCCCTCCTTAAAAGGGAGATGCTCTACCGGCTGAGCTAACGAGACAATGGCGCGGCGGACGGGGCTCGAACCCGCGACCTCCGGCGTGACAGGCCGATATTCTAACCAGCTGAACTACCGCCGCACCTAAAACAATAAAAGAATGGTGGTCACTATAAGACTCGAACTTATGACATCCACCTTGTAAGGGTGGCGCTCTACCAACTGAGCTAAGCGACCATTAAAGATTTTTAGTGGTGTCCCGTGTTGGATTCGAACCAACGGCCCCCTCCTTAAAAGGGAGATGCTCTACCGGCTGAGCTAACGAGACAATGGCGCGGCGGACGGGGCTCGAACCCGCGACCTCCGGCGTGACAGGCCGATATTCTAACCAGCTGAACTACCGCCGCACCTAAAACAATAAAAGAATGGTGGTCACTATAAGACTCGAACTTATGACATCCACCTTGTAAGGGTGGCGCTCTACCAACTGAGCTAAGCGACCATTAAAGATTTTTAGTGGTGTCCCGTGTTGGATTCGAACCAACGGCCCCCTCCTTAAAAGGGAGATGCTCTACCGGCTGAGCTAACGAGACATTCAAAAAATGAAATTATGCCAAAAGAATATTCTTTTGTCAAGATATAATATAAAATTTTGAGCATATTTTTTAATATGCTCAAAATTTAGGCTAAATCTAAAGAAACTTTCCCATTTTTAATTTCTGCAACTTTAACTTTAATTTCATTGCCTACTTCTAACTTTTCTTTAATCTTAGAATTATGCAATAAACCATCCACGCCTTCTTTAAGTTCTACAAAAACTCCAAATTCTACAACTTTTTGAACTTTTCCTATAAATTCTTCTCCGATATCAAATTTAGGCATTTCTTTTCTATCGCGTTTTTTATTAGAACCTTTAGAATGGAGTAAATTTAATATATATTCTTTGCTTTGAGAAATTAAATCATGATTAATTCCTGCTATCTTAACTTCGCCTTTATCTCTATCTAAGTCGATATTAACTTCAAATTTTTCGATGATTTCTTTTATAGTTTTTCCGCCTTGACCTATGATATCAGGAATTTTATTTGGATCTACATTAAAAATTTCAATCTTTGGTAAAATAGCTTCATTAACAATGATGCTTCTATCAGCCTCTTCCATTAGTTTTAAAATATGTTCTCTAGCTTCTTTTGCTTGATATAAAGCTTCTTTTAAAACCTGTTGCTCTATACCACCAAGTTTTATATCCATCTGCAAAGCAGTAATCCCTTCATAACTTCCTGCCACTTTAAAATCCATATCTCCGTCGTGATCTTCAAGCCCCATGATATCGGTTAAAATAGCATATTTTTCATCTTCAAAAACAAGCCCCATTGCCACACCTGCTACTAGTTTTTCACTTTTTACTCCTGCAGCTCTTAAAGCTAAAGCACCACCGCAAACAGTAGCCATAGAACTAGAACCATTACTTTCTAAAATTTCAGACACCAAACGAATAGTATGAGCATAATCTACATCCACACTAGGATGCAAAGCTCGTTTTGCTAAATTTCCATGCCCTAGTTCTCTTCTACCAGGAGCTTTTATAGGACTAGCCTCACCCACAGAAAACCCCGGAAAATTATAATTAACCATAAATTTTTCACAAATTGGATTTTTTTCTGTTAGCAAATCTGACATTTGCGCATCATTGTCATTTCCTAAAGTTGCAACAACTAAGGCTTGGGTTTGTCCTCTAGTAAAAAGACAAGATCCATGAGCACTTGGTAAAATATTTGTTTCTATATCTATTTTCCTAACATCTTTCAAACCTCTACCATCTGCTCTTTTATTTTCATTAATAATTTGGTTTCTAATAAGTTCTCTTTTACATACATGCAAAGCTTTTTCAATATCTTCAAATTTCCATTCATTTTCAATAGCTATTGTTTCGCTTTCAATTTCTTTTGCAATTTGTAAAATTTCACTTGCCCTTTCACTTTTTGCCATTTGATTAATAGCAATTTTAAGTTTTGTCATATAAGTATTTTTTATATAGTCAATAATTTGAGCATTATCTAGCTCTATTTTAAACTCAAGTTTGGAATTTTTTCTATAAGCAGCAAATGTTTTTTCATATTCATTGGAACCACGTAAAATTGCATTACTTGCAAAATCTAAAGCTTTTAAAGTATCATCTTCACTTAACTCATTCACACAATGTTTGTTGTTTTGCTTATTTGCCAAAGCTCTCATTTCTATCATTAAAAGCTCATCTTTAACACCTGCTACATAAAGATCTAGGGTGCTATTTTTTAGCTCACTATTGCTTGGATTTAAAACAAATTCATTATTTATACGACCTATTCTTACACCACAAACTGGTGCTTTGATGGGAATATCACTTAAATATAAAGCAATACTTGCAGCATTTAAACTCATCACCTGTAAATCCACTTCAGGATCAGCAGAAAGAACCATCACAACAATTTGCGTTGGATAAGCATAGCCTTTTGGAAAAAGAGGTCTTAAACTTCTATCTATAATCCTTGCGCTTAGTGTTTCATTGTCACCTGGTTTGGTTTCTCTTTTTACATAGCCACCTGGAATTTTACCTGCTGCATAGGCTTTTTCTATATATTGCACTGTAAGAGGTAAAAAATCCTCTTCTACCATTTTTTCTTCTCTTGCTACAGTTGCTAAGACTACTGCATTTTTTTCTTGCATTAAAATTGCACCAGCAGCTTGTTTTGCTACTTTATCGGTATCAAATATTTCAAGATGATTATTGATATTTATTTCATGTCGCATGATTTTCCTTTAAATTTTTATCATAGACAAAACCAAATAAGCTTTTTAAATTTTAAAAATTAAAACTTAAAAAGCCTGTTTTTATTTTGCCTATAAATTTATATCTAAACAACAAATTGTTTAGATATAAATTTACTTTTTTAAAGGTAAATAATATCTACTTTCTTCTAAAATATCTAAAATTTCATGGGTTTGTAAAATCGTTTTATTTTTAAAATAGAACTCAATATTTACAAAATGATCAATCTTTTGCACACAATAAACCTCATCTACAAAAACACTAATATAATCATACACATCACTTGGCATTAAGGCAGTGGCATAAATAATACTATTTACTTCTTCCTTTAGCAAACTTTTAATACATGAAGAAGCAGTAATCCCGCTTTCACAGCCCTCATGTAACATTAAAATATTTTTTCCTTTTAAGTCTTTTAAAAGATTTCCTTTTCTGTAACGATATACATTTTTTAAAATTTTTTCTTCATAAGTCCTATTTGCCTCACCATAAATATAATCTAAACTTATATCAAAAGCTCTAACTAAAGCCTCATTATAAACAAGCTCTTTTGTCTCACTAATCATAGCTATTTGACATTCATCATTATTGGGAGCTTTAATTTGCTCTGTGAATAAAAAATCATATGGGATTTCTAATTTTTGCGCCAGCGCATCGACAAAAACTATAGATTTTAAAGAAGGTGTAATAATAATATAATCTTTTAGTTTATTTAATGGTAATATATCATATAATCTATCAAGCGCATCTTTTTCATCTTCAAAAAGCATTATATAGACCTTTCATTTTCTTCCAAAGAAAAATCATAAGAAACTCCGCCCAACGGATAAAAATTAAACATAAAATATACACCACTTTGATCTTTAGCGCTAATCCCTCCGCTAGTAAGCTTAGGTGAAATATCCTTGCGATACATCAAAGAATAATTCCAACATTTTCTTTGATAGGTATAACCTACTTCCCATTTTTCAGGATCTTTATTTAAATCAAACCACAAACCACCAAATATTTGATAATTACTGTTTATGTTATATTGAGCTTTAGTTCCTAAAAAATTGTATTTTTCATTTTCATAAATTCTATAAGCATGATTTAAACTAAGCTTCCACTCACCATAATCAAACAAAGCTTCACTAAATACTTTATCAAACCTATTATCCACCCCAGAATATTCTGCTTCATTTCTCAAGCTTATATAATCATTATAAAAATATTCTACAACATTATCAAAACCACCAAAACTACCTTCTTTGGTAAAATATTTTGCCTTTAGATTATGGTATAATTTTTTTTTACCTAAAGTATTATAAAAATACTGATACATTGAAAAATTAAACTGCTCAGGATCATTTTTTAAATCTATAAAATCTTCAGTAATTTTACCTGATTTGGCCCCAGGTATAAAATAATTGACCCCCAAATATAATGTATGGTAAAAATTTTCATACGGCTTAGAAAGATCTGTATATAAAGAAAAATTATGAGAATTTTGAAACAAATGTTCTTGGTTCTTATTATCTGTATTAGAATAATCTACAAAATTTACATATATTCTTTCAGTAAAAGTAAAATTTAAAAAATCATCCAAAAAGCTTGTATGATAAATTAAAGGTAGATCAAAATCTAATGTTTTAGCATAAATACCTGTATGCCTATAATATCTATGAAAAGAAGCATCCAAACTATATTGTATATAATTGTCAAAAAATCCATTTAAATATCTATGATATTGAAAGGATGGATATTCTTGCATGGTATCTTTATTACTAATTTTGGAAGTATCTATATAATACTTTGCATAAGCACCATAATAATTATCATCATCGGATAAGAAATAATTTATTTTTGAAGTAACTAAAGAAGCTTCGGTTTTTGCGCTAGAGCTTAAATTCATATAATCTACATCATTTAAATAAGTAGCATCAATCCACAAACCTTCTTGAAACTCATCATTCAAGAGACTTTTGAACAAAGCTTCACTTGAATATTTGATTTCTAAGCCATAATGTTCTTTGTTTTTTAAATTTTCCTTTCTTCTATAACTTGATTTTTCTCCAAAAATACCACCGCTAATTTCACCTTGAGAATAAGGACTATCAATAAATCTTAAAGTTGAGTATAATCCATAACCTCTTTTTGTTCTAATTTGAGGTTCAAATTGAATATCTGCATTATCATCAATAACATAATAAATTGGCTGGTTGTAATACAACCCCTCACTTTGCTTTAAAACTACCTGAGGAATTAATAAACCACTTTTTCTTTTAGTATCCACACTAAAACCAAAATAAGGTAAATACATCACAGGAGTATTTTTAACATATAATCTTGCATTATAAAGATGCAAAAAATTACTTTCTTTATTTAATTTTCCTTCATCAAAACGAATCTCCCAATCAGGATTTTCTACATTACAACTAGAAACAACTGACTTTTTAGTTATAACAAATTTATCATTTAAATCAGCTTGATGACATTGCAACCAAACCTCTAAATCGTTATTTGAAAAAAATAAATTTTTAAAAGCTGTTGTATTATCTTTAAGGTTAATTTTAGTATAAGTAGAATTAGTTCTTTCTTTTTGCCCTCGTAAGATATTCACATCACCAAACAGTTCTAAATCTTTTGTTGTTTCATTAAATTTAGCCTCACTTGCAGTGATTAAATATAAATCAGAAACTACAACTACATTATCTTTTGCTTCTATGATATCATTTGTTTTTACAACATCTAAAGCATAAATATCTACTTTAGAAGCATACAAGCTTCCTACACAAGCTAAAGAAAGTAATATTTTACGCAAGATCTATCACCACTGTTTTTGCTGCATAATCATGCCAAGTTTTTAAAACAATATTACTCAAGGCCCAAGCAAATCCTAAACCATACAACATATCACTAATTTGCCTTACACCTGCTCTTAAAGCACTTTGGGTAAAATTTGGCTTATCTAGCAATTCTTGATCAATCACCATAATCTTCAAAAGCATTTTTCCTAAAGTTGCACCATACAAATAAGTAAATAAACTATGATATGCAAACTGTAAAATCAAAATTCCGCCAGCAAAGCGCATTAAAAGATTATGAATTTCATCATAAGTTTGCATAGAATTAATTTTATCAAGCAAAATAATACTTACAATAGCTAAAATTACAAAACTATCAATAATATAAGCTAAAAATCTTTTTTTAAAACTTGCTATTTTTAGCTCTTCTTTTTCTAGTTTATCAAATAATTCTTGATTTGCACTCATTTAAGAACCTGAAAAGCAATATCTTTTCTATATTGTTTTCCTTTAAAATGAACATTTTCACAAAGCATATAAGCGTTTTTTTGAGCTTCCTCAATGCTTTTTCCAGTTCCTACACAAACCAATACACGACCACCACTAGCATACAATTTATCATCTTCCAAACTTACACCAGCATAAGAAATATGAGAATTTTGCGGGACATTATCTATCTCGATCAAGGCTTTTGGTGAGTCCTTGTAAGGATAATTTTTACTTGCACAAACCACACCCACAGCAAATTCATTTTTAATTTTTATATTAGTATTAGCAAGATTTTTATTCACACATGCTAAAAATAAATCCAAAGGATTTTCTATCAAAGGCATCAAAACTTCACACTCAGGATCGCCAAAACGCACATTATACTCTAAAACATAAGGTTTATTATTTACAACCATTAAACCTATAAACAACACTCCAACA
The DNA here is from genome assembly GCF_001017575.1 of Campylobacter lari. NCBI lineage: Bacteria > Pseudomonadati > Campylobacterota > Epsilonproteobacteria > Campylobacterales > Campylobacteraceae > Campylobacter > Campylobacter lari. Next base: position 478,929 of record NZ_CP011372.1, on the reverse strand, counting down.
AATTCAGCACCTTCTTCTTTCATACCTTTAAGGGTTGGCGCCACTATATCTTTTTTCACCTGCTCTAACAAATTCTCACTTGCTAAAGTACTTGGGGCATAAGCTCCCATGCCACCTGTATTAGGTCCTTTATCATTATCTAATAATCTTTTATGATCTTGCGCAGCAGGCAATAATATAAAATCATTTCCATCACAAACTGCAAATACACTCAATTCAAAACCATTAAGATATTCTTCAATTACGACAATTTTTCCAGCCTCACCAAAGCTTTCTCCACTCAGCATATTTTTAGTGGCTTCTAAAGCTTCTTCGTGACTTTGTGCGATAATCACCCCTTTACCTGCACATAAACCATCTGCTTTTACAACAATAGGAGGTGTTAAGGATGTTATAAATTTCTTAGCTTTTTCATAATCTGTTGTATTTAAAAATTTAGCTGTTTTAATTTTATATTTTTTTAAAAAACTCTTCATATAAGATTTTGAAGCCTCTAGCATAGCAGCAGCTTTAGTAGGCCCAAAAATAGCAATATTATTTTCTTTAAAAAGATCTACTATACCCTCTGCTAAAAAATTTTCACTTCCAACTATGCAAAGATCAATTTCAGATGCTTTTGCATAAGCTGTAATCACCTTAGGATCTTTCATATTAAGATTGATTCCTATTTTAGCAGTAGCACCATTTCCTGGAGCAAAATAAAATTCTAAATTATCATTTGTTTTTTGAAGAGCCAAAGCGATAGAATACTCTCTTGCACCGCTTCCTAATATTAAAATTTTCATTATTTTCCTTAAAAGTGTTGCAAAAAACCCAAATGGCCGGAGTATAAGTGTCTGACCCTCAAAAAGTCAAAGTATGCCATTAGGTGATTTTTAAAGGCTGCAGCTTCTCGCTTTTTTCAAAACTCAAACGAAGTCACAGAACACGGTAAATCACACATCACAGCTTATAATTAATGTGTTGGATCCTCTTTAATACCATATCGAACCATTTAGGCAATATAATTATAACCAAGAAAACTTAAAAATAGGGTTTAAAAAGGATTTTTATAAAATTTTAAATTTAGTTTTAGAATCTTTTTTTAAGAAATATTTCCCCTCTAAAATAACATCAGCAACAGGTGCCCATATAGTCTTTTCATCGACATAAACTATATCAAATTCAGTGTTTTTCATTAATCCTTGATAATTTACTTTTTTAGGTGCATGTTTAACTACATAATAAGGATTCATTGCAAAAATTTGAATCTTCATATTAATATATAAATCAGGATTAGAAGTAACCACTAAAAAATTCTTTTCGCATTCTTTTCGAACCTTCTTAACATAAGAAAACAACAATTGATCATTTGGGTTTAAGGCATGTTTATTTAGCCTATTTAAATAAAGCTCAGCAAAAGAAAGCGTGCAAAAAGAAATTTCACTTGCTGTTTTAAAATAAGAGTTTTTAATACTTGTTGATTTTAAAGATTTTTTCCAAATTTCTATATCTAATTTTGTAGCACAAATATTCAAACCTTGCTTAATTTTTTCAAAAAGTTTTTCTCTTGCCATATTAAAACTATTACTAAAAATAGTAAAATTTTTTTCATAAAAAGACTTTTTCATTGCCTCTAATTTTTCTACGCTTTTTGTAAAATAGTCAACTTCATTTTTAATTTCTATTAATTTTTGTTTTTTACTTTGTATCAACTCTTCAAATTCTTGGCGTTTTTTACCATTTTCAGATTCTAATCTTGCTTGTTTTGATTTTATATCTGTAATTAAAGTACTCATCTGACGATCTAGTGCTAATTTTCTATTTTTCCTATTATCAATCGAAGCTAAAAGTGCTTGATAATGACATTGATGAGATAAAAACACCTCATCATACAAACGCTCCATATTGATATGTTTTTGCTTATCTTTCATATCTTTATATGCCATTTCAAGGTGCACTATAATATTTTTCATTGCAGAAAAATCAGCTTGATTGATAGTATTATCCGAAAATAATAAAGTATCTAAAGCCTTATACAAAAAACGCTTCATAGCAAAAAAATCAATAATATATGGCACCTCATCTGTGTTGATATCTTTTACTGCATTAATTGATAAAGTTTCATTATAAAAATATCTTTGAATTGCTTGTGGAATAGTTAAGTTCAATACAATTTTATCAAGATTGTCATAATCAGTTTCCCTATAAAGCTCTTGGACATAAGCATCACGTCTTGTCAGTCTTAAATCTTCTAATTCATCATCACTATCTGTTTTCCAAAAATCTCTTTCTTTGATAAAATCACTATCTCCAAATTCTTGAAATTTAGAAGGTCTTAAATCGGTAATATGCTTTCCATCGGATCTAAATTCAACAAACATACCAACTGTTGGCATACTTCTTTTATCGTGCCATGCATGCTTGTTAAATTCAAAAAATGTTTTTGCAAGATTAATTACTGTTCCTCTTCCAGTAGCATCCACATAAACCATTATTTTTCCGTGCATATCCAAATCCTTGATCTAAAGAAAAATTCAATTCTTATTTTAACTTTGTTTTTATAAATTTACAATTATATTTTAAAATTTCACAAAATAAACATCTTTAGGTATTTTATTTATGTTTTTATATCAATATTTTAAAAACCCAAAACAAACAGGAGCGTTTTGCGCAAGCTCCAAAAAATTAAGCAAACTCATAACTTCTCATGTTCAACATGCAAAAAATATCGTTGAAATAGGGCCTGGTACCGGAAGTTTTACAAAGTATATCCTCAAACAAAAAAGTCATAATGCAAGATTTTTTGCCGTTGAAATCAATCCTCACATGGCAAAAAAATTAAAACAAAATATAAAAAATATAGATATAGAAGTCAACTCAGCAGAATTTTTACCAAATATGCTAGAAAAAAGAGCAATCAACAGCGTTGATTTAATTATCTCAGGAATTCCTTGGGCTTTATTAAATTCCAAAGAGCAAGATTTATTATTAAAATCTATTCATGATGCTTTAGAGGAAAATGGTTGTTTTGCAACATTTGCTTATATACTCCCAACACCAAAAGGAAGGGCTTTTAAGAAAAAACTTTTTGCCACTTTTAGCAAGGTAGAAATTTCACCTATCATTTGGCAAAATCTCCCTCCTGCTTTTGTATATTTTTGCACTAAATAATCATTCCCATTCAATCGTTGCTGGTGGCTTACTAGAAATATCATACACTACGCGATTGATTCCTTCTACTTCATTAATAATACGGCGTGAAATATTTTCTAATAATTCATAAGGTAAATGAGAAAAAGTCGCAGTCATACCATCGCTTGCATTAACTACACGTACACAAACTGCGTTATCATAGGTTCTATTATCTCCCATTACACCAACACTTTGCACGTTTAAAAGCACACAAAAAGCTTGCCATGTCTTATCATACCAACCACTGCTTTTTAATTCTTCGATCAAAATAACATCTGCTTTTCTTAAAAGCTCCAAGCTAGGCTCATTTACCTCGCCCATTATACGTATAGCAAGACCTGGACCTGGAAAAGGATGGCGATAAACTACATCTTTACTTAAACCAAGTTCCATTCCTAAAGCTCTTACCTCATCTTTAAAAATTTCCTTTAAAGGCTCGATGAGTTTTAAATTCATCTTTTCAGGTAAACCACCCACATTGTGATGAGATTTTATAGTCTTACTAGCCCCTACAACCGAGCTTTCAATAATATCCGTATACAAAGTCCCTTGTGCTAGATATTTTACGTCTTTATGTTTTTTAGCTTCTTCTTCAAAAACTTCTATGAAAGTATTTCCTATGATTTTTCTCTTTTGCTCAGGATCTCTCACTCCTGCTAAGCGACTTAAGAAAATCTCCCTTGCATCAATACTGATTAAATCAATACCCAAGGTGTGTCTAAACATATACTCAACTTGTTCTTTTTCACCGCTTCTTAAAAGACCATTATCAACAAAAACAACTACTACTTGATCTTTTATCGCACTTGCTAATAATGCAGCCACTACACTGCTATCAACCCCGCCACTAACAGCACAAAGTACTTTATCATTTCCTACTTCTTCTTTGATTTTTTGTGCTTGAGTTTTTGCAAAAGATCCCATATTCCATACACTATCACAGTTACATGCGTATTTTGCGAAATTTTTCAAAATGCTTTTCCCAAATTCACTATGTTGCACTTCAGGGTGAAATTGTAAAGCAAAGAATTTACGCTTCTCATCTCCAAATACACAAAATGGACTATTTTCACTAGTTGCTAAAACCTCAAAACCTTGTGGTAAATTCTCAACCTTATCAGAATGGCTCATCCATACTGTTTGCTTTTTAGGTAAATTTTTAAACAAATCACTATCATTTTGAATATCTATAGTTGCTTTGCCATATTCTTTATGACCTGCTGGAGCAACATTTGCTCCAAAATGATGTGCCATAAGTTGCATACCATAACATATTCCTAAAACTGGTATATTTAAATCAAAAACACCCTTATCGCAAAAATAAGCATCATTTGCATATACACTAGCTGGCCCACCACTTAAAATAATACCTTTGGGCTCTTTAGCTTTAATCTCATCTAAGCTCACATTAAAAGGTAAAATTTCTGCATACACACCCTGCTCTCTTAATCTTCTAGCAATGAGTTGCGTGTATTGTGAACCAAAGTCCAAAACTAAAATATCTGCTTTTTTCATCTAACTCCTTTATAAATTTAACAATTGAAATTGTACATACCAAACTATAATAGATATTATATAACCAACCAAAATCGTCCATGCATATTTTAAATGAGCATTAAAAGTATAAATTCCTTTCATTTTGCCCATTACTCCTACTCCAGCAGCTGAACCAAAACTAATCAAAGATCCCCCTATTCCTGCTGTAAGAGTTACCAAAAGCCATTGAGTATCATCCATGCTTGGATTTGCTTTTAATACCGCGCTCATAACCGGAACATTATCAACAATAGCGGATAAAAATCCTACTCCTATATTAATACTAGTAGCTCCAAATTTTGCATAAAGATCAGAAGCATATGCAAGCCAACCAACAAAATGCAAAGCACCTACTGCAGATAAAATACCAAAGAAAAATAATAAAGTATCCATTTCAATACGCGTCATATAATGAAAAATATTTAAATCTTTTTTACCTTGTTTTCTATTGAAAAAATACATATATAAACTAAGCAATGAAAGACCAAAAATCATACCCCACATTGCAGGTAAATCACAAATACTATGAATAAATACTGCCAAAGCTATAGTTAAAAAACCAAGTACAATAAAAACTTTACCGCCTGGTTTAATTTCTACTTTTTCTAAATTATCCTTATGGAAATTTGGCTTAATATTAGGCACATAACGTGACAATAAATAAGCAGTAAGTAACCAGCCAATAAAAGAAGCAGGAAAAAGAGCAAAAAATTCAAAAAATGTGGCTTTTTTTGCTGTCCAAACCATCAAAGTAGTAATATCACCAAAAGGCGACCAAGCTCCACCAGCATTAGCTGCTACTACAATATTTATAGCACCTGGAATTAAAAATTCTTTGTTATGTTTATCTATGGTTAAAAGCACAGTGGATAAAATCAAAGCTGTTGTAAGATTATCTGCAATTGGAGAGATAAAAAAAGCTAAAATACCTGTTAGCCAAAATAACTTTCTATAAGTATAACCCTTGCTTACAAGTTTGTATTTTAAAGTTTCAAAAACTGATCTTTCTATCAAAGCTTCTATAAAAGTCATAGCGGCTATCAAAAAAAAGACAATTTGTGCAATTTCTAAAATAAGATGATTAACACTCTCTTCAAGCATTTGCGTATCTAAATCATTCATTACCATATATATACCTATGATAACAAAAGATAAAGTTCCTATAAATAAAGCAGGCTTAGTTTTATTGATATGATATTTCTCTTCTGCTGCGATAAAATAATAACCTAATATAAAAATTATTAAAACACCTATACCCAAAGCGCTAAAAGCCAAATTCAACTCATGAGTTTGGCCTGCTAATAAAAAACTAATACTAAAACAAAGTAAAAAAAGTATTCTACTCATATTTCACTCTCCAAAGATTGGAATTTTTTAATCTCTTTTACACTGCCATTATTATCTTTTATCTCATAAAATGGAGCATCTTTATAGCCACATGCATTTAGAAATATTAATAAAAAAAATGTTAAAATAATTAAATGAAAATTAAAACGAGTCATTACATCATCAACGAGCTTGCTGATTTTAAACATTATAAACCTTTAAAAATGTTTTTTCAATATAAAGAGTTTTTAAATTTGTTTAATCACAATCACCAACAAATGATTACTAAACTCTTTATAAAAAATAATACTTTGATTATTTTAGTTAAACACCACATTGCGTATATGGAGCTTAATCACGATAATACCAAAAAAATGATTAAAAGTCTCATAAAAAACTATACTTTAGCTAGGCCAATGAGTAATTTTGCAAAAGTAGAAAATATAAAAATACTTAGCGATAAAAACTTTATATCTAAAAATAGTATTTTTGCTGATCATAAAAAAACTCATCTAGAGCTTTCTAATGGAAATTTTAAAAATCATTTTGAAAATCCTATTTTATATAATAAATTTGAAGAATTACGAAAGCTTATAAAAAATGCTTGAAAATGAACTCAAAACCTTGCCAAATTTGCCGGGTGTGTATCAGTATTTTGATATTCAAGGTAAGCTTTTATATGTAGGTAAGGCCAAGAATTTAAAAAACCGTGTTAGAAGTTATTTTAACTTCACTCCAAATCTTTGCCCAAATCCTAATAATAGCTTAAGAATTCAAAAAATGATTAGCCAAACACATCATTTAGAATTTATCACCACAAAAAGCGAGGCTGATGCTTTAATACTAGAAAATTCTTTTATAAAGCAACTTCATCCAAAATACAATATACTATTAAGAGATGATAAAACCTACCCTTATATTTACATAGATTTAAACGAAGATTTTCCTAGATTTGAAATTACAAGAAAAATCATCAAAAAAAACAAAATAAAATATTTTGGTCCATTTTTTAAAGGAGCAAAAGAGCTTTTAAATGCTTTGTATTTATCATTTGAACTAAGACAAAAAAAATCCTGCAAAGAACTTTGCCTTTTTTATCAAATTAAACGCTGTAAAGGACCATGTGAAGAAAAAATCTCTAAACAAGAATATGAAAAAATTATCCAAAAGGCCACTCAAGCTCTTTTAAATCCCTTATCTTTAACAAAAAACCTAGAAAATAAAATGCTTGAATATGCAAAAAATGAAAACTACGAAGAAGCAGCTATTATAAGGGATCAAATCAAAACAATAGAAGATTTAAGCGTAAAAATACAAATAGACCTTGCAAAATTAGAAGATTTTGATGTTTTTGCCATATATCATGAAGTAAATATACTCTCTATGGTACGTTTTGTTATAAATAATGGTAGAATAATTAGCTCAAACCATAAAGTGCTAACCCTAAATCATCAAGATGAATTTGACCTAAATGCAGTATATAAACAATACATATTAGAAAATTACACCCAAGATAGCCCAATAAATTCAACCCGAATTTATACGCATGAAGAATTTGAAGATATGAACCTTTTGCAAAATTTACTTAGTGAAAGGTTTTCTAGGAAATTTCATCTTAAAACTCCAAAACTTGGTGAAAAAAAGGCCTTATGCGAACTTGCACTAGAAAATGCAAAAATAAACATACAAAAACACTTAAAAAGTGATGATTATTTATTTTTAAAAGAATTAAAAGAATTTTTTAACCTACAAAATTATCCTAATTATATAGAAATTTTTGACAATTCCCATATGCAAGGTGAAGCAAATGTCGGTGCTTTAGTAGCTTATAAAGATGGAAAATTTGATAAAAGCTCTTATAGACACTACCATTTATCCTATAAAAATGATTATGATCAAATGCTTCAAACTCTTAGCAAGAGAGCTATGTCATTTGATAAAAATCCCCCACCTGATTTATGGTTAATTGATGGGGGAGATGCTTTATTAAAACTAGCCAATGATATCATTAAAAGTTCTGGGGCAAATGTAGATATTTTAGCTATTTCTAAAGAAAAAATAGATACAAAAGCTTATAGGGCAAAAGGAAGTGCGAAAGATAAAATTTATACCCAAGAAGGTAAAATTCAACTTTCAACTGATGATAAAAAATTACAATTTTTGCAAAAATTACGCGATGAAGCACATCGCTTTGCAATTAGTTTTCATCAAAAAACAAAAAGAAAACAAGATTTGCAAAGTTCTAAATTAATACAACTTGGAATTTCCCAAGGATATATTAAAAAATTTTTAGATTATTATGGTAGTTTTGATAAGATTAGCAAAGCTAGCTTTGATGAATTAAAATTACTTTCCAATGCAAAAATAGCTAAATTAATCAAGGAAAATTTATGATATTATTTATTAGTCTCTTGACTTTAATTTTATGTTTTTTAAATTATTATTTTTTATATCCTATCCATCAAAAACTATTCTTCATTTATACTTTTATGAGTATTTTGATTTTTATTATTGCGTGTGTTTATATAATCTTAAAAAATCAAAAAATCAAAAAAAATAAAATTTTAACACAAGAAATTGAAAAATATCTTTCTCTGTCAAAATCAAATTCTTTGGAAGAATTAAAAGAAAATTTAAAGCTATCGTTTGATTTAATCAACAAGCAATTGCAAGATCAAAAGCTACAAAACCAACTTATACAAAAAGATTTTCAATATCTTATCCAAGGTTTAAATTACTTACAAACAGATAATTTATACACACTAAAACCAATTTTACAACAATACCACCACAATAAAATTCCCATAAATGATTGTTTTGAAAATATACATGCAGGTATCATAAACAACAATGTTATTGAAAATTTTCTTTTGCAATGTATATTATCAAATATAGGAATTAGTAGTGAAATTACAAAGGATTACAAAGAAAAGAATTTTAGCCTTATTATCTCAAAAGAAAAGGTTGATGATATTTTAAATTTTACTTTTACTAAAATTTGTGCTGAAGATATTATTAATTTTTTAAATGCCAATTTCACACAAGAAACTTACAAAAAAAGAAATTCTCATAATGTTTTGATTTTTAAATCTACTAGTTTTGAAAACGAACTTATTTTAAATATAACCAATCAATTTTGCCAAAACAACCAAACTGTAAATAATTTAAGTGATTTTAAAAAATCTTTACAATTAAATTTCAAATTGATTTTAATTGATTATGAAGTTATAAAATTTGATCTTACACATATCAGTCAAATTTTGCAAGAATATAAAATAAAAAATTCACAAAATACCATTTTACTTTTTTCCAAAGATAGAGTTAAAAACTGTGATTTTGCCAATATAATCTTAAATGATATTAACAAAAATGAATGGCTAGCATTGTTAAAACAATATATCAATCAAGTTTAGTTCTATGATTTATAGCTTTATGCAAAGATATAAAATCAACATTTTCTAAACTCACACCACTTGGAATACCTTGAGCTATTTGCGAAAAACTTAAATTTAAATCTTTTAATTTTTCCTCAATAAAAAAAACAATAGCATCAGAATTTAAGCCTTGTGTGAAAGCAAAAAATATTTCTTTGGTTTTATTATGCTCAATCATGCTTCTTAATTTTATAATATTTTCTTCACTTGTATCATCAAGTACAAAATAAAGCCCATCGTAACTTCTACTATCTTCTAAAACCAAGACATCTTTAGAATCTTGAACTATACAGATAATATTACGATTTCTTTCTATATTAGAACAAACTTCACATAATTCATTTTCACTTAAAGCACCACATTGTGTGCATTTTTTTATCATTCTTATAGATTCTTCAATATGATAAGCAAGTTTAGAACCCAACAAAGGATCTTTTATACAAACATGATATGCAAGTCTTAAAGCAGATTTTTTTCCTATAGTAGGCAATGCAGAAAAAGCAGCTACTAGCTCATTAAATTTTTCTAAGCCTTTCAAAATTATTTCAACCTTGAAAAAACAATTTTAAAAGTATGATAACCATCTTCATAACTATAGGTTAGATTATAACCATGAAGATTGCAAATATTATTAATAATATAAAGCCCTAGTCCCATTCCTTCTACTTGAGTATTATGCTCTCTTACAAAAGGTTTTAAATAATAATCAAAAGTTTTTTTAAGTTGAATTCCCTTATTTCTAACAATAATATAATCTCCAGAACATATAATCTCACAAGCTTTATCAACTGAGTATTTAATAGCATTATCAATTAAATTTTTAAGCATTAAAGAAAAGAGTTCTAGATCAGCAACTATCATAGTATCCTCTTTATAAGTAATTTTTACTTTTTGATAAAAATCATCTCTCATTAAATAATCTTCAGCTTGCTCTAAAATCAAACTCAGATGATAAGTTTGCAAATTAAGCTGGCAATTTCTTGATAAAACTTTTTCAATTTTTCCAAATTCATCTATTAATAATTCAAGTCTTTCAAAAATTGCCACCAAACGATCTTTTTGCTTTTGATTATCTAGCATTTCACAAACTATCCTACCTTTTCCAATAGGTGTTTTAAGCTCATGCATAATCATTCTTAAGAAAAACTGTCTTGATTTTACAAGTTCTTGAATTTTATTGATAGCATGATCAAATTCAAAAGAAATTTCAGAAATTTCATCATTAATCTGAGAATACTCAGATAAAGGTTCAATTTTACCTGCACTAATATTTTTAATTTTCTTTTTTAAAATTTTTAAAGGCATTAAAGATCTTAATACTGAAAAATATAAAAATATAATCAAAATCAAGCTAAAAAAGAAACTCAATAAAAATAAATATTCAAGACGTGCAGATGCGTTTAACTCATAAAGATGTTTTGTATTAAGCTGCTCTACATAGAAAAAAATTTGATTGTGATAGATAATAGAAGAAAAGCTTCCGTGCAAGGAATTAACCCTAAGTACTTTTTCACCTTTGGCAACAATATGTTTTATATTACGCTCATTTTCAACTAATTTAAAAGATTTAGAAAGAAGATACTCATGTATTGAAAAACCTTCTTTTCTTTCTAAATTATATATTATCTTTTCTACAATTTCTTTTTGTCTGCTTTGTTCATTAGTCAAATAAGAATCTATCTGAACCTTCCCCAAAAGCACAAACAAGGCACAAACAAATAAAAAAGCCGTTGCAAAAAGGACTGTGATCTTAAGATTAATAGTTACTTTCATCCTATTAATTTATATCCTATTCCTCTAACTGAGAAAATGTGTTTTGGTGCTTTTGAGCTATCACCAATCTTAGTTCTAAGTCTACCAATAATTACATCTAAACTCTTAGAATCTTTATCTTTTAAACTCTTACAGTGGTATACAAGTTGCTCTCTGCTAACTGAAAATCCATGTTGTCTTATCATATAACTTAAAATTTCATACTCAGCGGGTGTTAAAACCAAAACTTCATCATTGTAACTAATCTCATGTCTTTTTTCATCAATTTTAAATGCTGAATTGATAATTTTCTCAGGAGTTTCATTTACGCGTTTTGAACGACGAATCAAACTCATAATTCTTGCATGCATTTCTTTTGGATCATAAGGTTTTGGTAGATAATCATCCGCACCTATTTGAAGTCCTACAATTTTATCACTTAAATCACTTCTAGCTGAAGAAATAATAATAGGAATACTATATTTTTCCCTTATTTCACGACAAACTTCAAGACCATCAAGTCCAGGTAAAGTTAAATCAAGAATTAAACAATCATAGTTTTTTATACCAGCACTCATTCCTAAATACGGATCTTCATAATTAGTAACTTTTATATTAAACTGGGCCAAATATTCTGCCAAAAACTCTGCAAAATCTGGATCATCTTCGATCATTAAAACATTAATCATCTCTACCCCTTTAGTGAAAATATGTTACAAACTTAATATTATAACACATAATTTAACTATTCATTTATTTTTTTGCTAAAATTACAATATTAATTTTTCAAGAGAGGAAAAAAGTGGAACTTAACTATTATGAAATACTAGAAATTTCTCAAACATCAGACAAAGAAACCATAAAAAAAGCTTATAGAAAAATGGCGTTAAAATATCATCCTGATAGAAACCAAGGAGATAAAGAAGCTGAAGAAAAATTTAAACTTGTCAACGAAGCCTATGAAGTGCTTAGCAATGATGAAAAAAGAAGTATATATGATAGATATGGAAAAGAAGGGCTTAAAGGACAAGCAGGCGGTTTTAGCGGTTTTGGAGATGTTGACTTAGGCGATATATTTTCAAGCTTTTTTGGAGATGGATTTGGTTTTAGCAGCTCAACACGCAAAAAAGAAAAAGGAAATAAATATCCTCACGATTTAAAAATAGCGACAAAAATTAGCTTTAAAGAAGCTGTTTTTGGCTGCAAAAAGGTGATCGATTTTACCTATAAAAGCTTTTGTAAATCCTGCAAAGGAAGTGGCTCGGAAAATGGAAAATTAGATACTTGTCCTCATTGCGGAGGAAAAGGACAAGTTGGTATTAGACAAGGTTTTATGACCTTTGTGCAAACTTGTGATCATTGTAAAGGTAGCGGTCAGATTATCAAAGATAAATGTAAAACATGCCATGGTAATGGTTATGAAGAAATTAAAGATCGTATAGAGCTTGATATACCAGAGGGTATAGATAGCGGCATGAGCCTTAGAGTGCAAAACAAAGCCAATGAGCTTCCAAATTCTTCTCAAAGAGGTGATTTGTATATCAAAATCATCGTAGAAGATGATGATAAATTTATCAGACATGATGATGATATCTATACCATAGTACCTGTATTTTTTACCCAAGCTGCTCTAGGAAAGACTATTAAAGTTTCTACCATAAGAGGAGAGGCTGATCTTAAGCTTCCAGTAGGTGCAAAAGATAAACAAAAATTTGAATTAGCTAACGAAGGTGTTAAAAATATTCATAATGGAAAATTAGGCTCGCACATTGTACAGATTGAAATAAAGTTTCCAAAAACACTTACTGACGAACAAAAAAATCTACTATTACAACTTGAAAAAAGCTTTGGTTTAGCAGATGAAGAAGCTTTTATAGAACAAGAAAGCTTGTTTGATAAAATTAAATCTTGGTTTAGTCACTAAGGAAGTTTTAAAGCCATCTCCATGGCTTTATAAATTTCTTCTGTTTTTTGACACTCTAAAAATAACTCAAAAGCAAAAACACCTTGCCATAAAAGCATTTGTGCGCCATCTTTTATTGTCAAGCCATTTTCTCTTGCTAATTTTAAAAAAGGTGTATTTTTGCCATAAATCACATCAAAAGCATATTTGGCTTGTTGAAAAAAACCTTTTAAAATCTCTTCTTGACAAGGTAATTTTTCATCATTTAAACCTGTGCTAGTTGTATTAATAATCAAATCAATTTTTTTACTTAAATCAAGCTGATCATATAAAAAACATGGATAATCGGTTAATTTTACAAATCTAGCACTAGAGCGATTTGTTATTGTAACTTCAATATTTCTAGATTTTAAAGCATAAGCTAAAGCTTTAGCTGTACCCCCAGCACCCAAAATCAAAGCATTTTTGATAAGAGAAAAATCCTCAATCGCTTTTAAAAATCCTAGATAATCTGTATTGTAAGCATAAATTTTGTTATTTTTATTTAGCAAAGTATTAGCAGAGCCTATATGCATAACACTTTCATCTTTGAAATCAGCTATTTCACAAGCTACTTCTTTAAAAGGTATGGTGATATTAGCACCATCAAATTTTTGAACAATTTCTTTTAATTTTGTTTTATCTGTTAAATGATATCTTGTATAAACTGCATCTTTTTTGAGAGCTTGCAAGGCATTATTATGCATTCTTGGAGATTTAGAATGCATAATAGGATCGCCTATAACCGCAAAAGTTTTCATTTTACTCTAAACGTAAAAGCACCTTTTGCTATTTTAGAACGTACTTTTTCTAATTCAGCCTTTAATTCACTTTCTTTATAAGGCCCAACTAAAACTTTTGTTAATTCTTTGCCATTTACTATTGTTTTGTAAATTTTATAATCATATCCATTTTCTTTAAGTATATTTAATTCTTTTGATTTAGGATCTAAACTATTTAAAGAAAAAACTTGAATATAAGCACCTGCAGGAAGTTGCGTTTGAACACTTGGGGTTTTTATACTCTCAAACAATTCATTTGTATTACTCTGCTCTGGAGCTTTTGATTTTTCAACTACATTATTTTTTGGTTTTTCAGAAGGTTTTTGAATTGGTTTTTCTATGGATTTTTCTACAGGCTTAATCTCTTCTTGTTTTTCTTCCACCTTAACTGGCTCTTCTTTTGATTCTACTGTAGCAATTTGATCTAACACACTATTGCTTGGAATTTCTTGCTTTTCCTCTATAGTAGTATTTGTATCAGCCAAAGAGCTCTCTTCTTTTAATTTTCTAGCTAAAGCTTCAAATTCATCTTCTTCTTTGGTGCTATCTGTAATAGGTAAAGAATTAAAATTATTTTCATAAGCAGCTTGCTCTTGAGGCTCTGATGGCATTTGCAATGTTTTTTCTTCACTTGGATCATTGATTAGCTTCATTGCTATCATAACAACCAAAAATACAATGATTAAAATAATCGATCTAAGTAAAATTTTTTTGAGCTTTTCACTTTTATTGCTTTTTTGCAAAATAATATCATCAAATTCATTTTTGTTATTTTCTTCCATTTTTTATCCTTTCAAAAAATTACATATGTTTAGACCAAGAAGCACCACGTTCTTTTTGATAAACTTCATAAGGTAAGGTCAAGATATTAAATTCTCTAGGTATGTCCATACTAGGAAAAACTTTCCACTCTACAGGCATTTTTTGGGAAAAAAGTAAAGATAACTTAGAGCCCAAAGAACAAGCCTCGTTAAAGGTTGTATGCCCTTTATGGATATATAAATGCAAGTGATTATTAGTTCTTGTTCTATAAGCGGTAAAATTAATAAAACCTTCTTCTCTTAAAACAAGTTGTGCTCTATGCCAAAAACGTTCCGCATTAAAACCATTATAATCAAATACAATATTTTCAACCTTATCAAAACTATTGATCAAAGAATGCGCCACGATTATCTTTTTTTCCATATGCTCTTGTATAACACTAGCAGTTAATGGAGCATTGACTTTCTCAAATTTATCAAAGAAAATTCTACCCTTGTATTCATATTTATTTACTATAGTATCACGCTTTATATAATAATGGCTCGTAACCATTTTAATTAAAGCTAAATCCATTGTTGTAATCAAAATAAAGCCCTTTCGTAAATAATAAAATTACTTGCTAAATCCTTTAGTTTAACCTTGATTTCCTCTTGTAATTTAGTATTTTGTATATCATCTAAAATATCAGCTATATAATTTGCAACAATAGCAATTTGCTCTTCCTTAAAGCCTCTTGCTGTTAAAGCCGCTGTTCCAAGTCTTAAACCACTCGTCACAAAAGGACTTCTAGTTTCACCTGGAACAGTATTTTTATTAGCTGTAATACCTGCTCTTTCTAGTGCTAAATCTGCATCTTTACCACTAAATTCTTTATTTAAAAAGCTTAATAAAATCAAATGATTATCAGTGCCACCGCTGACTAAATCATATTTTCTATCTATTAAAACTTGCGCCAAAGTAGCAGTATTTTTAATGATTTGCTTAGCATAAATTTTCCACTCATCGCTTAAATTATATTTAAACCCAACTGCCTTAGCAGCAATTACATGCATTAGTGGACCACCTTGAATACCTGGGAAAATTGCAGAATTGATTTTTTTAGCAATTTCTTCATCATTACACATAATAATCCCACCTCTTGGACCTCTTAAAGTTTTATGTGTAGTAGAACTTACAACATGAGCATAAGGAAATGGACTAGGATGCTCACCTGCTACAACCAAACCTGCAATATGTGCAATATCAGCAAATAAGTACGCACCAACCTCATCTGCTATTTCTCTAAATTTAGCAAAATCAATCACTCTAGGATAAGCACTAGCACCACAAACAATAAGTTTTGGCTTAACTTCTTTTGCTATCTCTCTAACTTTATCATAATTAATTCTTCCATCAAGCTCAACTCCATAAAAAAAGCTTTCATAAACTTTTCCAGAAGAACTTACTTTAGAACCATGAGTTAAGTGTCCTCCATGGCTTAAATCCATACCTAAAATTCTATCACCAGGATTTAATAATGCCATATACACACCTTGATTTGCTTGTGAACCTGAACTAGGTTGTACATTAGCAAAATTACAATTAAAAAGTTTTTTACATCTTTCTATAGCAATCGTTTCAATCTCATCTACAAATTCACATCCACCATAATATCTTTTACCAGGATAGCCTTCTGCATATTTATTTGTTAAAATGCTACCCATTACCTCCATAACTTCTGGTATGGTAAAATTTTCACTTGCTATCATTTCAAGACCATCACATTGTCTTGCTAACTCTTTTTGGGTTAAATCAAAAATTTCTTTATCAAAATTTTCCAACATTTACTCTCCTTTTATCTCATTTTTAAGTGGTCTCATGGCTGGGAAAAGCACTACATCGCGAATTGATTTTTTATTAATTAAAAGCATAACTAATCTATCTATTCCTATACCTTGACCTGCGGTTGGCGCCATAGCATAACCTAGCGCATTAACAAAATCTTCATCCATTTCACATGCTTCTTCATCGCCTGCATTTTTTGCTTCAATTTGCTTTAAAAATCTTTCATATTGATCTAGTGGATCATTAAGCTCATTAAATCCATTAGCAATTTCTCTACCTGCAATAAACAACTCAAATCTTTCAGCAATATCTTTATCTTTATCACTTCTTCTAGATAAAGGACTTATAGAAATAGGAAAATCTATCACAAAAGTAGGATCAATCAATTTATCTTCAACATAATTATCAAAAAGTTCAGCTTGTAAATGACCTAATTCTAATTTTTCATTAGCTTCAAAGCCGTCTTTTTTTAGCTTTTCTAAGATTAATTCTTTATTGTTAATAAGCTCATCATCTAAACCACCATATTTTTTTAATGCATCTTTATAAGTAATTCTTTCAAATGGCTTAGAAAAATCAATTATTTTTTCATCAAATTCAAGTTTTTTATCTAAATTTAACTTATCTAAAAGCATAGCAAAAAGCTCTTCTGTTAAATCCATTAAATCATGATAATTATGATAAGCCCAATAAAACTCAATTGTAGTAAATTCAGGATTATGTGTTAAATCCATCCCTTCATTTCTAAAACATCTATTAATCTCATAAACTGCCTCAAAACCACCTACAATCAAACGTTTTAGATATAATTCTGGGGCAATTCTTAAAAATCTTTCCACACCCAAAGCATTGTGATAAGTCACAAAAGGCTTTGCATTTGCTCCCCCAGCAATAGGATGCATCATAGGAGTTTCAACTTCCAAAAATCCTTTATTATCAAAAAAAGATCTAATATAAGAAACGATTTTAGAACGCAAAATAAAATCTTTTCTCACCTCACTATTCATAATCATATCAAGATATCTTTTTCTATACCTTTGCTCAATATCTGTCAACCCATGATATTTTTCCGGCAAAGGCACTATGGCTTTTGTAGCTATTTGAATTTGTTCTACATGAAGACTGAATTCTCCTGTTTTTGTCATAAAAGGAAAGCCTTTAACCAAAACAATATCTCCTACTTCAAGATATTTTTTTAAAATGGCAAAGTATTCTTCCCCTAAAATATTTTGATTAAAATAAATTTGCAGATTATCTTGCTCATCTTCTATATTAGCAAATACTGATTTACCGGCTATCCTAAGAAGCTTTAATCTTCCTGCTAATGCTCCATGAACATTTTCATCGCGCTGATTTTCCATATCTTTAATGTAAGCAAATTTACTTTTATATTCACTTATACTCATTTCTTTTTTTAAAAAGTGCGGATAAGGGTTGATCCCTAATTCTTTTAGCTCTTGCGCTTTTTGAATTTTTTGTTGTTCTAGAATATTATCAAACATTAAATATACCTTTATTTTTTACTACATTGTGGACATAGACCATAAAGTTGCATTAAATGTCCTGTTAATTTAAAATTATATTCTTTTGCGATTAACATTTGTTGTTGCTCAATAATAGGATTTTCAAATTCTACAATCTCTCCACAACTTTTACATATTAAATGATCATGGTGAGGTTTATTTGCAAGTTCAAATTTCTTCCCTGAGGCGCCAAAAGATATAGAAGTAGCCATACCCGATTCTTCTAATAAATTTAAAGTTCTATAAACTGTCGCAATGCCTACATTTAGTTCGGGATTTTTTTGTTTAATTTCTACATATAAGCTTTCTGGGGTATAATGCATATCACTATTATATAAGGTTTTCAAAAGCACTTCTCTTTGTTTAGTATATTTTAGACCATTATCTTTAAGTGTTTTTTTAAAACGTTCAAGCAAAACATCATATTCTATATTTTCAATTTGCATTATTTACCTCCGAATTTAGACTTATATTAGAATCTATAATTTGTTCTTGTATTTTATCTAAACCATTTTGAGTAAAATCCGTATTCATTATATATTCACCTGTTTGCCTAAGTAAATCCAACATATAACTATTTTTAGCATATTTTTCCAAGCTTGAATTTAAAAATTCTATATTATTAATACAAGCTACCAAAATTGCAAAAATCAAAAATATTTTAGCACTGCCAAATAAAAATCCACCAATGCGATCTATAAAACCAAGACCACTCATACTAAACATTTTTGATAGTATATTTCCCAAAGCCATACAAGCTATCCATATCACGATTAATAAAACTAAAAATCCCGCAAAAATTGCGAGATTTTCATTTTCAATTGCATAAAAATTATTATTAATAATTTCTGCCATTTCTTTAGCATATCTTGAAGCAAGTAAAACCCCACCAACTATACCTAATAAACCAAAAATTTCCTTAAACAAGCCACTTACTAAGCCTTTTAAGCCCAAAATCACAGTTAAGCCCAAAACAAATACATCAAACCACGAAAAATTTTCCATCTACGCTAAACTCCAAATATTTTATTCAATTATTTTAGGAACTATAAAAAATCCATCTTGAGAATTTGGAGCATGCTTGCTAATTACATCAAATACTTCAGATTTTATACTTTCATCTAGTCTAAATGGCGTTCCACCTTTTGTAGTACTAGTCATAGCTTCCACATCATCAAGTTTTAATTCATCTAATTTTTCTACAAAATTAACAATTTGACTTAATTGCTCTTCTAATTCTTGTCTTTTCTCATCGGCAATTTTTAAAGCACTTAGCTTTTCAAGTTTAGTCAATAATTTATCATCAATTTGCATGATTTACCTTAATTTTTAATTTATATCCAAGAAAACTCTTTTTTAGATTAAAAATTATAACATAAAATCATTTATTTTTTCATTTTTATATGTTACAATTATAGACTTAAAACAACAAATAATGTTTATTCTTTCTAAAAAAGGGAAAATATGGCTTTAAAAGAAAACTTAAAAGCAGTCCAAGAAGAATTAAGCTCTCAAGAGCAAATGATGGAAAATTTTATCAAATCTGAGCGCTTTATAAAAAAATACAAATACTATTTCATTACAATTATTATGCTTTTAATTGTATATTTTGGTGGTAGTTATTTTTATAATTTAAAACAAGAAACTAATATTCAAGAAAGCAATATAATTTTTAATAACTTATTAAAAAATCCTTCAGATCAAAAGCCACTCGAAGAATTAAAACAAAAAAATGCAAATTTATACACCATATTCATGATGAATCAAAACAGTCAAGATCTTAATAAAACTTTAAGTCTTGATATAGATCCTTTGTTAAAACAAATAGTGCTTGCTCAAAATAATCAAAAGTCAGAATTTTTAAAAGATTATAATACCTTGCTAGCAGGTTTTGAATTTCTAAAACAAAATGATTTTAAAAATGCAGATATAGAATTTAATAAAATACCTATAAATTCACCTTTATGGCAAATTATTACAAGTTTAAAACATTACCAAGGAATAAAATGAAACACCTTTATCTATTTGTTATAATTTTAATATTTTTTAGTGCTTGTGGCACAAAAAGAGAGTATTATCAACCAACACAAACAGAACAACTTCCTTATAACTCACATAATATTAATGGTAAGATTATCAATTTCAATAACAATATAGCACAATTAAATAGCAATTCCTTTATTGATACCATGGGGAATATTATTAATTTTAAACTAGATAAAAATTATCATATTTTAAATATGCAACAAGAAGAAGTTCTTATTGGCGATGATAACGGAAACTTTAAAATTTTAAATTTACAAGGTGATGAATTATTTTCTCATAAATTCAATGAAAGCGTAGTAAGTGCAAGTATAGATGGAGATGATATAGCCCTGGTTTTAGCTAGCAATACCTTAGTATATGCAAATAAAAATCTTGGTATTAAAATGCTTCAAAATTTAGGCACAGCTTATGCTCAAGACAGTCGTTATACTAATCCTTATTTTTTAAATACTATTATCATATATCCTATGCTTAATGGAAAATTAGCCATACTTAACAAAAGCACCTTAAAAGTTAGTAAAGAAATTTTAGTAAGCAGTGAAGAGTTTTTTAACAATATTATCTACCTTCATGTAAAAAACGATACCATGGTGGCTGCAACAGCACAAAAAATCATCGTTGTTACTCCAAATAGAACCTTATATTTAAATGAAAATATTAAAGAAGTAAGTACCAATGATAATGAAATTTTCATACTTACAAAAGATGGAAGAATTCTTAAAAATGATTACAATCTTAGAAAAATCGATGAAATAAAATTTCAGTTTGCTCTGTTTTCTAAAAGCACCTTGTATAACAACTCTTTGTATATTTTTGAAAAAACAGGCTATTTGATCAAGCTAAATACAAATTTGAAAGATTATACAGTATATAAACTAAGTGAAGCCGTTGATAAAAAAAGTTTTATGGCTAATGGCAAATTTTTCTTTCAAAATAAATTTTTACAATTAAACTAAAATGAATCAAGAGCTTAGTGATATTCTTATAAAATATGGGATTGTTTTAAAAAATACTAAGTCTTTAGATATCCATGCTTTTAGTAAAAAGAAAAAAATAACTTGTATTTATGGAGAAAATACAAGTAAGCAATACTGCTTAATTTTATTTTCTTTTGCGAAAAGTAAAATTTTAACAAAAGAATGTCTAGAATTTGAAGATATTTTTCAAAATATAAACCAAACTCTAAATTTAAATTTCAAAAATTATTTTATTTTTCATCAAGCTTTGATTTGCTCAAAAGCAAAAGAATATTTAACTACCAAAGGGATTAAAAGCTATGCTTTTATGTGATATTGGCAATACAACCGCAAGTTTTCTAAATGAGCAAAAATTTCATTCTATGAGTATAGAACAGTTTTTACAATATGAGCCGACGCAGAAAGTATTTTATATCAATGTTAATCCAAATTTAGAGCAAAGATTAGAACAAAATCCTTTATTTATTAATCTTGCTCCATATTTTAATTTTGATACCATTTATAATAATTTAGGTGTTGATAGAGTAGCAGCGTGTTATACTATAGAAGATGGTGTTGTAGTCGATGCAGGATCTGCAATCACTGTAGATATTATCTCTAATTCTATTCATCTTGGTGGTTTTATTCTTCCTGGTATTGAAAGCTATAAAAAATCTTTTTCTAATATTTCTTCTCGTTTAAAGTACGAACTAAACACTCAGATTAATTTCGATGCTTTTCCTCAAAGAACTATCGATGCTTTGAGTTATGGTGTCTTTAAAAGTATATATTTACTTATAAAAGATAGTGCATACGATAAAAAATTATATTTTACAGGCGGCGATGGGCAATTTCTTGCAAATTTTTTCGACTATGCTATTTATGATAAATTTTTAATTTTTAGAGGTATGAAAAAAGCTGTTTGTGAAAATTTTATACTTTAAAATTTATTTCTATATCTCTACACTTTAATTTATAAGCTTTATTTAAACTCAAAACAACTATATTTTGATATCATTAGCAAAAGTAAACACACAAAAGGAAAAACAACAATGGATCAAAAACATTTTGATACCGTAGTAATAGGCGGTGGGATTTCTGGTGCTGCAGTATTTTACGAACTAGCTAGATATACAAATATTCAAAATATTGCTTTATTAGAAAAATACAATAATGCTGCAACTTTAAACAGTCATAGCACAAGCAATTCTCAAACCATCCACTGTGGCGATATAGAAACAAACTATACTCTAGAAAAAGCAAGAAAAGTTAAAAAAACAGCAGATATGATTGTAAAATATGGACTTTTACAAAATGCGCAAAACAAATTTATGTACTCACATCAAAAACTTGCACTTGCGGTTGGAGACAAAGAATGCGAGTATATGAAAAATAGATATGAGGAATTTAAAGAATTATATCCTTACATTAAATTTTACACCAAAAACGATATCAAGCAAATAGAACCTAATGTTGTCTTAGGTGAAGATGGTATCAATGATAGAGCAGATAATATAGTAGCTATGGGTGTAGAGGAAGGTGAAATTTACACCACAGTAGATTTTGGATTAATGAGTCAAAATCTCATAGAGCAAGCTTGTAAACAAGGAAAAAACACTCATGTAGCTTATAATCAAGAAGTTATTTTTATAGAAAAAAAAGATGATATTTTTTATATAAAAACAAGAGATTTTAAAGAATATAGTGCAAAATCAATTATAGTAAATGCAGGTGCGCACTCCTTATTTTTAGCACATAAAATGGGTATAGGTTTAGACAAATCTTGTTTTCCTGTTGCAGGAAGTTTTTACATGGCAAAAAGAAAAATTCTAAATGGTAAAGTTTATATGGTACAAAATCCAAAACTCCCATTTGCTGCGTTGCATGGTGATCCTGATTTATTAGCTAATATGAATACGCGCTTTGGTCCTACTGCTTTAGTTATTCCTATGCTAGAAAGATACCATGGTTTTAAATCATTACCTGAATTTTTCAAAACACTTAACTTAGACATGAATGTAGTCAAAATTTGCCTTAATCTTTTTAAAGATTCTACTATTAGAAATTATATTCTTTATAATTATTTGTTTGAAATTCCTTACATTAATAAAAGACTTTTTGTAAAAGATGCAAGAAAAATAGTTCCTAGTTTGAAAACAGATGATATATACTATGCTAAAAATTTTGGCGGAGTACGTCCACAAGTGCTTGATAAAAAGGCAGGAGAATTAATGCTTGGAGAGGCAAGCATTACTGAAATTCCAGGTATAATTTTCAATATGACACCAAGTCCAGGTGCTACAAGCTGTCTTGGCAATGGTTATAGAGATGCAAAACTTATTTGTCAATACTTGGGTGCTAATTTTAATGAGGATTTATTTACTAGCGAACTACTATAAAAAGGATAAGAAATGTTAAAAAAAACAAAAATAGTTGCAACGATTGGACCAGCAAGCGAAAATGAAGCTACAATAAGACAAATGATTATTAATGGAGTGAATGTTTTTCGTTTAAATTTTTCACATGGAACCCATGAGTATCATAGTCAAAATCTAGCTACCATTAGAAAAGTAGCAGCTGAACTTAATGCAAGAATTGGAATTTTACAAGACATTAGTGGGCCAAAAATTAGAACTTTAAAAATTCCAGAAGCTTTTGAATTAAAAAATGGAGATAGACTAGACTTTTATAAGGATACTTTTGAAGGAGAAAAACTTTCTAATGAACATTATAAAGTCTGTATTAATCATCCAGAAATTCTTTCTATGCTAAAGGTAGGAGAATACATCTATCTTTGCGATGGTTCCATCAAAACCAAAGTAGTGCAAGTTGAAAAAGATTTTATCCAAACCCAAGTAGAAAATAGCGGGGTGCTTAGCTCAAACAAGGGAATTAATTTTCCAAATACAAAAATTAATATTGATGTTATCACTCAAAAAGATAAAGACGATCTTGCATGGGGCATTAAAAACGATGTAGATTTTTTGGCCATATCTTTTGTGCAAAATGCTCACGATATTGATGAAGTTAAAAAAATACTCGATGAAAATAATGCCAAAATAGCTATTTTCGCAAAAATAGAAAAATTTGATGCGGTTGAAAATATCGATGAAATTATAAATAGCAGTGATGGTATAATGGTAGCAAGAGGGGATTTGGGCATTGAAGTGCCTTATTATAGAGTGCCAAACATACAAAAACTTATCATTAAAAAGGCTAATGAAGCCAATAAACCTGTTATCACTGCTACTCAAATGCTTTTTTCACTTGCAAAATCCAAAACTGCCACAAGAGCTGAAATTTCAGATGTTGCTAATGCTGTGCTTGATGGCACTGATGCGGTTATGCTTAGCGAAGAAAGTGCAGTAGGGATTGATCCAGCAAATGCAGTTGATATTATGACTCAAACTATCATTGAAACAGAAAAAAACTATCCTTATGAAAAATTTGAAAGCTTTAAATGTTTCAATGAAACCGATATCATTGCTAAATCAAGCACACAACTAGCAACTGATTTAAATGCAAATGCAATTTTTACCATCACAAGTAGTGGCGCTTCTGCGGTTAAAACAGCAAGATATCGTCCAAAAATGGATATCATAGCTATCACTCATTCTAAAAAAGCTTTAAATTTTTTAAGCATAGTTTGGGGGGTTCAACCTGCTATATTAATAGAAAAGCATGAAAATTTAACAGAACTTTTAAGCAATTCTGTAAAACTTGGAGTTGAAAAAGGTCTTATGAAAAAAGATGGGGTTTGCACTCTTACCGCAGGATTTCCAGTAGGTGTTGCAGGAAGTACAAATTTAATTAGAATTTTACAAAAAGATCAAATTGAATATTATTTAAGTTTGGGAAAATAACCCAAACTTAATATTCTTCTTCTATCAAATCACATAAGCAGTGTATGATTAAAATATGCATTTCTTGAATTCTAGCCGTATCATCGCTTGGAATGACTATATTATACTCGCATAATGCATTCATCAAACCACCGCCCTTTCCACTGAGTCCTATACATTTAACACCGATTTCTTTAGCCTTTTCAAAAGCTTTGATCACATTTGGACTTTTTCCACTAGTAGAAATTCCAATCAACACATCATTATCACTAGCTAAAGCTTCAACTTGTCTTGAAAAAATAAATTCAAAACCATAGTCATTTCCTATAGCGCTTAAAGCAGAGGTATCAGTACTTAAGGCAATAGCAGCTAAAGCCTTTCTTTCTTTTTTATATCTTCCGCTAAGTTCAGCTGCAAAATGTTGGCTATCTGCAGCACTTCCACCATTTCCACAAATTAAAATTTTCCTTCCATTTTTCAAACATACTTTTAACTCTTGAGCAACCATAGCAATTTGCTCTTTTAATTTTAAACTTTCCTCCAAGGTTTTTTGATGTTGAATAAATTCCTTTTCGATTTTATTTATCATTTGCAATCCTATTAATTATATTGGTAGTGCTAAATCCATCTTCAAAGTCAATCAATTCTACTTTTTTTACTAAATTTGAACCCACTACTTCTTTGCCTTTATAATCAGCTCCTTTAACTAGCACATCAGGTTTTAAAAACTCTATTAATTCATAAGGAGTATCCTCATCAAAAATCACTACATAATCTACAAAATACATGCTCGCAAGCATACATGCGCGTTGGAACTCTAAATTTATAGGTCTTGAGTTTCCTTTTAGTCTTTTTACGCTTTCATCTGAATTTAAACCTACAACTAAGATATCTCCTAATTTTTTAGCTTTTTCAAGATATTTTATATGGCCATAATGCATAATATCAAAACACCCATTTGTAAAAACTACTTTTTGACCTTGTATCAATTTTACAAGCTCTTCTTTGCTTTTAATTTTATCTTCAAAAGAAGCTTTTTTTAGATTTTTAATCTCTTCTAGACTTACACTCACACTTCCAACTTTTGCTACCACAACAGCCGCTGCATCATTTGCTAACTCACATGCTTTTGCAATGTCAACTTTTAAAGCCAAAGCATAAGCAAGCATAGCTATAACACTATCTCCAGCTCCTGTTACATCATAAACTTCTAAAGCTTTTGCAGGAATAATATGTAATTTTTCATCAAAAAGTGCTATTCCTTCTTCGGATAAAGTTATAATAGAATAAGTTAGATTTAAATCGTCTTTTAATTTTTTTAAAGCTTTTTCTAAATTATCTATTTTTTCTACCCCTAAGGCCAAAGTAGCTTCTTTTTTATTTGGAGTTAGCAAGGTTGCATTTTGATATTTGCTAAAATCACTTCCTTTTGGATCAATCAAAATAGGTAAATTTAAAGTATTTGCATACTCTATCAAAGCCTTTGTAACTTTTGAAGTTAAAGTTCCTTTAGCATAATCACTCAAAATAATTGCATCATAATCTTTTGCAATTTTTTTATACTCTTTGATAATTTCATCTTCTAATTTAGTGTCAAAATCATTCTCATCATCAAGTCTTAAAACTTGCTGAGAATGTGATAAAACCCTACTCTTAAGAGGAGTTTTTCTACCTTTTTCTACTAATAATTTTGCATTTAAATTCTCTTTTAAAAATCTCCCGCTCTCATCATCACCCACAAGTCCTAGAGCAAAAACCTCAGCACCAAGACTTTTTAAATTTGCATATACATTACCAGCTCCACCTAGTCTTTTATCTTCTTTTTGTGACTTCATCACCATTACAGGAGCTTCTGGAGAAATTCTAGTACAATCACACCATATATAATGATCCACCATAAAATCCCCAACAACTAAAATTTTTGGCTTTTTAGAACTTAAAAAATCAAGCATTTACTTCCTTTTCATAAAGCCTTTTAATCTCATCTAAATAATCTTTTATACCCTCTTCAAGACTAAATTTAGCTTTATATGAAAAACTCTCATCTAATTTTGCTTGGGTATGAAATTGATAAGCGTTTTTATAAGGATTAGGAATATACTCACAAGGATAATTAGTGTTTAATTCTTTTTGTAAAATATCAACTATATCTTGAAAAGTTCTTGCCTTGCCTGTAGCTACATTATAAATTCCACTTTTTGCTTCTAAAGCTTGTAAATTTGCACTCACAACATCTTTAATATATACAAAATCACGATAAATTTGATCGCTTCCCTCAAACAAACGCGGGCTTTTACCCGCTAAAATTTGATGTCCAAATTGCAAAATCATAGAAGCAGTACTATTTTTAAAAAATTCTCCCTTGCCATATACATTAAAATATCTAAGCCCGACTATATGCATTTTATCAAAGTATTTTTTTGCTAATTTATCCATCATTAATTTTGAAAATGCATAAGGATTTTTAGGAGCTTCACTTAAATTTACAGTTTGCGGGCTTGGTGCATCTCCATAAACTGAAGCTGAACTTGCATAGATTAATTTTGCATTAAGCTCTAAGGCAAGTTCTATAAAATCTTTAAAAGTGTTTAAATTAGTCTTTAAAACTTTGTTTTGATCATAAACAGTTGTATCTGAAATTGCAGCTTTATGAAAAATTACATCAGGTTTGAAAGCTTTTATAACTTTTAAAGTTTTTTCATCATTAATATCACCCACATAAAGCTCACCTTCAAAATCTAAAATATTTTTAAAATGACCAAAACTTTCTAAATTTCCATTTTCAAAAGTAGCACTTGAACGCATTTTATCCACAATTAAGACTTCATGCTTATTTTGAAGTTCCAAAGCAAGAGCAGAGCCTATAAAGCCCGCTCCACCCGTTATCACTATTTTCATTTTCTATCCTTTAAATAATGCAAAAGTTCTTTTAAATTTTTAAAGACCTTATAATTTTCATCATCATTATAATTTTCATTAATCAAAAATAGATTTTTTATACCAGCATTAATTCCGGCCTGCATATCACTTAAATTATCCCCTATAAAAAAAGATTGTGAAAAATCTATATTAAATTCTTTTTGTGCTTTTAAAAACATACCAGGTTTTGGCTTACGACATTCACAATTTTCTAAATGCGGGCAGTGATAAATTTTTTCTATTTTAATGCCTTTTTTCAAAAACTCACCTAGCATATACGAGCTTAAAATTTCAAAATCTTTTTCATTATAATAAGCCCTTGCAATACCTGATTGGTTAGTTGCAACAAAAATTACAAAATTTTGCTTTTGAAAAAGGTCACAAAGTTCAAAAATACCATCGCAAAATTCAAAATCCTCAATTTTATGAACGTATTTTTTATCTATATTAATAACACCGTCTCTATCTAAAAATAATGCCTTTGTTTTCATAAAAAAATTATAATGTATTTTTATTAAGATTTTTATAATTTATCAAGTAAAAAAAATTTTTAAGCGACTTTAAATAAAAAAATCTTATAATTAAAAACATTTTATTTTCAATTTATATAGGAGTGATACAATGAAAAAGCTACTTGTTTTATCAGCTTTAGCATGTCTTGGCGTTTCAGCTTTTGCTGCAGATGGTGCTACACTTTATAAAAAATGTGCAGTATGTCATGGTGCTAAAGCAGATAAAGTTTACCTTAATAAAGTTCCTGCTTTAAATTCTCTAACTGCAGCTGAAAGATTACAATATATGAAAGATTATGCAGCAGGTAAAAGAAATGCTTATGGCCAAGGCGCAATTATGAAAATCAACCTTAAGGGCTTAACAGAAGAAGATTTTAAAGCTATTGAAGATTATATCGAAAGCTTAAAAAAATAATTCAACAGCCTTTATGGCTGTTTTTTATTCTTTTCCATGGCTTCTTTTTTTCTTTTTTCTAAAATCACTGCATCATTTAAAGCATCTTCACTATCACTTAAAGTAGTAAATTTATAATCATCATCAAATTGTTTATTCTTTATACCCCAAAGCAAAGCGCAAATTGCCAAAAATAAAGCAACCAAAGAAACACCTATCATCATCATCAAAACGCCATTCATTTTTTTATCCTTAAAGCATTTAAAATTACTATTATACTACTAAAAGACATTGATAAGGCTGCAATTAAAGGATTAATCAAACCAAAAAAAGCTAAAGGCATACTCAAAGCATTATAAAGCAAAGAAAAAGCTAAATTTTGCTTAATAATTTGATAAGTTTTTTTAGCTATTTGCATAGCCTTTTGCAAACTTTTTAAGTCGTTTTTTAACAATATAATATCGCTATTTTCCATAGCAAGCTCAGATCCTTCTTTTAAAGAAACCCCAACACCTGCATAAGAAAGTGCTAAAGCATCATTTACTCCATCTCCTACCATTAAAACCTTGCCTGTTTGATTTAAATTAGCTATTGTTTGCATTTTATCTTCTGGCATACATGCGGCTTTGAAATTATTTATTTTTAATTTTTCAGCTACCTTACTCACAGCAGATAAATTATCACCACTTAACATATAAATTTGCATTTTACACTCTTTCATAAATCTAATCAACTCTTCAGAGTTTTCTCTTATACTATCTTCTAATTCAAAAACTGCTAATATAGTTTTATTTTTAGCAAATATAAAATGCGTAGTTTGAAATTCTTGTACTTGCATATGGTTTTCTTTGAAAAATTTCTCATTTCCTCCCAAAAATTCATCTTTACCCAAAAAGGCTTTATAACCTCTTGCTTGAAAATTTTGAACTTTTTCAAATTCTATTCTACTATCAATTTTTTGATCTAAAAATTTCAAAATACTTTTAGCCACTGGATGATTAGTTAGGTGTAAGAAATTTAATAACTCATTTTTATCTAACCTCTCATCTAAAAAGCTTTTTTTAACTTCCAAACTAGCCTTTGTTAAAACCCCTGTTTTATCAAACACAGCCACATTACACTTGCTCAAATCCTCCACAACACCTGCTTCTTTAAATAAAATTTTTTCTTTCAAACCAGCACTAATTGCTACTAAAGAACTCACCGGAGTAGCCAAAGCTAAAGCACATGGACAAGCTATGATTAACACAGAAACCATGCGTATCATAGCTTCTTCAAAACCCAAATTTAATACAAAAAAAGTAAAAGCGAAACAAAGCAAAGCACAAGTTAAGATAATAGGTGAAAAATACTTACTTACTTGCTGTACCATTTTTTCTATTTTGGCTTTTTTTGAACTTGAGTTTTCGAGTAAATTAATAATCCTAGCTAATTTAGAATCCTTATAAAGTGCATTTGCCTTATATAAAGCATTCCCGCTTAAAACCAAAGAGGCAGAATAAATCATATTATCTTTTTGCACATCAAGCGGTAAACTCTCTCCACTTAAACTAGACATATCCAAGCTAATATTACCACTAACACACACTCCATCTATTAAAACCCTATCGCCTTCTTTTAATTCTATAATATCCCCTATTTGCACTTCTTCTACATCGATATTTTCTATTTTGTCATTTTTTAAAACCCTTACTTCGTTGCTTAAAAACGATCGCAAATGATCAAGTGTATCAAGAGCTTTTTTCTTACTTAAAAGCTCTAAGTACTTTCCTATAAAAACAAAACAAATAATCATCGCTACAGAATCAAAATACACTTGCGAAGCTCTTGAAAACATTGCCCATATTGAATATATATAAGCTAAACTTGCCCCACTAATTACCAAAGTGTCCATATTAACACTTTTAAATTTTAAAGCATAATAGGCATTTTTATAAAAAATCGAGCCTGTATAAAAAAGCACAGGAGCACAAAGTAAAAATTCAGCAAAATGCAAAATATCCTTAGTATCAGCTTCCATGCCACTAAAAAACCCAGCATACTTGGCTACAGATATCCACATGATATTCATCACACAAGCTATGGCAACTATTAATTTTGCATAAAAATCTCTTTTGGTTTGAGTTGCTCTTTGTTCATTTTTTGTAGGTAAATATACACTAGCTTTATAGCCTATACTTTCTATACTTTGGATGATTTTTGCTAAATTTATGCTTTTTTCATCAAAAACAATTCTAGCTTTATGAGTAATAGAATTAATATCAACTTCTATCACCCCTTCACTTTTAATGAGAATTTTTTCATTAAGCCAAACACAGGCAGCACAATGAATTTCTTCTATAAGTAAAAAAATCTCACTAAAACCCTCTTTGGTTTTTTGTATGTATTTTTCATAATCTTTAACATTATGTTCTATTATCGCAGGAGTTAGAGTTTGATTGCCAAGTTTTTCATAAAATTCTTCCAAATTATTTTCTTGTAAAATCTCATAAACACTCTCACAACCCTTACAACAAAAATAATTTCCATTTTTTTCTATCATTTGATCTTGTCTAAAGCTTAATTGGCAGTGTTTGCATTTCATCTTATACTTTCTTTGATAATTTTTACAATATTTTATCATTTTTTTAAAATCACTATTTTAAAAATTATTTACAAAGCTATATTATAATTTTAAAAATTTGACAAAGAAGCATTTTTTTGAATAAAATCTCTTATTCATTATTAAATACTACATTTTCTACATTTTAGAGGATATATGGAAAATACAAAAGAAAAAAAACAACATCAAAGAACACACATTCCGGTGGAAGGTTATAAGATAGAAGATTTAAAGTTGCTTGATCTAGAAAGCTTAGTTAAAATTGCTAATGAAGCAGAAATAGAAAATCCAAGAGAATTTAGAAGACAAGATCTTATTTTTGAAATTCTAAAAGCACAAACCAAAAAAGGTGGTTTTATACTCTTTACAGGGATCTTAGAAATTTCACCTGAAGGCTATGGGTTTTTGCGTGGAATGGATTCAAATTTAAGCGATAGTGTAAATGATGCTTATGTATCAAACTCACAAATTCGCAAATTCGCTCTGCGTGTTGGGGATATAGTTACCGGTCAAGTTAGAGAACCAAAAGATCAAGAAAAATACTATGCTTTGTTAAAAATCGAAGCAATTAATTATCTTCCATTAAAAGAAGCCAGAGAAAGACCTTTATTTGACAATCTTACTCCAATTTTTCCAACTGAAAAAATCAAATTAGAATACGATCCTTTAAAACTTACAGGTAGAATGCTTGACTTATTTGCCCCTATAGGAAAAGGCCAAAGAAGCTTAATTGTAGCACCTCCAAGAACTGGTAAAACCGAGCTAATGAAAGAATTAGCCACTGCTATTGCTAAAAATCACCCAGAGGCTCATTTGATTGTGCTTTTGGTAGATGAGCGCCCTGAAGAAGTTACAGATATGCAAAGATGTGTTAAAGGTGAGGTTTTTAGCTCAACTTTTGACTTACCTGCTTATAATCATGTTAGAGTAGCTGAGCTTGTTATAGAAAAAGCAAAAAGGATGGTAGAAACAGGCAAAGATGTCATTATTCTGCTTGATTCTATTACAAGATTAGCAAGAGCTTATAATACCGCTACACCAAGTAGTGGTAAGGTTTTAAGTGGCGGGGTTGACGCAAATGCCTTGCATAAACCAAAACGCTTTTTTGGTGCAGCTAGAAATATAGAGCATGGTGGCTCATTAACCATTATAGCAACTGCTTTGATAGAAACAGGCTCAAGAATGGATGAAGTAATTTTTGAAGAATTTAAAGGAACGGGAAATAGTGAAATCGTTCTTGATAGAAATATTTCAGATAGAAGAATTTACCCTGCAATTAACATCATAAAATCAGGAACTAGAAAAGAAGAATTGCTCCAAGGTGTTGAAAAGCTTCAAAAAATTTGGGCAATTAGATCAGCTATTTCGCAAATGGATGACATAGAGGCTTTAAAATTCTTATACTCTAAAATGCTAAAAACCAAAAGCAATGAAGAGTTATTATCAATCATGAATGAGTAGTAATGCTTCAAGCTCTTGCTGTTAAATACAGACCAAAAAATTTCAATGAACTTGTAGGGCAGAATACTGTTTCTACAAGCTTAAAATACGCTCTTGAAAATAATCGCCTAGCACATGCTTATTTGTTTTCAGGATTACGTGGAAGCGGAAAGACTTCAAGTGCAAGAATTTTTTCAAGAGCTCTAGTATGTGAAAATGGGCCAAGTGCTAATCCTTGTGGAGAATGCTCTCAATGTTTATCTTCGCTTAATGGTTCTAATATAGACATTATAGAAATGGATGCTGCAAGCCATAGAAGCTTAGAAGACATTCAAGAGCTTATCGAACAAGTCAAATACGCTCCATCTTTAGCTAGATTTAAAATTTTTATTATCGATGAAGTACATATGCTTACCCCACAAGCTGCAAATGCTTTACTTAAGACCTTAGAAGAACCACCAAGCTATGTAAAATTTATACTAGCAACAACCGATCCCTTAAAACTTCCTGCCACAGTTCTTTCAAGAACACAGCATTTTAGATTTAAGCAAATTTCTACCCATGATATCTTAAATCATCTTGAGTGGATTTTGGAAAAAGAAAATATTAGTTATGAAAAAGAAGCTTTAAAACTCATTGCAAGAAGTGGAAACGGATCTTTAAGAGATACCCTAACCTTACTAGATCAAGCCATAGTATATTGTCAAAATGATGTACAAACGCAAAAAATCACTGCAATGCTAGGCTTTTTAGATCCAGCTAAAATTGAAGAATTTTATCAAGCCATTTTAGCTAATGATAAAGATAAAGTTCTTGAGTTTTTAAAAGAATTTGAAGATTATGAAGCAAGTAATGTCATTGATGAGATGATATTTTTTCTAAAAGAAGCATTTTTTGCCAAAAATAATCTTTTTTCTATGTTAATTTATGAAAGATTTTTTAGAATTCTTTCACGCGCTAAGACTATGTTAAATTCTAGTGATGATGATAGCTTTGTACTTTGCGTTATGGCTTTTATGCTTATTGAAGCAACTTATTTAAAAAGCATTGATGAGGCTATTAAAAGTTCAAAACAAGATAGTATACCAAGTCCAAAACAACAAGAAACTCCTTCTATTCAACAAACCCCTAAAGAAGAAAAACTTAATCCTTATGAAAATCTCTTAAAAGCAATATATAAAAGAGATTATGACTTAGCTGAAGTTTTCAAAAAAACTACACAGTTTGTTTCTTTTGAAGATGACATTTTAAGTATTAGCTCACATGCTAAAGATGATGATAGAATGGTTTTAAACAATGGTTTTAAATTAATCAAAACATTACTTCATGAGCTTTTTGGAGAAAAAGCACAAATCAAAATTCAAAAAACAGAAACCATAGACACTCAAAAACTACAAGATATATTCAAAACTCCCATAAAACAAGAAGTAAAAAGCACTCCAAATTTAAATGAGCATTTTGAAAATTTTAAAAAAGATGCTAAAAAATACAATCCTAAAGACGAAACCAAAGAAGCTCTTAGCAAGCTCTTTGGTTCACCAACTATACAAAATTAAAAACTACCATTGATTGAAATATAAATTCTTCTTCCCTCTTCTATACGATTATAAGTATTTACCCAAGTATCTTCGCCTTTGTTTTTATAAGATTCCCAATTATTTGTAAAACTTTTATCAAAAAGATTATAAATTGCTGCATTGATGTTCCAATTTTTATTGATATCATAACGCACGCCCATAGAAGCTAAAAAGACATCTTGATAGTATTCTCTATTAATATTTGTATCACCCATATAACGATCTATTTGCCACTCACCTTTTACCCATGGAGTAAATTTATTAAAGATGTTATAACTTGCTTTTAACATGATATTGTGTTTTAAACTATCAATTTCTGGCTTTCCTATCACAACCTTATCTTGTGCATCTTTTACTTCACTATCAAGATAAGTGTAAGCTAAATCTAGATTTAAATGTTCTATAGGAGTGATCCCCGCTCCAAGCTCTATACCCTTATATTCAACCTTGCCAAGATTTACATCCTTATAACATTTATCAGCTCCGCAAGTACCAACGCCTGGTATCATATCATCTTTTTTAAATTCTTGTTCTGAGATTTTATCTTTAAAATGAGTTAAAAAACCAGTTGCTGAAATATAAAATAAATCATTATTATAAACAGCGGCTAGTTCATAATTAAGCGATGTTTCTTCTTTTAGATTTGGATTTCCATAAATAGGAATTTTTCCTTGTCCACTGTAATTATAAGCACCAGCTATCAATCTATTAGCATATGGAGTTCTAAAGCCCGTTGAAACACCACCTTTTAAAGTGAGTTCGCTAGTAGGATTATAAACTAAATAAGCTCTTGGTGAAATATTATTTCCAAAAATTTCATGATGATTATACCTTGCGCCAAAAGTAAATCTCAAATCATCTCTTATACTATATTCATCTTCTGCAAAAAAAGCTAATAAATATTGATCAAAATTCGTAGGATTAGCGATTTTATCTTGCATTTTTTCAAGTCTATATTCACCACCCACGCTTAAAATATGACTTTGGCCTAAAGGAATAACTGATCTTGTATCTAAAATAATATCTTCAGCAACTATATCTCTATTTTGCCCTAAAAATGGCTGATTTGCTTGGCCAACCACCTCACGCCCATCGTTACTTACACGGTTATACTGCAAAGTAGAAGTAATCGAAAAATCTTCATACACACCCTCATGGCTTAAATAAGTTGCTAATTTATCTACTTGCATGGTGTCTTTATAGCCACCCTTTAACGAACCTGCGTCGTCTCCAGGCAGAGTTAAATCACCTATTTGACCTCTATTATTATCATAATGATTTCTTGAAAAATCAATATCAAATATCAAAGTATTATAATCATCTACTAAATAATTTAACCTAGTTCCTAAATTAAAATTATTTGCTTTTGTAGGACTTTGTTCCTTTTTTGCTTCGATTTCTTTTCCACCACCATCTCTATATTTTATATTAGATTGCTCCCTATAAAATTCCCTAAAACGCAAAGTAAGTCCCAAACGATCATTCATCAACGGGCCGCTTGAATATATACTTGTGCCATAAGTATTGCCCCATTCTTTATGCGCATTAAAAATACTATCTAAACTAACTGATGTTTCCCATTTATCACTTACTTTTTTTGTGATGATATTTACAACACCACCTAAAGCTTCAGATCCATATAAAGTACTCATTGGTCCTTTGATTACTTCTATTCTTTCTATGCTAGAAATTGGAGGTAGGAATGAATTTGAAATTTCATTAAAACCATTAGGTCCTACTTCTCCGCCTATCCCTTGACGGCGCCCATCAGTTAAAATTAAAGTATATCCAGTAATACCTCTCATGGTAATATTATAAGATCCGGTTTTTCCTTTGCTAGCAAATAAATCCACACCAGGAATATCAGCAATAGCTTCGGCAACATCTCTATAAGGCTTACTTTCTAAATCTTTTTTGCTAATCACATTTATAGTAGCAGGGGCTTCTTTGATATCTTGAGAAAAACCAGAAGCACTTACTATGGAGCTATCTAATAAAACTTCTTGTGATAAAGCATTACAGACCAAAAAACTAGCAACACAAAATGATAAACAATGTTTTTTCATTATTTCCTTTCTTAAATAAACAAAAATTTTAAAAATTGGTATATTATGATAATAATTATTAATTTAAAATAAATTTATTGTATCAATTATGATAATTGTTATTAATAAAAAATTTAACTTTTAGTAATATAATCACAAAAATTTTTAAAATGAGGGTATGATGGAATTTTTAAAAACTTATATCGATTTAATTATATTTGTAGTTTTAGGGATAATGGCATTTATTGCTATATGGTGTACTATTGAGCGTATCTTGTTTTTTAGAAAAATTAAGCTAAATGATTATCAGTGTCAAGAAAAATTTGATGATGCAATTAGTGAAAACCTCACCATGCTTTATATTATTTACACTAATGCTCCTTATGTAGGACTTTTGGGAACTGTAGTAGGGATTATGATTACATTTTATGACATGGGCGCAAGTGGGAATATTGATGTTAAATCTATTGTTATTGGTTTATCGCTAGCTTTAAAAGCTACAGCATTGGGAATTTTAGTTGCTATTCCTTCTTTAATGGCTTATAATGGATTGCTTAGAAAAATATCAACTTTGAGTAATGCATATCGTATTTTTAAGGATAAAAATGCTTAAATTACCAAAAAATGAAGGTTTAAACATTATTCCTTTTATAGATATAATGCTTGTTTTGCTAGCTATTGTTTTAAGCATATCCACTTTTATCGCGCATGGTGAAATCAAAATCAATCTACCTCAAAGTGAAAATTCAAATTCCATAAACGAAAATAAAGATAAAGTAAGTATTTTAATCAACAAAGAAAATGAATTTTATATCTATGGAAAAACAGCTTCCTTAGAAGAAATAAAAGAAAAATTTGACACTATAGATTCTAAAACATTAGTAGAGTTAAGAAGTGACAAAGAAGCAAAATTTGAAAGTTTTGTAAAAATTATTGATATTTTAAAAAATAAAAATCATGAAAATTTTCAAATTTTAACAGAGCAAAAAAGATGAAAACATTCATAAATAACCATAAAAATCAATCCTTTTTTATCACTTTATTTCTCTTTTTGCCTTTATTTTTTGTTTTTATTTATACTAAGAGTTTTTTACATATACAACATAGTGCTTCAAAAGAAGAAAAATTTAATATAGCTATAAAACAATTTTTACAAGATTCCCCTAAAGTAAAAACCGAACAGCCTAAACAAGAAAAAATAAAAAAGCTAGAACAAACAAAAGAAAAGTCTGTTGTTCAACCTAAAAAAACAAATACTTTAACCAATACCAAGGCAATAAATCAATTAAATGAAGAAATAAAACCTCAAAAAACTTTAATCCAAGAAAAAAACACTCCAATAACTTCTCAAGAAAGCATATCTCTAGCTAATAATAATGAGCTTTTAAAAGAAGTCAAACAAGCTATAGATGAAGCTTTAATCTATCCTAGGCAAGCCAAAAAAATGCGAATGAGTGGTGAAATTTTAGTAGAATTCACATGGACTAAAGATAAAAATCTATTAAACTTAAAAATATTAAAACCATCAAAATATAAATTATTGAACGATAGTGCCTTAGAAACTATACATATAGCATCTAAGAATTTTCCACAATATGAAAAAACTTTTCATATAAGAATACCATTAATATATAAAATAAACTAAGCAAAATTGCTTAGTTTGTGGTAATTAAATTATGTCCTTTATAGATCCCATAAATTTTATAATCTCCATTTTTAAGCATTAAAACCACAGGATATTCTTCTTCATAACCTTGCTCCATCCCAGGACTTCCTTGAGGCATACCAGGAGCAGAAATACCTATAACATCTTCAGGTTTATTTTTCAAAAGCCAAGCAACTGCATCTTCAGGAACATGTCCTTCTATGGCATAACCATCAATTACACCAGTATGGCAACTTTGATACATAGGTTGAATATTCATTTTTTCTTTTATTTTTAAAAAATCCTCACTTTTATGTATTTGCACTTTATAGCCTTTATCTTTCATATAATTAGCCCAAAGATCACAACATCCACAAGTGGGACTTTCATAAACATTCAATAATTTATCTCCACCAATTAAAGCTATACTTGATAATGCTAAAACACTAATAATTTTTTTCATAATTCTCCTTTATCTTAAATAATTACATAAAAACATCCGATGTTTTAAGAGTCGCTTTTTGTTTTTCTTCAAATTGTGCTTGTGCTATTAACTGCTTAGGACTTAATTGAATATTGATATGAGAAATTTTATCTTGCAAACTATTTTGTATATTTTCTTTAATTTGCTCTTCTATTTTCTCTTTTATCTTTTCTTTGTATTTTTCATTACTTTCTGTAAATTTTTTCTCATATTTACCGGTCTCTTTATTATAATACATTTCCTCTTTGTATTCTTTCAAGGCATTCTCTGAAGCTTCTTTTGCTTCTTGAAACAATTCCTTTAAAGGTCTATCATATAAGCTATTTTTTTCTTGGATGCTTGAATTTAATTCAAGTGAAAATGCTTGTTCTTGATGGGATTGCACAGTTTGTTTTTCATTTTTTTGTTTTGAACTAAAAATATCATATGAGTGATTAGAAAATCGATTTTCCTCTATACGAAACATCTTTATACTCCTGAATAAATTTATAAATTACAACAAGCAAAAAATATTCCAATATATAAGTTACAAACCTAGCAAACCATTAAAAAATTATCAACCTTTTCAACTAAAACATAAATCACAATCTAAAATCATAAAAATTTAAAAATAATGTCGTAAACAAAAATATCTATAATAAAATAATCCAACTAAATAGTCAAACAATTTACTATTTTCTCATCACCCAACCTCAAACCATCAAATAAACCATTAAAACAATTCAATAACCAAACAACACAAATCTAAGCCATAAAAATAACTAAAACAACCAAATCATCTAATTCTTAGTAAGCATTCTATCAAATCTTAAAGCTACAGTTAATTAAAAAATTTCACAATAAAAACGTACCCTACCGTTTAACCAAACAACCAAACAACCAAACAACTAAACAACTAAACAACTAAACAACTAAACAACTAAAAATCTAATTTTTCATATTAATAAAAAAGCAAAAAAATAAGCAGTAAAAACTAAAAAACTAAATTTATCAAACTCGCTATAAACATTTTAAACTTAAAACGACTAAATCCCCAAACAATATAAATCCAAAAGCTAAATCACTAAAAACACAAACAACTAAAAACAAAAATAAAAACCATGACAAAAAATAAAAAACAATAGCAAAAAAAATAAAACAATAAAGAATAAAAATAAATTAAAAAATAAAAAGGAATATAATTAAATAAAAAAACCACAAAAAATAAAATAATAAACCTAAAAACCATAAAAAATTTAAAAATAAAAACAAACTACTACTAAAAAAAATTAATAGCCACTCAAACTAAAACATCTAAAAAATAAAACCATCCAACTAAATAACTAAATTTTATAAAATAATAAAAAATAACAATAAACATCCTACCTAATCAACACAAACTAATTAGAAATTTTCACAAGCTAACCAAACTAATCCACCACAAGCAATAAAAACTAACTAAACCAATAAATAATTCATGATCGCACCATAAAAGAAATAAAAGAAATAAAAGAAATAAAAGAAATAAAAGAAATAAAAGAAATAAAAGAAATAAAAGAAATAAAAGAAATAAAAGAAATAAAAGAAATAAAAGAAATAAAAGAAATAAAAAAAAAAGAAATAAAAGAAATAAAAGAAATAAAAGAAATAAAAGAAATAAAAGAAATAAAAGAAATAAAAGAAATAAAAGAAATAAATTATAAAACAATAAAAACTATCTCTAAAGAAAAGAAATAATAAACTAATTAAGGATTCAACTAAGTAATAAGTAAGAATAATAAGAGAACTAACAAGTCCGCAATGAGCTACTTTCCCCCTGCCAGTAAGGCGTAGTATCATCACCCACGATGTGCTTAGCTTCTTGGTTCGGGATGGAGCAAGGCGTCTCCACATCTGTATAATCACGGACATTGTTATTTAAATATTCTATTTAATATAGCATAATAAAAGCAATCAATAAGATTTAGATATAAAAATCATTTTTATTTTAGTTTTTAATCTTATTCTTATATTTAGATGTTTTATTAAACTAAATCACTTTATTGTTTTAGAATACTTAAAAAACAATGTTAAGAGCAAGTTCTAATATAAACTTTACTTGTAAGATTTTATAAGCTAAATGTAGTTTTCATATAAAAACATTCAAAGCTTTATTAAAAACCTTAACAAGGAAGTGATGCTTAAATAAGATAAGCCAAACGCTCTATTAGTACTGGTCAGCTAAAGGACTTTCATCCATTACACACCCAGCCTATCAAACTAGTAGTCTTCTAGAGAGCTTAGAGAAGATTCATCTTAGAGTTGGCTTCACGCTTAGATGCTTTCAGCGTTTATCCGTTCCAAACTTAGCTACGCTGCGATGCTCTTGGCAGAACAACAGCTACACCAGTGGTTTGTTCAACCCGGTCCTCTCGTACTAGGGTCAAATCTCTTCAATCTTCTTACGCCCACGGCAGATAGGGACCGAACTGTCTCACGACGTTCTGAACCCAGCTCGCGTACCGCTTTAAATGGCGAACAGCCATACCCTTGGGACCTGCTCCAGCCCCAGGATGCGATGAGCCGACATCGAGGTGCCAAACCTCCCCGTCGATGTGAGCTCTTGGGGGAGATCAGCCTGTTATCCCCGGGGTACCTTTTATCCTTTGAGCGATGGCCCTTCCACACAGAACCACCGGATCACTAAGACCGACTTTCGTCTCTGCTTGACTTGTATGTCTTGCAGTTAAGCTGGCTTATACCTTTATACTCTACGAACGATTTCCAACCGTTCTGAGCCAACCTTTGTAAGCCTCCGTTATTATTTGGGAGGCGACCGCCCCAGTCAAACTACCCACCAGACATTGTCCCACTTGAGGATAACTCAAGCTGGTTAGCTACCCAAATAAGAAAGAGTGGTATCTCAACAACGGCTCATATACAACTGGCGTCATATACTCAAAGCCTCCCACCTATCCTGCACATTCTTATCCAAATAGCAGTGTCAAGCTGTAGTAAAGGTCCACGGGGTCTTTCCGTCTTGCCGCGGGTAGGAGGAATTTTCACCTCCACTACAATTTCACTGGATCCCTCTTTGAGACAGCTCCCATCTCGTTACGCCATTCATGCAGGTCGGTATTTAACCGACAAGGAATTTCGCTACCTTAGGACCGTTATAGTTACGGCCGCCGTTTACTCGGGCTTCGATCAAGAGCTTCGCTAATGCTAACCCCATCAATTAACCTTCGAGCACCGGGCAGGCGTCACACCCTATACATCCTCTTACGAGTTAGCAGAGTGCTGTGTTTTTGGTAAACAGTCGGGAGGGACTCTTTGTTGTAAGTTTCTTCGCTTTCGGAGTAAATCCTAATACGAAGCGAACCACACCTTATACCGAAGATACGGTGCTATTTTGCAGAGTTCCTTAAAGAG
Source organism: Campylobacter lari (assembly GCF_001017575.1). Taxonomy (NCBI): domain Bacteria; kingdom Pseudomonadati; phylum Campylobacterota; class Epsilonproteobacteria; order Campylobacterales; family Campylobacteraceae; genus Campylobacter; species Campylobacter lari. The sequence goes on along the minus strand of NZ_CP011372.1, from coordinate 437,022 downwards.
AGTTCTTCCACGCGCCTTAGAATACTCATCCCACCCACCTGTGTCGGTTTACGGTACGGGCAACATTAGCTAAACTTAGAAACTTTTCTTGGCTCGACGGCATCAGCAATTCTCCTCGCTGTCCGAAGACTTTGAAGAGCCTTTCAGTTCTCGGAGTATTGTTATACGGATTTGCCTATATAACCTCCTACGACCTTAGACTAGCACTTCCATCCGCTAGCTTGCTTAGCCCTAAGCGTCCTTCCATCGCACACTAATGTTGGTATTGGAATATTAACCAATTTGCCATCGTCTACCCCTTTCGGACTCGACTTAGGACCCGACTAACCCTACGATGACGAGCATCGCGTAGGAAACCTTGGGTTTACGGCGTTAATGATTCTCACATTAATTATCGCTACTCATGCCTGCATGCTCACTTCTATTCGCTCCAGCACTCCTTACCGGTATACCTTCGGCGCAAATAGAACGCTCTCCTACCACTTGATAAAATCAAGTCTACAGCTTCGGTACTTACTTTAGCCCCGTTATATTTTCCGCGCAAAATCACTAGACCAGTGAGCTATTACGCTTTCTTTAAAGGATGGCTGCTTCTAAGCCAACCTCCTGGTTGTTTAAGTAACTTCACATCGTTTTCCACTTAAGTAAGATTTAGGGACCTTAGCTGGTAGTCTGGGTTGTTTCCCTCTTGACGACGGATTTTATCACTCGCCGCCTGACTGCTGTGATTACATATAAGGTATTCGGAGTTTGATAGGGTTTGGTACATTGGTGTATGCCCTAGCCCATTCAGTGCTCTACCCCCTTATACTACGACACAACGCTATACCTAAATATATTTCGGAGAGAACCAGCTATCACGAAGTTTGATTGGCCTTTCACCCCTATCCACAAGTCATCCGGGGGCTTTTCAACGCCTATCGGTTCAGTCCTCCACTAGTTCTTACACTAGCTTCAACTTGCTCATGGATAGATCACTTCGTTTCGGGTCTGCAGCATCTGACTTAAGCGCCCTATTCAGACTCGCTTTCGCTACGGCTTCGCGTGTGCTTAACCTTGCCAGACACCACAACTCGCAGGCTCATTATGCAAAAGGCAGTCCATCACACTGTATTGCTACATAGTGCTCTGAATGATTGTAAGCAAATGGTTTCAGGTTCTATTTCACTCTGATCACCTCAGTTCTTTTCACCTTTCCCTCACGGTACTTGTGCACTATCGGTCTGGTATTAGTATTTAGGGTTGGATCGTGGTCGACCCAGCTTCAGACAGGATTCCTCGTGTCCCGCCCTACTCAGGATACTGCTAGCTAAGGTTTGGTTTTCGTATACGGGACTATCACCCTCTATGGCTACACTTTCCAGAGTGTTCTACTAACCTCACCTATTGCACATTGCAGTCCTACAACCCCCAGTGCAAGCACTGGGTTTGCCCTCTTGCGCTTTCGCTCGCCGCTACTGACGCAATCTCTATTGATTTCTTTTCCTGTAGGTACTAAGATGTTTCAATTCCCTACGTTCGCTCCATTATGGTAGTATATATCTCTATATACTGGGTTGCCCCATTCGGAAATCTACGGATCAAAGCTTCTTGACAGCTCCCCGTAGCTTATCGCAGTCTAGTACGTCCTTCATCGCCTTTACCAGCCAAGGCATCCACCATTCGCTCTTAATAGCTTACCTTTTAATTCATTCTAAAACGCATCACTTCCTTGTTAAAGTTTTTATGATAAGACTTTACTATCTTAAGACGGAAAGCATTTAAACACTTAATAAAACTAAATAAATTAGTCTCACTAGGTTGTGAGTTTAAAACTTGTCTTTAACTAAAAGCTAAAGAAAAGATAGCTAGGTTTTATCCTTTAACAAGTCCTGTAAAATTGTTTTTATTAAAACTTGCTTGTGACTCTTAACAATGATAATTCAAATAACATTAAATAACTAATCTAATATATAAAATATTCTATTATTTATTTAGCTTAGGTCTTAAAACCTAAAGGAAGTATATATAAAGAGTTTAAATAATTTAAAAACATAAGTAATAAATTATTTTACTTTACTTATTACTTTATTATTAGTTATATACTTGCTTTAAGTTTTAAAACTTTATTATATGATTGATAAACAAATCTTTTTTATGGTGGGCCTAACAAGACTTGAACTTGTGACCTCACCCTTATCAGGGGTGCACTCTAACCAGCTGAGCTATAGGCCCTTATAAATGGTGGAGAATAGCGGGATCGAACCGCTGACCTCCTGCGTGCAAAGCAGGCGCTCTCCCAGCTGAGCTAATTCCCCAAAATTAGCTTTTCATCAATCTTTGAAATCTAAACAAGGATGATTGAGTCTATATATGAACTGATAGTTGTGAGACTTATCAGTTTGTACTCTAGAAAGGAGGTGATCCAACCGCAGGTTCTCCTACGGTTACCTTGTTACGACTTCACCCCAGTCGCTGATTCCACTGTGGACGGTAACTAGTTTAGTATTCCGGCTTCGAGTGAAATCAACTCCCATGGTGTGACGGGCGGTGAGTACAAGACCCGGGAACGTATTCACCGTAGCATGGCTGATCTACGATTACTAGCGATTCCGGCTTCATGCTCTCGAGTTGCAGAGAACAATCCGAACTGGGACATATTTTATAGATTTGCTCCACCTCGCGGTATTGCGTCTCATTGTATATGCCATTGTAGCACGTGTGTCGCCCTGGGCATAAGGGCCATGATGACTTGACGTCGTCCACACCTTCCTCCTCCTTACGAAGGCAGTCTATTTAGAGTGCTCGGCCGAACCGTTAGCAACTAAATACGTGGGTTGCGCTCGTTGCGGGACTTAACCCAACATCTCACGACACGAGCTGACGACAGCCGTGCAGCACCTGTCTCTAAGTTCTAGCAAGCTAGCACCCTCTTATCTCTAAAAGGTTCTTAGGATATCAAGCCCAGGTAAGGTTCTTCGCGTATCTTCGAATTAAACCACATGCTCCACCGCTTGTGCGGGTCCCCGTCTATTCCTTTGAGTTTTAATCTTGCGACCGTACTCCCCAGGCGGTACACTTAATGCGTTAGCTGCATTACTGAGATGACTAGCACCCCAACAACTAGTGTACATCGTTTAGGGCGTGGACTACCAGGGTATCTAATCCTGTTTGCTCCCCACGCTTTCGCGCCTTAGCGTCAGTTAAGTTCCAGCAGATCGCCTTCGCAATGGGTATTCTTGGTGATATCTACGGATTTTACCCCTACACCACCAATTCCATCTGCCTCTCCCTCACTCTAGACTACCAGTTTCCCAAGCAGTTCAACGGTTAAGCCGTTGGATTTCACAAGAGACTTGATAATCCGCCTACGCGCCCTTTACGCCCAGTGATTCCGAGTAACGCTTGCACCCTCCGTATTACCGCGGCTGCTGGCACGGAGTTAGCCGGTGCTTATTCCTTAGGTACCGTCAGAATTCTTCCCTAAGAAAAGGAGTTTACGCTCCGAAAAGTGTCATCCTCCACGCGGCGTTGCTGCGTCAGGGTTTCCCCCATTGCGCAATATTCCCTACTGCTGCCTCCCGTAGGAGTCTGGACCGTGTCTCAGTTCCAGTGTGACTGATCATCCTCTCAGACCAGTTAAGCGTCATAGCCTTGGTGGGCCATTACCTCACCAACTAGCTGATACTATATAGTCTCATCCTACACCGAAAAAACTTTCCCTACTCAACTTGTGTTAAGCAGGAGTATAGAGTATTAGCAGTCGTTTCCAACTGTTGTCCTCTTGTGTAGGGCAGATTAACTATACCTTACTCACCCGTGCGCCACTAATCCACTTCTAGCAAGCTAAAAGCTTCATCGTTCGACTTGCATGTATTAGGCACGCCGCCAGCGTTCACTCTGAGCCAGGATCAAACTCTCCATAAAAAATAATTGGATAAGTTTAATCTTTTTCTTCAAAGAAAAAGTTGATTGTTAAGATTTAAAAATAAATCTTTCTGGCTCAATCGATCACTTATTTAGATTTCAAAGATTGACTATAAGATTTGATTAACAATATTAATAATTTAAAGAACAAATACTAAAAAATTAAGACAAAAAGTCTTAGCTTTTTAAAACCCTTTCGTTTAAAAAGGAAATGAAATTATAGCAATAAAAGCTTAAAGTTTTATTAAATAGATTATATATTTAAAGGAATTTGTTTTAGGATAAAAAAAAAAAGGGGGGGGGTATTTGCTTATAACATGTAGTAGAGTTTTTAGTAAAAATAATGGAAAATAAGTTATTATAAAAAATGTGGGAATTTTGTGTCAAATATAAAGAAAATAATATTTTAAATATAAATATAAATTAAGAAAATGAAAGAAAAAATAAATAGTTAAAGATAAAATATGATTAGATAAATTTATGATCAAAATATATGAAAACAATAATATTGATTATGTTGCAAGACAATATAGGTATATTATCTTTTTTGTTTATTAAGAAGATTCACACTTAGTAAAACAATAAAACTAAAAATTAAAAGTATGAGACTATAAATATGAGCTGTGGTAAAATCTAAATTTTCCATACTTTCATATATAGCAATACTAGCTACTTTTGTTTCTCCACTTAAAGAACCACCTATCATTAATACTATACCAAACTCGCCCATAGTATGTGCAAAACTTATTACTAAAGCACTGAGTATAGCTGGTTTAATACTAGGTAAGATTACTTTTAAAAGCGTAATGAAAGAATTTTTTCCCAAAGAAAAACTAGCTTCTATAATATTTTTAGAAATCGTAGACATTGCATTATATAAAGGATTAAACATAAAAGGTAAAGAATAAATACAACTTGCTATTACCAAACCTTCAAAGGTAAAAGCTAAAGTGATATTAAAATATTTTTCTAAAAAACTACCAAAAAAAGAGTATTTTGAAAATAAAATCAATAAGTAAAAACCAACAACAGATGGTGGTAAAACTAAAGGTAAGGTTATTATGGTTTCTAGAATTTTTTTTGCTCTAAATTGCTTAAAAGTAAAAACCCAAGCAAGGGGTATGCAAAAACAAAACAAAATTATACAAGTAATAATAGAAAGTTTTATGGAAACTAAAAAAGGTGTCCAATCTATACTTAATAATAATTGTGTCATTGTTAAAACTTTCTCAAGTCAAAAAAGACTTGAGATTATTTTCCTAAATTTGGCTCCATTTCTATAATTTTCCAAGGAAGTCCTTGAGTATTTAACTCATCCATGAAAGGCTTGGCATCAAATTCTTCCATGTTAAACACACCTTTTCCTTGCCAAATTCCTTTAGCAATTAACTTTGTTCCTATCATTGCAGGAACTCCAGTAGTATAACTCACAGCTTGTGCTCCGGTTTCTTTAAAGCATTCTTCGTGATTACAAACATTATAAATATAAACTTGTCTATCTTTTCCATCTTTTACACCGCGAATCACACAACCTATATTAGTATAGCCTTTGGTGCGAGGGCCTAAACTAGCAGGATCAGGAAGTAGTGTTTTTAAAAATTCTATTGGTATTATTTCTTTGCCTTGATGCATAACAGGCTTAATACCTAGCATGCCAACATTTTCAAGACATTTCATATGAGTTAAATAGCTTTGCCCAAAAGTCATAAAAAATCTTATTCTTTTTAAACCTTTGATATTTTTTACTAAGCTTTCAAGCTCCTCATGATAAAGTAAATAGCTATCTTTTACCCCTACTTCAGGATAATCCCATTCCATTTTTATTTCCATAGGTTCAGTTTCTATCCATCTACCATTTTCCCAGTAACGACCTTTAGCAGAAACTTCTCTTAAGTTAATTTCAGGATTAAAATTAGTTGCAAAGGCATAGCCATGATCTCCTGCATTACAATCTAATATATCTATATAATGAATTTCATCAAACAAATTTTGCTGTGCATAAGCACAAAATACATTAGTAACACCTGGATCAAAACCGCTACCTAAAAGTCCTAAAATTCCTGCTTGTTTAAATTTATCATTTCTTGCCCATTGTTCTTTATATTCAAATTTAGCTAAATCAGGATGTTCATAATTTGCAGTATCTATATAGTGAATATTAGCTTGAATACACGCATCCATTAAGGTAAGATCTTGATAAGGTAAAGCTACATTTAATAAAATTTCAGCTCCTGTTTTTTTGATAAGTTCTACAACAGCAGCAGTGTCGTCTGCATCTATTTGCTCAGTTTGAATTTCTATACCCAAACGCTCTTTTATAAAAGCTGCTATTTCATCACATTTACTTTTAGTTCTACTTGCTAGAGTTATTTTGCTAAAAACATCACTATTCATTGCACATTTTACAGTCGCAACACGACTTACACCGCCTGCACCTATAATCAAAAGATTTTTCATCATTTTTCCTTAAATTTTTTAGAAAATTGTAACAAAAAAACTTTATAAAGCATTGAAATAAAAAATAAAAAATAATTTTTATAATGTTTTTTTAAAATAAAACAAGTAAAATGATAGTTTTTTAAATTTTTAAGGACACTTATGAATTTACAAAGTGTAGAACTTTCTTATCCTATTATTATTACTTTTATTACCTATGCATTTTTAATGCTTTTTATAGGTTTTTATTTTTACAAAAAAAATCAAAACAGTAAAGATTATTTTGTTGGTAATGCTTCCATGGGACCTGTAATATCTGCCTTAAGTGCAGGTGCTTCTGATATGAGTAGTTGGCTTTTAATGGCTTTTCCTGGTGCTTTATATGCAGCTGGCTTGGGGCAAATTTATATAGCCATAGGCTTAAGTTTTGGTATGTTTTTAAACTGGACCTTTGTTGCTAAAAGATTGAAGATTTTTTCTCAAATAGCTAAAGAATGTATTACAATTCCTGATTTTTTTGAAAGCCGTTTTCATGATGATAAGCATATTTTAAGAAGCATTTGCGCAATAGTTATTTTAGTATTTTTTACTATTTACATTAGCGCTGGATTGGTAAGTGGCGCTAAGCTTTTTGAAAGCGTATTTAATTTACCTTATATTTTTGCTTTAAGCATTGGATTTTTAGTTATTGTTTTATATACTTTTTTAGGTGGTTATAAAGCCGTATGCTGGACTGATATGATACAAGGACTTTTAATGATGAGCTCATTAATCATCATTCCTTTTGTGATGATTTTTGAACTTGGTGGCTTTGGTGAAGCCTTTTCTACTATAAATGATGTAAAACCGCAAGCCTTTGGTTTAGACGGTGGTGGTTGGCTAGTCGTGGTATCGACCCTAGCATGGGGGCTTGGTTATTTTGGCCAACCTCACATTTTAATCCGCTTTATTTCTATAAAAAATGTAAAAGAAATTCCTACTGCAACTTTTATAGGTATAACTTGGATGGTAATTTCTTTATTTGGTGCTGCTATGATAGGATTTTTAGGTATTGCTTATATAGCCAAATTTAATCTTACTTTAAATGACCCTGAAAGAATATTTATTGTAATGTCTCAAGTGCTTTTTAATCCTTGGGTTGCAGGAATTTTACTCAGTGCAATTTTAGCAGCTATAATGAGTACTGCGAGTTCTCAACTACTAGTATGCGCTTCTAGCTTGGTGCAAGATTTTTATACACAAATCTTAAAAAGAAAAACAAATGATAAAAATATTACTTTATTATCACGTCTAGGTGTTTTAGCTGTTGCATGTGTAGCTTTTATACTTTCACTTGATACTCAAAGTCAAATTTTAAGTATAGTTTCTTACGCTTGGGCTGGTTTTGGTGCTAGTTTTGGAAGTGTTATTTTATTTTCTTTATTTTATAAAAATATGAGCAAAGAAGGTGCTATAGCTGGAATGGTTAGCGGAGCTTTAACTGTTATATTTTATAAACATTTTGGCTCAAATTTTATAGCAATTTATGAAATCATCCCTGGATTTTTAGTTGCGAGTTGTTTTATTGTGATTTTTAGCATAATTTTTAAAGCAAAAAAACATACAATAAAACACTATGAAAAAATGTTAAAAGAGATTTAAATGTTTAAATCTTTTTTTTATTCAAAAAAATGGGCATTGTGGGCTTATTTGGGTTTGTTTTTTTTGCTAGCTTCTTTACTCGCTCAAACTTCCATTAATGTTGCAATAAATGAATGGTATAAAGAATTTTATGATGTTTTACAAGATGCAAAAAATCACAGCATAGATGACTTTTATCATTTTATTAAGCAATTTTTATATTTAGCATTGCCTTATGTATTAATCGCTACTATCACACAATATTTTGGAAGTATTTATGCCTTTAAATGGCGTGAGGCTATGACTTTTGATTATATTAAATTTTGGCAAAAAAAAGATGACAATATAGAAGGTAGCTCACAAAGAATTCAAGAAGATATTTATAATTTTTCAAAAATCATAGAAAGCTTAGGATTGGCTTTTGTTAAGGCAATTATGACTTTAATTGCTTTTGTGCCAATTTTGTGGATGTTAAGCGCGCATGTTAATTTACCTATCTTAAAAGACATTAATGGCTCTTTAGTATGGATTGCATTTTTGGTTTCTTTAGGAGGTCTTGTTATATCATGGTTTGTTGGCATTAAATTACCCGGACTTGAATATAACAATCAAAAAGCTGAAGCTGCTTTTAGAAAAGAACTTGTTTTTGCTGAAGATGATAGAAAAAATTATGCGAGCGATGAAAGTATTTTAAGTTTATTTACCGGACTTAAAATCAATTATAAAAGATTATTTTTGCATTATGGATATTTTAATATATGGCTTTATCTATTTGAGCAAATCATGGTTATAGTGCCTTTTTTAATCATGGCTCCAAGCTTGTTTTTAGGACTTATACAACTTGGAATTATCATACAAGTTGGCAATGCTTTTGATCAAGTTAGATCTTCATTTAGTATTTTCATCACCAACTGGACAACTATCACGCAATTGCGCAGCATTTATAAACGTTTAGATGAATTTGAAAAAAATATTGAATACAGAAAACATTAAATTAATTTAAAATATATCATTTATTTTAAGCTAATTTTATAGTTTTGATTTGATATAATTTTGCAAAAATTTTATTAAAGGAGTTTTTTTGGACCCCAGTCAATCTTTAGACTTAAATCAAACATTACCCGCTGTTGCCTCAATTGATGTAGGCTATTCTACTTTTATGATTCTTGTTGCATTAGCTTTAGTGCTTTTAAATGGATTTTTTGTTTTATCTGAATTTGCTATTGTTAAAGTACGTAGATCAAAACTTGAAGAAATGGTAAAAGAAAAAAAACGTAATGCAAAAAAAGCTTTAGAGGTAACTTCAAAACTAGATACTTATTTAAGTGCTTGCCAACTTGGTATTACGCTAAGCTCTCTTGCTCTTGGTTGGATAGGTGAACCTGCTATTGCTAAAATTCTTGAAGTTCCTTTGGCAAATTTAGGCTTAGCTCCGGCATTAATTCACACCATAGCATTTATTATTGCTTTTGCTATTATCACATTATTGCATGTTGTATTAGGTGAGTTAGTTCCAAAAAGTGTTGCTATCGCTATTGCAGATAGAGCTGTTTTATGGATTGCAAGACCATTGCATTTATTTTGGTTGCTTTTCTTACCTTTTATCAAAACATTTGACTTTTTAGCTGCAATTTCTTTAAAAGTTATAGGTATTAAACCTGCTAAAGAACATGAATTAAGCCACTCTGAAGAAGAGATTAAATTTATTGCAAGTGAAAGCCAAAAAGGTGGAATACTGGATGAGTTTGAAACTGAAATCATACGCAATGCTGTTGATTTTTCAGATACAGTAGCAAAAGAAATCATGACACCTAGAAAAGATATGATATGTCTTAACAAACAAAAAAGCTATGAAGAAAATATGCAAATAGTTTGTCAATACAAACATACACGCTTTCCATATATAGATGGTTCTAAAGATATCATTTTGGGTATGGTACACATTAGAGACATCATGCAAAATGAACTTAGCAAAGATAAGAAAAATTTAGATGATTTTTTAATCAAAATGATCTTAGTTCCAGAAAATATCAGCATATCCAAAGTTCTTTTCATGATGAATAAAGAACAAGTACACACAGCATTAGTAGTAGATGAATATGGTGGTACAGCCGGTCTTTTAACCATGGAAGATATTATGGAGGAAATCGTTGGAGATATTAACGATGAACATGATGATTCTAGTCCACATTTTAAAAAACTTGCAGAAAACATTTATGAATTTCAAGGAAGATATGAAATTAGTGAAGTAGAAGAAATGCTTGATATACGCTTTAATGAAGAACTAGAACAAGTCACTATAGGTGGATATGTTTTCAATCTCTTAGGACGCTTACCGGTGGTTGGAGATAGAATAGAAGATGAATTCTGCTACTATGAAGTCAAAAAGATGGATGGCAATAGTATAGAACGTATTAAAGTTGTACGCAAAAATACTGATGAAGAAGAGTGATAAACTCTTCTTTTTACTCTCATACAACCCTCGCAATCTTATTGATTCTAACCACAAGGAAAATATATACAATTACAAGATAAAATTAATCAATTTATACAAGAATGCAAAAGCATTGTGATATCTTCTTTAAATTTAAATAATCAAACAGTAGCTCATATGTACCCATTATATGACTTTTATATTTATATTAGTGAAATTTGCTGAGTATTTTGAAGGAATTAAGTGCAACAATAAAAACATAGAAATTATGTTTATAGAAGATGAAAAAGATTGCATGTCAATCTTTGCAAGAAAAAGACTTAAATTTAGAATAGAATGTATAGAAATAACAAGAGATAATCAACTCTTTGAGCAAGTATTAAATGCTTATGAAAATAAAAACAATAAAAAATAATCCAAGTTATTAAGAGTACACAACATTTTCATTTATTTCAACTTATACTGAAAAATGGAAGATATGTTAAAGGTTTTGAAAAAGCATATGAAATTAATGAATGAGTAATTAATTTAATTAATTCAAAAGGACATAAATAATTCAAGATGAGCAATAAGCTCATCTTGATAAATTTAGCCGTTTCTTTTCTTGATAATTTCTTCAGAAACATTTTTTGGAACTTCATCATAGTGATCAAATTCCATAGAGTAAGTAGCACGACCTTGAGTTTGACTTCTAAGATCAGTTGAATAACCAAACATTTCAGCCAAAGGACAAAATGCTGTAATAATTTTATTACCACCTCTTTCATCCATTGAATTTACTTGACCACGGCGTTTATTTAAATCACCAATAACATCACCCATGTATTCTTCTGGAGTTTCAACTTCAACTTTCATCATAGGTTCTAAGATTACCGCACCTGCTTTTCTAGCACCTTCTTTAAAGCCCATAGAAGCTGCAAGTTTAAATGCCATTTCAGAAGAATCCACTTCGTGGTAACTTCCGTCATAAACAGTTACTTTAACATCTTCAACAGGATATCCTGCTAAAACACCGTTTTGCAATGCTTCTTGAACACCTTTATCAACTGCTGGAATATATTCTTTTGGAATTACGCCACCTTTGATATCATTTACAAACTCATAACCACTACCTGGCTCAAGTGGCTCAAGTCTTAAGAATACATGACCATACTGACCACGACCACCTGATTGTTTAGCGTATTTGTATTCTTGCTCAACTGTTTTTCTAATAGTTTCACGGTAAGCAACTTGAGGTTGACCAACTTCTGCTTCAACTTTAAACTCACGAAGCATTCTATCAACGATAATTTCTAAGTGAAGTTCACCCATACCTGAGATGATAGTTTGACCGCTTTCTTCATCTGTAGAAACTCTAAAGCTTGGATCTTCTTGAGCTAATTTATTTAAAGCAATAGACATTTTTTCTTGATCTGCTTTTGTTTTAGGCTCAACAGCAACTGAAATAACAGGATCTGGGAAATCCATTCTCTCTAAAATAACTTTATCTTTTTCACTTGCTAAAGTATCACCGGTTAGTGTATCTTTAAGACCAACAACCGCTCCGATTTCTCCTGCGTATAAAGTTTTAATCTCTTCTCTTTTATTAGAGTGCATTTTCAAAAGACGGCCAATTCTTTCTTTTTTATCTTTTGTTGAGTTGTATGCATAAGAACCGCTTTCTAAACTTCCTCTATATACACGAACGAAAGTTAATTGTCCAACAAAAGGGTCGGTCATAATTTTAAATGCAAGACCTGCAAATTCACCATCATCAGTTGATTTTACAGAAACTTCTGTACCATCTTCATATTCACCTTTGATATTAGCAACTTCATCAGGAGCTGGTAAATAAGCAACAACAGCATCAAGCAATGGTTGAACACCTTTATTTTTAAAAGCTGTACCACAAAGCATAGGAACCATAGAAAGACTTAAACATCCTGCTTTAATACCTGCTTTGATTTCTTCTTGAGTAAGTTCTTCACCGCCTAGATATTTTTCCATTAACTCATCGCTTGTTTCAGAAACCGCTTCTATCATTTTTGTACGATATTCTTCAGCTTTTTCTTTAAGCTCAGTTGGAATTTCTTTTTCTACATAATCAGTCGGCTTGTTTTCATCTTCCCATACCAAAGCTTTCATGGTAATAAGATCAATTACACCTTTGAAATTATCTTCAGCGCCAATTGGAATTTGAAGTGGAACTGGGTTGCCTTTTAAGCGATTTTTAATTTGCTCTTCAACATTAAAGAAATTTGCACCAATTCTGTCCATTTTATTTACAAAAACAATTCTTGGAACACCATATTTATTAGCTTGTCTCCAAACAGTTTCTGATTGTGGTTGAACTCCACCTACTGAACAAAATACCGCAACAGCACCATCTAAAACACGCATTGATCTTTCAACTTCGATTGTAAAGTCAACGTGGCCTGGAGTGTCTATAAGATTAATTTGGTGATTTTTCCAAAAACAAGTTGTAGCAGCAGAAGTAATTGTAATACCTCTTTCTTTTTCTTGCTCCATCCAGTCCATTGTAGCTGCACCATCATGCACCTCACCAATTTTATGACTCATACCTGTAAAGAAAAGAATTCTCTCACTAGTAGTTGTTTTACCAGCATCAATGTGAGCTGCAATACCTATATTTCTAACTCTTTTTAAAGGAGTACTTCTTGACATGCTTTACTCCTCTTACCAGCGATAATGAGCAAATGCTTTATTAGCTTCTGCCATTTTGTAAGTATCTTCTTTCTTCTTGAATGAAGCACCTTTACTATTAGCTGCATCTAATAATTCAGCTGCTAATTTTTCAATCATAGTTCTTTCACTTCTTTTTCTAGCAAAAGAAATAATCCATCTTATAGCTAAAGCTTGTTGTCTAGCTGGGCGTACTTCTACTGGAACTTGATAAGTAGCACCACCAACACGACGAGATTTAACTTCTAATAAAGGCTTGATATTTTCAATAGCATCATTAAAAATTTCTATACCTTTTTTTTCTCCACCTTTTTTATCGATAGCTTCTAAAGCACCATACATAATAGTAGTAGCTGTGCTTTTTTTACCATCATACATTAAAGAATTAATGAATTTTGTGATTACTTTGTTTCCATAAATCGGATCTGGCAAGACTTCTCTTACCGGAGCTTTTCTTCTTCTCATAATTTTCCTTCAAATTTATAATTTTACTCAAACAAAATCAAATCTAACGGATTTGTCTGCAATCTTATTACTTAGCTACTGCTTTAGGGCGTTTTGCACCATATTTAGAACGAGAAACAGTTCTTTTTGCAACACCTGCAGTATCTAAGGCACCACGAACAATGTGATACTTAACACCTGGTAAGTCTTTTACCCTACCACCACGCACTAAAACAATGCTGTGTTCTTGTAGGTTGTGACCTTCACCACCGATATAACTAATAACTTCAAAGCCACTTGTAAGTCTTACTTTGGCAACTTTTCTTAACGCTGAGTTTGGTTTTTTAGGAGTTGTTGTATAAACCCTAGTACAAACTCCCCTTCTTTGTGGGCAATTTTTAAGCGCTGGTGATTTAGATTTTTCTAAAACTTTTTTGCGCTCTTTTCTAACCAATTGATTTATGGTTGGCACAGTAATTCCTTTCATTAATAAAATAATAAACTTTGGATAATATCTAAATTTTACTTATAAAATTATAAACTATTAAGGTTTTCTTGGAGTTTTTCTAAAAACAAATAAACGTGATAAGCATCATTGGTGGCATGATTAACATTAATACTAAAAGGAATGAGAATTTTTTATTTTCTTTTATAATCTTTCCACTTGCTATAATCTAGGAAAGAAATTTTGCTCTTTTTTGGCAAGCATAAAGAAAAACTCTTAAAAGTTATCCAAGGAATAGTAAAAATATTAAAAAAATTATCTATAGGTTCTTTTAAAAACATACTTTTATTGCTTTTTAATAATTGTTTATCCTCTTCATATAAAGATAAAAAATCATTTAAATTTTCTTTATAGAAAGTCCAAAGAACAGAAAAAGTTTTAGAGTCCTTATGAAAAATAGTATAAGAAGGATGGATAATATCATAACATATTAGTTGTTTGTTTTGATCTAAACTAAATTTAAAATTATCAAAAGAATTTATACTTTTACTAATAGTGTGGATAAAACAAGGATAGAATTCATAATTATTGTTTTTAATAAAATAACAAAAAGAACTAATATCTAATTTGACAGTAATTTCAAACGAGCAAGGGATATTTTGAGTATAAAAGTTAAAATGTTCTTTTCTTTTATATTGTTCTAAATCAATTATTTAAACATAAAATACTTTAAAAAATCCTAGCAAAATTGCTAGGATTGAAAATTAATTTTGTTGCTTAAGCTTTAAATTTTGATCTCCATAAAGACCCGTACCAACAGGAATCATACGACCTAAGATTACATTTTCTTTTAGATCTTCAAGATAGTCAAATTTACCTGCAATACTTGCTTCTGTTAAAACTTTTGTTGTTTCTTGGAATGAAGCAGCTGAAATCACACTATCACTTCCAATAGCTGCTCTTGTAACCCCAAGCAATACAGGCTCAGCTACAGCGGGTTCGCCACCGTATTTTAAAATTCTTTCATTTTCTTCTCTGAATTTTCTTCTTGAAACCAAATCTCCCACAATAAAGTTTGTATGACCACTATCAACAATTTTTACTTGTCTTAGCATTTGCGATACGATGATTTCAATATGCTTATCAGAAATCACAACACCTTGACCACGATAAACTTGCTGAATTTCAGAGATAAGATAATAATGCAACGCTTTTTCACCTAAAATTCTAAGCACATCATGACTTGAAATAACTCCATCGGTTAATTTCTCACCCGCATGGATAAATTCACCATCTCTTACTTGAATGCGTTTTGATTTATCTATCAAATACTCTGCACTACTTCCATCTTCTGCTTGAATAATGATTCTTTCTTTTGATCTTAAAGGTTTATCAAATCTAACAACCCCGTCAATTTCAGCCACAACAGCAGTATTTTTTGGCTTTCTTGCTTCAAATAATTCAGATACCCTTGGAAGACCTCCAGTAATATCTTTTGACTTAGCCGCTGCCTTTGGAGTTTTAGCTAAGATATCAGCTTGTTTAACCTTATCGCCATCATTTACATAAATAACAGTTTTTGGCTCTAGTTGATAACGCACTACTTTGTCATTTTCACCTATAATTAACAATGCAGGACGCACTCCACTTGGTAAATACTCATTAATAACAAGTGATCTTTTACCCGTTGCTTCATCAATTTGCTCATCAGCACTATAGCCTGATTCAATATCTTCAAAATTAATTGTACCTGCAACTTCTGCAATTACAGTATTATTATACGCATCCCATTCAGCAATAATGGTTTTATCTTCTTTGCTTGATTTTGCTATGATGGTTTTAGGATTATCCACAAAAGCACTATCATCAAATTCAATCACAGATTCTCTTGGTATATAATGTCTTTTTGCTTCTCTATCATTTTCATCAGCAATAACAACAAAAACACCTTTTTCTTTAACCACATCACCTTTTTTTAGATTTCTAATTCTATCTAAACCGTCCCCTTTAAGCATATAAAACTTCAAAGTACCTTTTGCGCCAGCTATAATATCTTGAGTGATAGGATCACCATCTTTTACTAGCAATTCACTCGCATAAGGAATACGATTTGGTATATTCCAACCCTCTTTGATTACTTCTACAATACTTTCATTTTCAGCTACTTCAGCACCATCACTATATGGAATATATAATTTACCTTCTATATTACCACTTACACCCGCAAGTTCGTTAGCTTTTGCTAAGTCATACTTTCTTAATATAAAT
This sequence comes from Campylobacter lari, assembly GCF_001017575.1. NCBI lineage: Bacteria > Pseudomonadati > Campylobacterota > Epsilonproteobacteria > Campylobacterales > Campylobacteraceae > Campylobacter > Campylobacter lari. The sequence continues at coordinate 420,787 of NZ_CP011372.1, read as the reverse complement.
TTAGCTTCATTGTTTTTTGCTTTAACGCTAACCACCACATCTTCATACGCATGCTCAATATGGATAGTTCCTTTAAATGGAGCTTTGATTTTTGGCTCAACAAGTAAAATAGCAGCATTGCGGTGATTAGCCACTATAGTTTTGCCTTGTCTATCTTCATAGGTATTAAGATTATAAAATCTTACAAAACCTTCTTTGTGTGCTACTACTTGGCGATCTTGTAAATCTGTACTAGCAGTACCACCACTGTGGAAAGTTCTTAGCGTAAGCTGTGTTCCTGGCTCACCGATTGATTGAGCAGATATAATACCTACAGCTTCACCTGGTTTAACTAATTTGCCTTCACCTAGGTTAATACCATAGCATTTAGAACATACGCCTTTTTTAGCTTTACAAGTAATAGGAGTTCTAATGCTTACACTCTTTACTCCACTTTCAACAATAATTCTAGCTTTTTCCTCATCTACTAAAGTACCTTCTGAGAATAAAATCTCATTAGTAATAGAATCAATGATATTTTCAGCTAAAACTCTTCCTAAAATTCTTTCTTCTAAGGTTTCAATTACAACACCATCTGCGGTAATTTCATTAATCTCAACACCCTCATGTGCGCCACAATCTTCCATTGTAACTTTTACATTTTGTGCCACATCGATAAGTTTTCTTGTCAAATAACCTGCATTTGCTGTTTTTAAGGCTGTATCTGCAAGACCTTTTCTAGCACCGTGAGTTGAAATGAAATATTCAAGAACGTTAAGTCCTTCACGGAAGTTTGAAATAATCGGTGTTTCAATAATAGAACCATCAGGTTTAGCCATAAGACCCCTCATCGCAGCAAGCTGTGAAATTTGAGCTGCTGAACCCCTAGCACCAGAATCTGCCATCATATAAATAGAGTTAAATCCTTCTTTGTCTTTTTTAATTAACTCCATCATATCTTTTGATAAGACATTATTAGTACTTTTCCAAATATCAATAATCTTATTATATCTTTCACCTGAAGTAATCAAACCTAAATTATATGAATTTTGGATTTCTCTTACTTGTTTTTTAGCTTCTTCTATACTTTTTTGCTTTTGATCAGGCACAATAATATCAGCAATTGAAATAGAAATACCCGCTTTTGTTGCATATTCAAAACCAAGATCTTTTAATTTATCTAAAAAGCTAGCACTTACTTCAAGGCCACCTTCTTTATAAACATAATCAACCAAAGCTGCAATATCTTTTTTCTTCATGACTTTATTCCACATATTTTCAGGAACAAAATCAGGTAAGATAGACTTAATGATTAATCTTCCCGCAGTTGTTGTGATTTTTCTACCATCAACCACACTTCTAATACTTGCATGAATATCTAAAGATTTTGCTTCTAGGGCAATCATAACCTCTTCAATACCTGTACAAATTTTATGTTCACCCTTAGCACCATCTTTTTCTAAAGATAGATAATAAATCCCCAAAACCATATCTTGAGAAGGCACAGTCACAGAACGACCACTTGCTGGAAGCAAGATATTCATAGATGAGAGCATTAATACTTTACACTCAGCTATTGCTTCTTGCGATAAAGGCACATGCACAGCCATTTGGTCTCCGTCAAAGTCAGCATTAAACGCTGCACATACTAATGGATGAAGTTGAATTGCCTTGCCCTCTACAAGCACAGGGTGAAATGCTTGAATAGAAAGTTTATGCAAGGTTGGAGCACGGTTAAGCATTACAGGATGACCTTTAACAACTTCTTCTAAACACTCCCAAACTTCGTTGGTTTTATTTTCTATCATTTTTTTAGCTTGTTTTACAGTGGTAGCATAACCTTTTTCTTCAAGTTTAGCTAATAAGTGTGGCTTAAATAATTCTAAAGCCATTTTTTTAGGTAAACCACATTGATCCATTCTAAGTTTTGGTCCAACAACAATAACACTACGACCTGAAAAATCCACCCTTTTACCAAGTAGATTTTGTCTGAAACGACCTTGTTTACCTTTGATGATTTCACTTAAAGATTTTAATGGACGTTTATTTGCACCTTTAACCGCATTTGCTCTTCTACCATTATCAAATAAAGCATCAACTGCTTCTTGTAGCATTCTTTTTTCATTTCTAATGATAATTTCAGGCGCATCAAGCTCCATAAGTCTTTTTAAACGTGTATTTCTATTAATAACTCTTCTGTATAAATCATTCACATCAGAAACTGCAAATTTTCCACCATCTAAAGCTACTAAAGGTCTTAAATCAGGTGGTAATACAGGTAAATTTGTAATCATCATCCACTCAGGACGATTAGGTACCACTTCATCAATATTTGTATTGCTATTTAAATTGCTATTTAAGAAATTTTCTACCACTTTTAAACGCTTGATGATAGTTTTTTTCTTTGCTTCTGAATTAGTTGCTGCAATATCTTCTTTTAGTTTATTTAAAAGCTCTACAAGATCTAAATTTGCTAGCAAATCTCTAACAACTTCACCACCCATTCTAGCTTTAAATCCACTACTTTCATAGCGCTGCATTAAATTTAAATACTGCTCTTCATTTAATACATCACAAAATTCAACTTTTTTAGTATTTTCGTTATCATAGTAAGCATCACCTGGATTTTCTACTATATATGCTTCATAATACAATACGCGTTCTAAGTCTTTCATCTTTACACCAAGCAAAGTACCGATACGACTTGGTAAAGAATTTACATACCAAATATGAGCCACTGGAGTAACTAATTCAATATGCCCCATTCTTGAACGACGCACTTTAGAACTAGTAACTTCAACACCACATTTTTCACACTTAATGCCTTTGAAGCGCATTTTTTTATACTTACCACAAAGACATTCATAATCTCTTACTGGTCCAAAAATTTTAGCACAAAAAAGCCCGTCTCTTTCAGGCTTTAAGGTTCTATAATTAATCGTTTCTGGTTTTTTTACCTCCCCATAAGACCATGATTTGATTTTTTCAGGACTTGCAAGTCTTAATTGAAAAGCTTCAAAGTCTCTAGGTCTGCCATCTTCTTTTATTTCGATAGGTTTAAATTTACTCATTATTCTCATCCTTATCAAAAATCTCAACATCTAAAGCAAGAGATTTTAATTCATTTGTAAGTACAAAGAATGTTTCTGGAATACCTGTTGCTGGAACATTCTCACCTTTTGTTAAAGCTTTATAAGCACTAAATCTACCTTCAACATCATCAGATTTTATGGTTAACATTTCTCTTAAAGTATGAGCTGCCCCATAAGCTTCAAGAGCCCAAACCTCCATCTCACCAAATCTTTGTCCACCAAATAAAGCCTTACCACCAACTGGTTGTTGTGTTACAAGACTATAAGGTCCGGTACTTCTTGCGTGAACTTTTTCATCTACTAAGTGGTGTAATTTAAGCATATACATACATCCAACATGTACACGCTCTGCCATTTTTTCGCCAGTTCTTCCATCATAAAGTTCGCTTTTTCCATCCATAGCTATTTTAGCCATTTCAAAAAGCTTACCAAATTCTTCAACCGTTACACCCTCAAATACAGGAGTAGCAAATTTTACTCCTTTAGCCCAATCTCTAGCATAAGAAATAAGTTGCTCATCATTTAAAGTTTGTACAAATTTCTTTTCTAGCTCAAGTCTAGATACACTGCAAATTTCAAGAATTTTTTCGCGTAATTCTTTTACAAAATCTTTTTGTTTTCTATCAAAAATTTCTTGAATTTGATCACCTAATTTCATACCAACAATTCCTAAGTGACTTTCAAGAATTTGCCCTATATTCATACGGCTTGGAACCCCTAGAGGATTTAAAGCTATATCAATAGGTCTTCCATCAGGTAAATATGGCATATCAACTTCTGGAACGATATTAGATACAATACCTTTATTTCCATGGCGTCCTGCCATTTTATCCCCAACTTTTAATTTTCTCTTAGTCGCAATATATACTTTAACAAGTTTTACTACTCCACTTGGTAAAATATCATCTTTTTCTAAAATTTCTAATTTTTCATCATGTTCTGTTTTAAGCTTTTTCTTCTCATTTTGGAAATGGTTTTTTAAATCATCATATTCTTTTTGCACTTCTTTAGAATAAGCCTTAACTAAAGAATTTAATGCAAAACGATTGATTTTTTCTAATTCTGTAATTTCTACTTTGGAACCTTTTTTATATTTAACACCATTTATTTCTTCATCTGAATTTAAAGGCGACTTAGAAAGCAAAGAACAAACCCTTAAAGTTTCTTCTCTATCCATCATTAAAAGTCTATCATGATGTTCTTTTTCAAGGTTTAATTTTTCATCATCATAAGCTTTTATAGCGCGTGCATCTTTTTCATAACCTTTTTTAGTAAAGATTTTCACATCTACAACAACACCTTCTAGTGAAGCAGTTGCATATAAAGATTTATTTACAACATGTCCTGCTTTTTCACCAAAAATAGCTCTTAATAATCTTTCTTCAGGTGTAGGTTTTACTTCACCTTTAGGAGAAACTTTACCTACTAAAATCATGCCAGGCTTAATATGGGTTCCTATTTTAGCAATACCACTCTCATCAAGATGTGCTAAATCCTCTTCTTTTACATTTGGAATATCTTTTGTAATTTCTTCTACACCGTCTTTAAGTTCTCTAGCCTCTACTTCTTTTTCATAAATATGAACACTAGTAAAAGTATCTTCACGTAAAATTTTCTCACTAATTACAATAGCATCTTCATAGTTATACCCATGCCATGGCATAAATGCGATTAAAGCATTTTTACCAATAGCAAGTTCACCTTGATCCATACTTGGACCATCTGCAATGATTTGACCTGCTTGAACAAATTCACCTTTTTTAACAATTGGATGTTGAATAAAAGTTGTATTTTGGTTAGTTCTTAGATTTTTTTCCATTTTGTAATGATCTATAAATGGTCCATTTTCATCCTCACCCAAAATGAAAATATTTTTATTATCAACTTTTTCTACAATCCCTGCTCTTTTAGCTTTAATAGCTTCCCAAGCATCACGCGCAATGATTTTTTCCATACCAGTACCTACTATAGGTGCTTGCGCAGTTAGCAAAGGCACTGCTTGACGTTGCATGTTTGAACCCATCAAAGCTCTGTTTGCATCATCATGCTCTAAGAATGGAATCAAAGATGCTGCAACCCCTACTATCATACCCGAACAAAGGTCAATCAAATGCACTTCTTCTCTTCTTGCTAAGATTGTTTCACCATCTTGTCTTGCTTCAACAAATTCCTCAACAATATTACCCTTTTCATCAATTTTTGTTGAAGCTGCTGCGATCACTAAACCTTCTTCTTGCGTAGCGGTTAAATAAACGATTTCATTGCTTACTTTACCATTTTCTACCTTCTTATAAGGTGCTTCAACAAAACCCAAATCATTTACTTTAGCATAAGTTGAAAGTGTATTAATCAAACCGATATTTTGACCTTCTGGGGTTTCAACAGGACAAATTCTTCCATAATGCGTTGCATGGACATCACGCACTTCAAATCCTGCTCTTTCTTTTACCAAACCACCCTCGCCAAGTGCAGATAAACGACGCTTGTGAGTTACTTCACTCAATGGGTTTGTTTGATCCATAAATTGAGATAATTGACCACCGGTAAAAAATTCCATAATTGTTACAGTAATGGTTTTAGGATTGATCAAATCATAAGGCATTACTTTGTCAATATCCGCATTTAAAGCCGTAAATTTATCTCTAATAGATTTTTGCATTTTAGCAAGACCTACATGAAGTTCATTCGCTAAAAGCTCTCCGATTGATCTAATACGACGATTACCCAAGTGATCTCTATCATCGATATGACCTCTACCATTTTTTACTTTAATTAGATATTTTGCAGTTTTTACTATGTCCTCATTAGTTAAAACTGTAACGTATTCAGGCGTATCTAAACCTAATTTATGGTTCATTTTCATACGACCAACTTTTGTTAGGTCATATCTTTCAGGATTGAAAAACAAATCATTCACAAAAGCTTTTGCAGCATCTTTCACTACAGGCTCACCTGGTCTCATCACTTTATAAATTCTAATAGCTGCTAAATCATTTTCATCTTCTATATTTTCTGTTTGTTTTAATAATTTTAAAGTTTCATTATCTTGAATAAAAGAATTAATAATAGCAGCATCTACTCCATTAGCTAAGTCGTTTGCAATATCAAACTGTTTTTCTTCTTTAATTTTTGCTAGTTTTCCCTCATCTAATAGTGTTAAAGAATCATATAAAACTTCACCGGTTTCTTTATTAATGATAGGATTAGCTAAATATCTATTTGTTAAAATTTCAACTGGATATTCAACCCATTTAACACCATCTTTTACAAGCTGTTCTGCTTTTTTCTTTGTCATTCTTTTACCAGCTTGATGAATTACATTGCCTTTTTCATCTTTTAAGTCATATTCAACTCTATCTAAAAAGTCATTTGGATTAAATTCGGTTAAGAATTTATCTTTTTTTACATGAATAGTTTGTATAGGGTAGAATAATTTTATAATATCTTGTTTTTTATAACCAAGCGCTCTAAATAAAATTGTAATAGGCACTTTTCTTCTTTTATTGATACGTACATAAAGTACATCTTTAGCATCATATTCAAAATAAAGCCAAGAACCACGATCTGGTATAATTTGAGCTGTATATACTAATTTATTTGCAACAGTAGAACTTTCTTCTTCTTTGAAGATAACACCTGGACTTCTATGAAGCTGATTAACTACAACCCTTTCTACTCCGTTGATAATAAAAGAAATTCTATCTGTCATTAAAGGAATTTCTCTAATATAAATTTCTTGTTCTTTAATATCTTTTATACCAATTTTCTCACCCGTTTTTTCATCTTTTTCATGTAAAGTTAAACGGATTTTCATTTTTAAATTTACAGAATAAGTCAAGCCTCTTTCCATACACTCTCTAATGGTATATTTAGGCTTACCTACTTCACTACTTACATATTCTAAACTTAATCTATTTTGCGGATCATGGATTGGAAAGATAGATTTAAATACTTTTTCAATTCCGCTTTCTGAATTTTTTGCATCTAAATTTAAAAAATAATCAAAACTCTTTTTTTGTAATTGTAATAAATTTGGAATGTCTATTTGTTGTGGAACATTCGAGAAGTCTATTCTTAAACGATTTCCTGATTGTGAATTTAACATATTATTATACCCCATGGTAAAAGTATTGAAAGAAAGAATCCTTAATTAAAGGAAAACAAGAAAGGATATATAATCCTTTCTTTTAAAAAACAAAAAATTATTTAAGCTCAACCTTAGCGCCAGCTTCTTCAAGTTGCTTTTTAGCTTCTTCAGCTTCAGCTTTGCTAACACCTTCTTTAAGAACTGATGGAGTTTGCTCAACTGCGTCTTTTGCTTCTTTTAATCCAAGACCAGTTAATGCACGAACAACTTTAATTACGTTGATTTTTTTATCACCACCATCTTGTAATACAATATCAAATTCAGTTTTTTCCTCAGCAGCACCGCCAGCAGCACCTGCAACAGCAGCACCTGCAACCATAACTGGAGCAGCAGAAACACCAAATTTTTCTTCAAATTCTTTTACTAATTCTGAAAGCTCAAGAACACTTAGGTTAGAAATAAATTCTAATACATCTTCTTTAGTAATTGCCATTTTTTATCCTTTTTATAATTTTATTCAGCTTCTTTTTTTTCTTTTAATGCATTTAATCCAATTGTGAAATTGGTGATTGGTGCATTCCAAACTTGCAAAAGCATAGCAAGTAATTCATTGCGAGAAGGCATTTTAGCTAAAGCTTTAACTTTATCTACAGAAGCAACTTCGCCTTCGATAAATGCAGTTTTGATCTCAAATGCTTGATTAGCTTCGCTAAATTTATCAGCAACTTTTGAAACATTTAATTGGTCTTCACCCCAAAGATAAATATTAGTATCTTTAAGTTCCATTCCATCTTTGCCGGCATTTTTAAGAGCAATACTTGCTAAAGTATTTTTAATAATTTGAACTTTAACATCCATTTCTCTCGCATTATTTCTTAACTCTTCAAGTTTTTTAGTGTTTAAACCCTTATAGTTACAAACTACAACAGCTTCACTAGCTTTAAAACCTTCTTCAAGTTTAGAAACAAGTTCAACTTTTTGGCTTTTAGTCATCTTTACTCCTTTCCGACCGGTGATTTCAAGCAGAGCAGAAAATCTAATTAAGTCCTAGGACCTCGGCTATCTCCAATCTAAGATAAAAATTAGATAAAATAAAAGTTATTATCTTATCTAATTTTTATTAATGAGAGTAAAACTCTCATTAATTTTATTTTGTATCAAGTAATTCTTGAGTATCAAGAGAAAGAGAAGGACTCATAGTTAAAGAAAGACTAGCATTTTTAATATATCTTCCTTTTGCAGCAGCTGGTTTGTGTTTATTAATAGCTTTTACAAATGCTGTCATATTTTCTTTTAATTGCTCTTGAGTAAAGCTAACTTTACCTAAACCTGCATGGATATTTCCTTGTTTATCAACACGGAAGTTAACTTGACCATTTTTAGCATTATTCACAGCTTGTGCAACATCCATTGTCACAGTACCTGTTTTAGGATTTGGCATCAAACCTTTAGGCCCTAAAATACGACCTACTTTACCAACTAAACCCATCAAATTTGGAGTAGCAATTAAAACATCAAAATTCATATTTCCTTTTTGAATTTCTTCTACTAAATCATCACTACCAACTATATCAGCACCTGCATTTTTTGCCTCATCAGCTTTTGCATCTTTTGCTATAACAGCAACACGCACTTTTTTACCTGTACCACAAGGTAAAACTACACTACCTCTTACCATTTGATCTGCATGTCTTGGATCAACATTTAATTTTAAAGCAATTTCAACTGTTTCATCAAATTTAGCAGAAGCAAGAGTTTTAACTGTACTTATTGCTTCATCCATTAAGTAATTTTTATTTGAATCAATTTTTTTTAATAATTCTGTAAATCTTTTAGTATTTTTAGACATTAATTTTTCTCCGCATTTTATATAAAGTGCTACCGCCTTTTTAAACTCTTGGCGGTAAAGAGTATTAATCTACGATTTCAACACCCATAGAACGAGCAGAACCCATAATAATCTTAGCAGCTTGCTCTCTATCTTTTGTGTTCATATCAGCTATTTTTTTATCAACAATTTCTAAAACTTGTGCTTTAGTTAATTTACCTACTTTGTTTTTTAAAGGATTATCCGCACCTTTAGAAATACCTGCAGCTTTTTTGATTAAATCTGTAGCTGGTGGTTGTTTTGTGATAAATGTAAAGCTTTTATCTGCATAAACAGTAATAACAACTGGAATATTAAAACCAGCCATATCTTTTGTTCTTTCATTAAATGCTTTACAAAATTCCATAATATTAACACCTTGTTGACCCAAAGCAGGACCAACTGGAGGTGATGGATTAGCCTTAGTAGCAGCTATTTGTAATTTTATTTCTCCTACGACTTTTTTAGCCATAACCTTTCTCCTTTACTTGCTATATTATCAAACTATTTTTTCAACTTGAGAGTATAAGATCTCTACTGGAGTTGATCTACCAAATATTGAAACATTTAGTTTTAAAACTCCTCTAACCATATCATATTCTTCTACAATACCTACAAAGTTTGCAAAAGGACCTTCGGTTATTCTTACACTTTCTTCTTTATCAAATGAAATTTTAGGTTTAGGTGCTGCTTTATTTTTCACCTTTTCTAAAATAAGATTGATATCTTTTTCACTCAATGGGGTTGGTTTTTTACTTTCCCCTATAAAACGACCAACTTTTGGCAAAGATTGAATTTTATGCCAAAGTTCTGTTGATAAGTCAATATTGGCAAACACATAGCCTGAATATAAACTTCTTTCGCTTATTTTTTCTTTACCATTTTTAAATTCGATCACATCTTCAGTTGGAACAATCACTTCTAGCAATTGTTCTTGAATTCCATGATCTCTAACTAAATTTTCTATGGCTCTTTTTACAGCCATTTCACTACCTGCATAAGTTTGAATTGCATACCATTTATGATTCATTATTTTATCCTATAATCTTAGATAATGAAAATGACATAATCAAGTCAACCAATGCTAAAAATAATGAAACAACAGTAACAACTACAAAAACTGTAATATAAGCATTTCTAACTTGCTCTTTCAAAGGCCAAATAACTTTTGATAATTCAGCTTTTGACAATTTAAAATAAGTTATTAGTTTTTCCATATTTTACCTTATTTTGTGGCAGGGCAAGAGGGATTCGAACCCCAACCATCGGATTTGGAATCCGGCGCTCTACCGTTGGAGCTATTGCCCTAAGGGCTTTTATATAAAAGCCTTAACTTTTTAATTTAACTTCTTTATGAACTGTATGTTTTTTTAATCTTGGGCAATATTTTTTTAATTCTAATTTTTCAGTTGTATTTTTACTATTTTTAAAAGTACTGTAATTAATATCACCGCACTCTTCACATTTCAAGCCAACTTTAATTCTCATTTTTATTCCTTAAAAAGCGAGATAAAATCTCGCTTATGATTATTTAATAATTTTAGATACAACACCTGAACCAACAGTACGGCCACCTTCACGGATAGCAAAACGAGTACCTTCTTCAAGTGCAACTGGTGCAATAAGACTTACAGTAATTCTAACATTCTCACCTGGCATAACCATTTCAACGCCTTCTGCAAGTTGGATAGAACCAGTAACATCTGTTGTTCTTACATAGAACTGTGGTCTATAGTTATTAAAGAATGGAGTGTGACGACCACCTTCATCTTTATTTAAAATATAAACTTCTGCTTCAAAGTCAGTATGTGGAGTAATTGATTTTGGCTTAGCAAGAACCATACCACGAAGAACATCTTCTTTCTTAGTACCACGTAGAAGAACACCTACGTTATCACCTGCTTCACCTTGATCCATTTCTTTTCTGAACATTTCAACACCAGTTACTGTAGTGCTTTGTGTTTCTCTAATACCAACAATTTCAATAGTGTCACCAACTTTAACAACACCTTTTTCAATTCTACCAGTAACAACTGTACCACGACCTGAAATTGAGAATACGTCTTCGATTGGCATTAAGAAATCTTTATCTGTATCACGAGCTGGAGTTGGGATATACTCATCAACTGCTGCCATAAGATCTAGGATTTTTTTAGACCATTCACCATCTTGTCCAGCTTTTGCTTCTTCAAGAGCTTGTAAAGCAGAACCTGAAATAATTGGAGTGTCATCTCCTGGGAAGTCATAAGAACTTAATAGTTCTCTAATTTCCATTTCAACTAATTCTAATAATTCAGCATCATCAACCATATCAGCTTTGTTCATGAAAACAACGATATATGGTACACCTACTTGGCGAGAAAGTAAGATGTGCTCTCTAGTTTGTGGCATTGGGCCATCTGCAGCAGAAACAACAAGAATAGCACCGTCCATTTGAGCAGCACCAGTAATCATATTTTTAACATAGTCAGCGTGACCTGGGCAGTCTACGTGAGCATAGTGACGATTTTCTGTTTCATACTCAATGTGAGAAGTTGCAATAGTAATACCACGCTCTTTTTCTTCAGGAGCATTGTCGATATTATCATAATCTTTAAGCTCAGCCAAACCTCTTCTTGAAAGAACAGCAGAGATAGCAGCTGTTAAAGTAGTTTTACCGTGGTCAACGTGACCAATAGTACCAATATTTACGTGAGGCTTATTACGTGAAAATTTTTCTTTAGCCATCTTTTTCCTCCATATAAAATTTACAAACAAATACTAATTTATGTTTTATAATCTTTTGAAATCAATGGAGCTCATAGCGGGACTTGAACCCGCGACCTCTCCCTTACCAAGGGAGTGCTCTACCTCTGAGCCATACGAGCGCTCAGAAAAATTAAAAACATAAATTATAAAATTTTGGAAATTTGAAACTGCTAGAAATTCTGAAATTAAAAACAGCTCCCAGTTTCACTCTACCAAAATTAGGTTGGAGCGGGAAACGGGACTCGAACCCGCGACCCTCAGCTTGGAAGGCTGATGCTCTAGCCAACTGAGCTACTCCCGCAAAGCAATGGTGGTGAGTCGTGGATTCGAACCACGGAAGGCGAAAGCCAGCAGATTTACAGTCTGCCCTCGTTGGCCACTTGAGTAACTCACCATGAATAAAAATGCTTTTTATTTCTGGTCAAACACTGCTATTAACAATGGAGCTGGTTAAGGGACTTGAACCCCCGACCTGCTGCTTACAAGGCAGCTGCTCTACCAACTGAGCTAAACCAGCAAAAAATAAAGTTGAATTATAATGTAATTTTGAATTAATGTCAAGTGTTTTAAATAATTTTGTATAATTTTTTAAAAAAATAAAGGATTTAAAATGAAAATCTTATTTTCACCTAGTGAAAGCAAAAGTAAAACGAACTCACAAACTTGTATAAATGAAAACTCTTTTGTTTTTAGTAACTTATATAGCAAAAGACTAGAAGTGCTTACAAAATATAAAAATCATATAAAACAATGCAGTGAAAGTGAACTTGAAAAGTTTTTTGGTATAAAAGATAAAAATGAAATGCAGGAACTAACTCAAGATATCATAACAAAAGACACAATTAAAGCTATCCAAAGATACAATGGAGTTGCTTTTGATTATTTAGACTATGAAAATTTAAGTGAGGTTTCAAGAGAATACATAGATGTGAATGTTTTGATTTTTTCTAATCTTTTTGGTCCTATTTTAGCAAAAGATTTAATACCTTATTATAAATTAAAGCAAGGAGAGAAAATCAAAGATTTTAATATAGAAAAATTTTATAAAGATAATTTTTCTGATGAGATTGATAAATTTTTAGAAAATGAATTGATAATTGATCTTAGAGCTAAATTTTATGAAAAATTTTATACTATTAAAAGGCCTTTTTTAACTCTCACTTTTTTAAAAAATTCCAAAACTTTAAGCCATTTTGCAAAAGCTTATAGGGGTAAAATGTTAAGAATATTAGCAAATAAAAATATACATAGTAAAGAAGCTTTGCTTGAAAACTTACCTAATGATTTAAAAATAAAAGAAATTAAAATACAAGGATTAAAAGAAGAGATAATTTTAGATATAGTAAGCTAAGCCTTTTGGCTTAGCTTTTATAATTAGAATTTATATAGAGCTTCAAGTCTGATGAATTGATCGTCAGCATCCTGATCTTTTACACCATTATGATTATCTTCAGTTAAGTAAGAATAGAAGCCACTAAATGTAAGTTTTGGGCTGTATTTATAAGATACTCTTGCTATGTATTCGTTTTTATCTGTATCAGGGATACCTGCTGCATATTCAGTTTTACCACCGATATAGTCAAATCCTACTCTTACAGTTTCAGCAAAAGTATAACCTAAACCTGCAAAATAGAAGAAGTTTTCACCCATATCTCCAGTTAATTTACTACCATCAGAATAGAAAATTTGTTCACCTGGAGCAATCACTCTACCTTTATCTTCTAATACAACAATAGTATTTTTGTCTTTTTCACCATAACCAACTACACCAGCTTGGAAATCAAATGCTGAAATATTTGCTTGGATTTGAGCAGCGTAGAAGTTACTATTGTCTGCATTTAAGCGTTTTTCTGTATCGCTATCAACACTATTTCCTAGATATTGACCTTGGATTTTGAAATTAGCATCATTAAATGCAAATTTATAGCTAGCATCTATTGCATATAAGAATGCATAATTATTTGAGTAAGCTGCCCATAATTGGAATGCAAATGGATCAAAATCACCTAATACAGCAGCACCATATAGTGAAGATTTAGCCATATTGATTCCATCTTCAATTGCAGTATCACCATCATCTTCAGCATTAAAGCTATCAAACCAATAACCTGCGAAAGTTAAACCTTCAATAGAAGTGTTTACTACTTTAGCTCCTGTTCCTACTAAGTCATCAGTCCAAATAGAGCCAACTTCCATTTTACCGAAAGTTACATTTGTAGCGTAAGCTTCGTTAGTGTATTCTAAGTAAGCTTGTTGAACATTGAAAGTTTTATTTGTAACTGTTTGATTACCTGTACCAAAGCCAGCTTCATTTGTGCTGTATTGGAATTGAACAAAAGCTTTAAAGTTATCATCTAAAGCTGCTTTGAAGTTTAATTGAGATTTAAATCTGTGTTTGTTTTCTTTGGTGTTGTTATAACCTTCCGCTTGAACTGCATTACCAATTTCTTGTCTATCAGATTCAAATCTGTATCTGAACATTCCTGATACATCAACATCTTTTATAGCTTCTTCAAGTGAAACAGCGTTAGCTGCTGAAAAAGCACCTGCAGCTAAAGCTGCTACTAAACTAAGTTTAACTAGTTTCATGAGAATTCTCCTTATTAAAATTAAAACTATGGCTTGTATTATAGCATAGTTTTATATAAGAATTCTTAAAGTAAATAAAAACAATATAAAATATATTAGATTATATAGTATTAATATAAGTAGATAGATATATCTTTAAAGATCTAGTTTGAAACTAGATCTTTAAAAACTAAGGAGTTATCTATGAATGTTTGCTTTTACAAATGTAATTATGCTCTTTGATAGTTAATGTATGGAAACTGAGGGAGTTAGTTTTCATTACTTTCTAAAACTTCTTCTTCCTAGCATCCTCTAAGATATCATTAGCTATTTTATTTACATTATCAGATATAGCTGCACTATCTTTTGCTATCTTTAAGTTCTCTTGGGTTACATGATCAATTTGTGCTACAGCATCATTTATTTGAGTAATACCTGTAGTTTGTTCTTTAATACTCTCACCCATTTCATTAATAGATTGAACTAAGATATTAGTATTAGCTTCAATCTCACCTAAAGACTTTTGAGTTCTTTCAGCTAGGTTTCTAACTTCATCTGCAACAACAGCAAAGCCACGACCGTGTTCTCCTGCACGAGCTGCTTCAATAGCAGCATTTAATGCAAGCAAGTTAATTTGATCTGCAATATCACCTATTATAGAAGTAACATTTTTAATCTCTTCACTTTGAGCAATAACTTCACTAGTTTTATGCGATACATTTTGCATAGAAGAAGTAATCTCTTCTAGTGCTGCTGCTGTTTCTTCTAAAGAAGAAGCTTGAGAAGATGAAGAATCTGTTAAGTTCTTAACAGCACTTTGTAATTTACCACTTTCATCTGCTAATAAAGAAGCAAATTCAGATGATTGTCTTAGCATAGCTACGATTTCTTGACCTAATACATTAGTAGTTACTTCAACTCCACCTTTAGCATTTTTAACTTCAGTAGTAAAGTCTAATGCCTTATAGCTATCAAATACTCTATTAATTTCATTCATATTAGAACCAACCTTTTGTTCTAATACATTTAGCATTTCATTTAATACATTTTTTAATTCTACTAATTGAGGATTAGCAGGAATTGCAGTAATTCTAGCTGTTAGATTACCACCTTCTATTTCTTTAGCTGTATCTACTGATTGTTCTACTGCTTTAGCATCTTGTTCTAATGCATTTTTAGTTTTGGTGATGTTTTCATTGATAGCTTTTGCCATAGCACCAAGCTCATCATTTGTTTTAACATCTATCATAGCTGAATCTTTAGTTTTATGATTGATGAAATCAAAGAAAGAGTTGAGACCGGTAGTGATAACTGCAATAGGTTTTAAGTTTTTGATAATAGCAAATCTTACTAAAAGTAAAGCCACTGCTATAGCTATTAATGCAATGATGATTTGTTGAAATAATACTTTATTAACTGCATCAGTATATACAGATTCATCTGTAATAGAACAAACCATATATTTAGGATTTAGTGCTTGGTTACAAGTTACTACTTGAGTTTTTCCTTGATCGTCTTTAGCATAGAACAAGGTTTCTTGTTTAGTTGGATCAATCAAATCAGGATTTGCTTTAACGGCATTAGCTATGTTGATACTTAAATCGTTTTTGGTGAGCATTCTATCTTTGTCTTCATGAAAAACAATAACACCCTCTTTATCATATACACCTGCATAGGAGCTTTCAGAATGACCAATAGCTAAAACATCTTTAGAGAAAGTGTTAAGGTTATAAACCCCACTCACTACACCTATGAATTTTTTACCATTATCAAAAACCGGAATGGAATATGTTACAACCACCTGTCCATTCAAAACTATACTTTTATAAGGATCAGTAACAATTAGTTTTCCTGCTGTTTTAGCATCCTTATACTATGGTCTTGTTCTTGGATCAAATTTGCTAGGATCGCTGTGAAGATTAAATTTAGTATCAATTTGATAATCTTTACCCGAATCTTCTAAACCAAAATGTACAGTATCAAAACCACCTGATCTTTTTGCAGTATCTAAAACACTAAAAATTTCTCTATCACTAGAATTATAAGCAATTGCACTCAAACTATATGCTAATGACTCTATGATATTTCTTTTGCTATTTGAATAACTTGAGTACATATAATTTACATCAAACATGGTTTTCTTTTGGATTTCTTCTAAATAATAGCTAGTGCTTTTCTTAGAATCATAATAATTAAGTATATTAACTATAGCTAAGATAATAACTATCAAAAAAACAAACTATACTTGTTAATTTATTAGAAAGACTGTTAAACTTAAACATTAATACTCCTTGTAATAATTTATTAAAAATTTAGCAAAATTAAAATAAATTATTAATAAAAAAATAAAAAATAATTATAAATTATGACAAAATATTTGCTTATTGTTTAAAATTATATTTTGCTCTTTATGGGAAGTAAATTTAGGAATATAAGCATAGCCACTAATGGGATTTATAATAATGCATATATGCTCATTTTGGTTATTAGATAATCTTATAATGCAATCATTATTAAAAGAAGTAAGTTTATCATAAGTGCGTGTAGCATTTTTTAAAGGTGTATATAAACGACCGTAATCATCAAAAATCAAACGCGTGCTTCCTTTACAAGCACCTTCAAATAAAACCTTAGATATACCATAAGTTTTTTCTATATTGTATTTTAAATTTGCTTTGAAATCATTTTGATTTATCACTCCACTTTGGCCTGAGTTCATTAATATATCTGGATTGATAAGATCAACAGCTATTTCTCTGTCTTTATTGATCATATTTTTACCTATATTTGCATTACCATCGCCATTTTTATCTAAAAAAATGGTATAGGTTTGCTCGTTATTGGTAGCAGATTTTGAGCGTATAAAATACAGCTGCCATTTAGCCTTAAACCACTCTCGTTTAGCAATATTAAATTCTTTTGCTCTAAAATCATTTTGTATTAAAGCTAAATGTCTTGTGTATTTAATATCATTTAAAACTTGCTCAGCTCCCAAGCGTAAATAATCGGGCTTATAATAAACATAAGCCATAGAAAATAATAAGGATAATATTATACAAACAAAAACTAGTTCTATTAAAGTAAAAGCTTGTTTCATTTTATAGAATAATAAACTTTATGCTTGCCCAAACTAACATAAATCTTACTAACTTCTTTACTAGAATGAAGCTCCAGTTTGCCTTTAGAAATACCATAGAATTTTAGTCTTAGGGCTAGTTCTTTATCTTGAGTAAAAATATGCGTAAGATTGTGTTGTTTTAAATTTAGAGCTAATTCTTTAGCTATATGATAATCATAGGCAAAATGTTTTTTTGGATCTTTTAATAAATAATAAAAACTTTGATTAAAAATGATACCAAGATAAAAAAATAGTAAAAAAACTAAAGAACATTCTATAAAAATTTTATGTTTTAAGCGCAGTTGCGGCATTCTTGAACGATAAGAAGACATTAAATAACGAATCAATAAAGGGGTACAAACCACACAAAAAGGTAAAAAGTCTTCTAAAAAAAGTCTTTGTCTTATAGAAAAAATTAAACAAAAAACAAAAGTAGTTGCGCTAATAAACCATAAAAGTGGCTTATCATCTTGCAAAAGAATTCTATAAACAACGTAAAAAAAATAAAGAAAAATCAAAGGGGAAAAACAAGCTGCAAAAATACCCAAAGTATCCAAAAAATACCCTTTAGGCTTTCCACTTGCATCAAATCCATAAACACTCATTGCGATAGCAAATAAAATCAAAGAACACGCAATAAGTAATTTATCTTTTTTATAAATAGCATAGAAGAAAAAAGATAAGTATAAAATTGCAAAATTTCCATCTACAAAAAGAACTAAAACTAATAAAACATAAAATAAAAATATTTTCTTATATTCAAATAATACTAAAATTAAAAGTGTAAAAAATATCACGATGCTTGATTCATTAATAAGTAAAGCGCTAGCAACACTACCAGGGAGTAATATAAAAAGCACCACGGAAATAAAAGCATCAAAAGAGGTTTTAGTATATCTTAAAGCCAAAATGTACAATAAAACACAACTTAAAGAATGCAATAAAACAAAAGGTAGTCTTAATCCAAAATCATTTTGACCAAAAAGAGCAGTGCCAAATCTAGCGATCATAGCAATTAAACTATGATCGTAAAAATAAATTTGTGCTTCATTGTAGCTTATAGATAAAGTACTTATGCCATATAATAAAGCACAAAAATCAAAAAATAAAACAGCTAGTAAATACCTTTTCATTTTTGACTAGTCAAGTTTTACAGGACCATTACTTGCGTGAGATTGTAAAAATCTTAAAATTCTATCTTTTTCTGCATCAGTAATTTTTGCAAAACCTTGCATAGCAGATAAGTACGCATCCCATTCTTCCATTAAATGTTCTTTTGGTTTATGCGCTGCATGACAACTTGTACAAGTATCATAATAAGTTAATTCTATCTCATCCCAAGCAAGAATTTCTTGATCAGTTAAATCTTTACTTTTAACTAAAAATTCCATTTCATTGCTTGCATTTTTAGCATTTAAAGTAAGCAAAAGATAAATTCCATCTTTAGTATAGGCAAGACTTTTTGGATTTGACTCCACAACCTCACCTTTAACTTTGATTAAAGAATATTCACCTTCTTCTTTTATAAGCTCTACTTTAGAGCCTTCATAAATTTGTCCTACTACCTTCTTACTAACACCATCTAAAAGATCCACTTTTTCATTAAAAACAAACATATCTTTAGCAAATAAAGCATTGGCTAAAAAAATCAATACTAGCATAATTTTCTTCATTATTAAGCTCCTATGATTTCTGGTGGGGTAGTTGAGTTATAAGGTTTTATAACTTCTTTTAATTTTTTAATACCCACTAGACAAGTATTTACACTGGTTGCTTGAGCCATAGTTGAAGTTGGTCTTGAACTTGTTAAAACATTTACATGACCTGCATTACATCTTGGTTTACTATCGCTTACATCTTCAGGATCATACCAAGCACCCTCTTGGATACTAACAACCCCTTCCATGATATTATCTGTTACAAAAGCCCCCGCTAAAAGCGATCCGCGATCATTATATACTTCTACAACTTCCCCGTGTGTAATACCAAGCTTTTTAGCATCGTTTGTATTAATCATCACAGGTTCTCTACCTTGAATTTTATACAAATCTCTTACCCAAGTATTATCAAGCTGAGAATGCACTCTATATCTTGGATGTGGACTTAATAAATGGAAAGGATATTTTTTAACTAATTTTTCATTACCTAACCACTCAGCTGGTTCAAACCAAGTTGGATGTGCTTTAAAGTCTTCCAAGTTATATTTTTCAAATTTTGGTGAATAAATTTGAATTTTTCCACTTTCTGTTGCAAGTTTATTTACTACAGGATCGGCTCTAAATTCAGAGTGTCTTACGAAGTCATATGCTTCTTTTGGAGCTTCAAAGTGAATAAAGCCTTGTTTCCAAAAATCAGCAAATTCCATATAATAAGGACAATCACTTCTGCCATAAAAACCTTCAAGCCACTGCTCTTTTGTTTTATTTCCAGTGAATTTTTTATGCTCTCTTTCACCTATTCTTTTTGCCAATTCTTCAAAAATATCATAATCATTTCTACTTTCAAAATAAGGCTCAATTACCTTTTTCATAGCATAAACATAATCTTGAGAATAAGAACCACCAAAACTAATATCATCTCTTTCTAAGGTTGTGGTTGAAGGTAATACAATATCAGCCATTTTTGCCATAGGCGTCCACCAAGGTTCATGTACAATTAGCGTATCAAGAGTTCTTAAAGCTTTAATAAGCTCATTTGTATTTGGATGATGACCTAATACAGAAGCACCAACTACATACATAAGTTTGATTTTTGGATAGGTGATTTCTTTACCTTTAAATTTAACTGTTTTACCTGGATTTAATATTGCTTCTGAAATTCTACCTGCAGGGATGTTAGTATCAAGATTATTTTTACCTTGTGGTAAGCCTACCGGTAATCTTACACCTGAAAATGCTTGTCCACCACCTGAATAATGCATTGAAAAACCAAATCCACCACCAGGTAAACCTACTTGACCTATCATTGAAGCTAAAACCATTAAAGTCCAATCAGCTTGCTCACCATGATGCGCTCTTTGCATAGCCCAGTTACCTGCTAAGAAAGTTCTATTTTTCACAAAAGTATCTGCTAATACAGTAATAACTTTTTCTTCAACACCGGTAATATTTGCAGCCCAAGCTGGAGTTTTATCAATACCATCGGTTTTTCCAAGTAAATAAGGTAAGAATTTGTCAAAACCATCGGTATATTTTTCAATGAATTTTTTATCGTATTTTCCACTTTTATATAAATAATTCATCATACCAAGCATTAAAGCTACATCGGTATTTGGACGAATTTTAATCCACTGAGCATTTAAAATTTCTGCTGTTTGAGTGTATTGAGGATCAATACTAATAAATTTGATATTTGATTTACTGTATTTTTTATAATACTCATCATTGCCACGATTTGCAACTTTAAAGTCAATTTGATTACATTTATAAAGATCAGCTCCCCATAAAACATAAACTTGGGTATTTTCTAAAATAACCTCATGAGAAGTTTGTAATGAATAAACTTCCAAATCCCCTACTATACTAGCATTTACTTTACCAGCAGCCCCATTGCTATACTCACCATCAGTACCAATGTGACCACCTAAAGCGGTATTGAAAAATCTTCCTGCAACAGAATTACAATTGTGCAATAAACCTACATGCCCCCAAGCACCATAACTTGCATTAAATAAATTTTCAATAGGAGTTTCTTTTAATTTTTCTAATACAAGCTCTAAAGCTTTTTCCCAACTTACTCTTACAAAAGGCTCTTTACCTCTTAATTTAGGTCTTTTTTTACCTTCTAAAAAGCTTTTTCTAACACAAGGATATTTCACTCTAGTATCTGAATAAGTTCTATCGATAATAGCATCAGTGATAATAGAAGGATGTTTGTCAGATTGTTGTGGTGTAACTTTTACAAGTTTTCCCTCTGAATTTACTTCAGCCCAAAAAGCACCAAAATGAGTTGCATGAGGAATTTTTTTAGTATCATAAAATTTAGTTCCCTCGCTTGCAGCTATTAAAGGATTAACCGAAGCAATAGCTGAAGTAGCAGCGAGTCCTTTTAAGAACTTTCTTCTTGTCAGTCTCATAAGTCCCTTCCTTTCAAAATGAAATACAAATTGTCATTATAGTATTTTTTTTTTTTTGAAAAGATCAAATTTTAATACTCCAAAAAAAGTCAATCCACTCTTTAGCTTCTTTTATATAAAACTCAGGAATTAATAATGCTGAAGGTTTGTAAAAAACACTTGCTACTTTAAGTTCTAAATGAGGATATTTTTCCATTAAAACTCTTTTGATTTCTATCATAGTTTCACCACTATCTATAATATCATCCACCAAAAGAACTTTTTTATATGAACTAAGATCAGGAATGTTGAAAATTTTAATTGTATCTAGTTTTTGTGTATCTTCATAATGAATAGAATTTAAAGAAAATAAGTTTCTATTTCCCATACCTTCTGCTAAAAAATGACCTAAAGTCATACCACCTCTTGCAATGGCAAGTAATACATCAGGATTAAATTCTTCCTTAATTTTGCGTGTAAAAGGAATAATTTCTTTTTGAAATTCTTCATAAGCATAATAATACATAATCACTTCCTATAAAAATTGTAATAAAAATACTAGCAATGAAATCGCACTTAATACAATAATACCAAGATTAATTTTATCAAATTCTTTTTGCATAATACGCATAAATAAATACGCAATAAATCCAAAAGCAAAACCTGTAGTAATAGAGTAAGTCAGTGGCATCATAATAATAATAAAAAATGCACTCACTGCTATAGCTTTATCTTTAAAATTAATATTTGCAACTTCCATAAACATCAAAACTCCAACAAGCACCAAAATAGGATAAATAGAATTTGCAGGAATAGCTTTAAACACCGGCAGTAAAAATAAAGTAAAAACAAAACATATAGCAGTAACTAAAGCTGTAAGCCCCGTCCTACCTCCTGCTTCTACCCCTGCTGAGCTTTCTACAAAAGCAGTTACAGTAGAAGTTCCAATAACAGCACCCATAGCCGAACTAGCAGCATCAGCACCTAAGGTTTTACCTAATTTTTTCTCACCTTGTTTTGGATCATCAAAGATTTTTCCTCTTGAGCCTACACCTGTGATTGTACCCACACTATCAAAAAGCTGAGTAACAAAAAAAGTAAGTACTATAGGAATCATACTAAGCTCTAAAGCTCCTTTAATATCAAGCTTACCAAATATAGTGCTTAAACCATTATCTCCACTAATAACTGGTAAAGATAAAAGTTGCTCTGGAAACCTAGCTCCATCAATACCAAAAATCCAAGCACATAAAGCACTTACAAAAACAGCTAAAATAAACGCAGCTTTAATCCTCCAAGCCCAAAAAACAAAAACTAAAAATAAACCAAATAATCCAAAAAGTACTTTAGTGTTTGAAAAATCACCCAAACCTACTAAGGTTGCTTCGCTTTTGGTGATAATCCCCATTTGCACAAGCCCCATAAAAGCTATAAAGGTTCCAATACCTGCTGATATAGCTTTTCTTAAATCATTTGGTATGCTTTTTATCACCCAAATCCTAAAATTAGTAAAAGATAATAAAGTAAAAATAACACCCGATAAAAACACAGCTCCCAAAGCGCTTTGCCAAGGAATTTGATAGGTATTGCACACACTAAAAGTAAAATACGCATTTAGCCCCATACCCACACTCATAGCCACAGGAGTATTAGAGAAAAAAGCGCTAAAAGTAGTAGCTATAATAGTCACTAAAGCGGTTGCAACAATTAAAGCTTCTAGTGGCATACCTGAATTACTCATAATATTTGCATTAACTGGTATAATATAAATCATTGCTAAAAAAGTAGCAACACCTGCATAAATTTCAGTTTTTACATCACTATTATGCTCTTTAAGTTTAAAAAAATCCATTTTTATCCTTAATAAGTTTTTAATTCATTATACAAACTATCACGTTCTATCGCTATATAACCTGAGCTTTGAATCATTTCTACAAAAGTTTTTAAACTCAAGCCATTTGAACTTTTTGCACCACCTGCACTTTGTATACTTTCTTTTTCTATAGTACCATCTAAATCATTTGCACCAAAATCTTGAGCTACCATAGCTAAATTTATACCCATGGTTGCCCAATAAGCTTTGATATTTTTAATATTATCAAGCACTATCCTTGCAATAGCCAAGGTTTTTAAAATTTCTACCGAACCAAGTGGTTTTTTACCTGTAATAAAACTATTATCTTGTTGCCAAACCAAAGGAATGAAAGCATTAAACCCACCGGTTTGATCTTGAAGATTTCTCAATCTTATCATATGATTAATTCTATTTTCTCTACTTTCTATATGCCCAAAAAGCATTGTGGCATTACTTTGTCTACCTTTTTCATGCCAAAGTTTATGAATTTTTAGCCAATTTTCACTACTTACTTTACCATGACAAATTTTTTTTCTAACTTCCTCATCAAAAATTTCAGCCCCACCACCTGGCATAGAATCAACACCATATTCAAGCATTTTTTCTATCACTTCTTCATAGCTCATATTAAAAGCCCTGCTTAAAAAATCAATCTCAGCAGCAGTTAGGGCTTTAATATGTAAAAATGGATATTTTTCTTTAATCATTTTAAAAATCTCCAAATACCACTGCCATGAAGTGTTTTTATTGTGCGCTGAAACGATATGAATTTCTTTGGTATCTCTTAAAACTGTTTCATCGACTATTTTCATTATCTCTTCGTGGGACATAGTATAAGGATTAGGATTTTTCCTGTGTGCTGAAAAAGCACAAAATTTACAAGTATCTGCGCATATATTTGTAGGGTTAATATGGCGATTGATATTAAAATAAACCTTTTTACCATGCAAATTAGTGCGAATTCTTTGTGCATATTTACCTAAAGTAAAAAGCTCTAAATCCCAAAGCTTATTAGCTTCTTCTTCATTTAATCTTTCTTGATTTTCTAGTTTTTCTATAATTGTTTGCATATTCTTACCATTTTTTAAATTTAAATTACAATTATAATTTTAACTTACTTAAAATTTAATACAAAGTATTTTTGGTATGATACTAGTAAAATTAAATAAGGATTATTATCAAGTTATGAATATACAAAAAATTCAAAAATTAAAAAATTCTTTAAAAGATTATGAAGCTTATTGTTCTAGACTTTTTTTAAAACAAGGTTCATTTAGTTTTTACCACTCTAAAGAAATTGATCGTTTTATAGAAGATGTTTATGAGCTTGTTTTAAATGATTTTTTTGATGATTATTTTCCACATAATGATAAATTCCCTTTTTGTATTATCGCTATTAAACAATATGCTAAAATGAATTTAAGTATAAAAGAAAATGTTGATTTATTACTTATTTATAAAGATATAAAAGCTTATAATATCAAGCCTTTAATGAAAGCATTTATTGCTTCTTTAAATGATATTAATTTAAATATCAATTATCAAATTTGTGAAATAAATGGACTTTACAATATAGCTAAAAATGAGTTAAAACAAAATATTTTACAATATCGTTATATTTGCGGTTCTAAAATTTTATTCAAACAAATCAAAGAAAAAATTTCTCAAGCTCAAGATGAGTTAAAAGAAGAATTTGCTTTGAAAATCTTGCAAGAGTTCAACCCATATCATCAACCTTTAATCAAGCAAGAATTTGATATTAATAAAAATTTTGGTGGTTTAGATGAGCAACTTGATATAGAAAACCTAAGTATATTATTTAAAGATTCTCCTAAAAACTATATGCTTAATTTTATCAACGAAAAAGAATTAAGTGAATTTAAGCTTGCGAGTGATTTTTTATTTTCACTTAAATGCGCAATGAATCTTTTAGAAGGTAAAAATACCAATTTGTTTTTAATACAAAATTCACAAGAACTTGCTAACTTGATGCAAAAAAAAGAAAAGAAAAATTTAGATCTTAAATCTATACTTATTCAAAAAGCTATGCAATGCATGCAAACTTGCGGAATTTATACGCAATTTTTAGCAAGGTGCATCCAAGAAAAACACTACAAAGATAGCAAGCTTTATGAAACACAAGATAGCTTTTTTACTTATTCTAGCAAAAGTGAAAACCTAAACTCGATATTAAACCAACTTTTAAAATTAGATGATAAAGATTATAATTTTGATATTAAACTCATTTTTGCACTAAAAAGAGCAGAAAACAAAGATGAAAATTTAGAATTATTCAAGAAAATTTTAGAAAGAAGGCATTCTTTTACTCTTTTAAAACTTCTTGCTGATGCTAATATTTTAAAAGATTTTTGCAAACCTCTTACTCAAAGTAAATTTTTACTCGAAGAAGAAGGTATTTATAGCGCGTTAGATAGAGTATTACTTTGCTTAAAATACTTTGAAGAAAAAGATTATGACTTTGATGAAAATACACTTTTAATAATAAAACTCACTATACTTTTAAGCGCTATTCATGAAGAAAATGAAATTTCTTTAGCAAATATTTACAGAGCTTATGTAGGAAAATTCCAAATTGATAATGAACTTCTAGATCTTGGCTTAAGATTATATAAAAATTTTAACTCTTTTAAAGACATTATAGAGAAAGAGGATATTTATAATTCTACTATTGTTTTAAATTTTATTTCCAAATTAAATGATATAAATACCTTAAAAACCTTACATCTTTTATCTTTTTGCAATGCTAAAGCTTTGGGTATAGAAAATCATTTTTATTATAAAAGTTTAGAAAGATTATTCCAAAATGCGTTAGAAGGCTTTGAGGATGAAAATTTAATTGATGAGAGTCAAAGAAGAGTAAAAAAAGAACAAACTCTAAAAAGAAGTAAGGCTTTTTTAGATCTTGATGAACAAACTCAAGATAATATCACTCATATTAAATCCAATCTATTTTTTATAAAAAATAGTTTTGAAAAAATCATTAAAATAGCACAAATTGCACAAAAAGAAAATTTTACTTTTTGGCTTGATAATCAAGATAATTTTACTCTAGAGCTTATAATGAATAGAAAAAACAATCTTGAAAATATACTCAATACTTTAAGTTCTTTAAATTTAATCTTTATGAGTTTTTTTGAATTATTTGATGAAAAAGTTTATTTGAAATTTGAATATTCAGATATAGTAAGCGATACTCAAAAGCAAAGTTTAGAAAATTTACTAAATTCTAAATTACATTTAAAAGTACAAAAAAAGGCAAAAAAACCAAACATTAAAAAAGATGAATTAAAATTAGATATGAATTACTCCAAAAACTATGCCAAAATAACCTTAAACACAAAAGATCAAAAAGGTTTAATGGCTTATGTGATGGATGTGCTTGTAAGATATGATATTATCTTAAGCGCAGCAAAAATTCAAACCATAAAAGAAAGAACGCGAAATGTTTTGATTTTGCATAAAAATGAAAGCTTGCAAGATCATAAAGATCAAATTCTTAAATCACTAATAAGCGAGTAAAAGATGTGTGGAATAGTAGGTTATATAGGAACTAAAGAAAAGAAAAAAATCATATTAGAAGGCTTAAAAGAGCTTGAGTATAGAGGTTATGATAGTGCTGGTATAGCAGTAATGAAAGATGGGGAATTAGACTTTTTTAAAGCGGTTGGAAAATTAGAAAATTTAGCTAATAAAACTGCTAATTTTAATAGTGATGGCTTTGGGCTTGCTATAGGTCATACACGTTGGGCAACTCATGGAAAACCAACTGAAATAAACGCTCATCCACATTTAGGACAATACTCTTGCGTAATACATAATGGAATCATAGAAAATTACCAAGAATTAAAAACAAAACTCACACAAGAAGGTATTAATTTTCTAAGTCAAACTGACACTGAAGTTATTGTACATTTATTTGAATACTATGCAAGCAATTTAGAACCATTTGAAGCTTTTAAAAAGACTATAGCTGAACTAAAAGGTGCTTTTGCAATCTTGCTTGTAAGTAAAAAAGATCCGAATACAATTTATTTTGCCAAAAATGCAGTGCCACTCATCATCGGAAAAAATGGCGATGAAAATGAATATTATTTTGCATCAAGTGATGCGCCATTAGTTTCTTTAGTGGATAAAGTAGCTTACCTTGAAGATGGAGATTATGGATATGTAAATTTAAACGAATGCAAAATTTGCCATGATCAAGCTTGCATACAACCTACTTTTGTAGCTTTAAGTCAAGATAAAAGTTATGCCCAAAAAGATGGTTATAGATTTTTCATGGAAAAAGAAATTTATGAGCAAAGTAGAGTTTTAGGCGAAGTTTTAATGGGGCGCTTACAAGGTGAACAAATTGTTTTTGAAGATATAGATGAAGCGCTTTTACAAAACATAGATGAAATCACACTTTGTGCTTGTGGCACAAGCTATCATGCAGCATTAAGCGGAGCTTATTTGCTTGAAAGACTTGCAAAGATTAAAACTAAAGTTGAAGTAGCAAGTGAATTTAGATACAGAGAAGCCATTATAGGCAAAAATACTCTTTTTATAGTAATCTCACAAAGTGGTGAAACAGCTGATACACTTGAAGCTTTAAAAATAGCAAAAGCACAAGGAGTTAAAACTTTAGCAATATGTAATGTCGATAATTCTAATATCGTGCGTTTGGCTGATATATCATTACTTACTAGAGCGGGCATTGAAAAAGGTGTGGCTTCAACTAAAGCTTTTGCTACTCAAGTAGCAACTTTATGGATGCTTGCAATCTATCTTGCACAAAAAGCAAATTTAGATATGAGTAAAGAAATCAAAGCTCTAAGAAGCTTGCCAAGTATAGTTAAAGTTGAACAAAACTTGCATGAAAAAGTACATAGAATTTCAAAAAGATACCTACATGGTCATGGCTTTTTCTTTATAGGAAGAGATGTATTTTATCCATTAGCTTTAGAAGGGGCTTTAAAATTAAAAGAAATTTCATACTTACATGCTGAAGGATATCCAGCAGGTGAAATGAAACATGGACCTATTGCTCTAGCAGATAGTGAGCTTTTTACAGTTGCACTAATGCCGCAAAATTGCCTTTATGAAAAAACCAAATCAAATGTAGAAGAATTAGCTGCAAGGGATTCTACCTTGCTTGCTATTTCTCCGCTTGATTTTGATTTAAGTGATGATTTTATAAGAACTTCAAAACAAGAACACTATATGTGTGAATTTTTTGAAATGATGGTGATTTTACAGCTTCTTGCTTTAGAAGTTTCTATAAGACTTGGCAATGATGTGGATATGCCAAGAAATCTAGCAAAAAGCGTTACTGTAGAATAATATTTTGTGTAGTTTTGAAAAAACTACACTTTTTTAAAAAATTTTATAAATGCTTCTTAAATTATAAGCAAACTTTAGGGTTTATTTGGTTTAAATATCATATCTTATTTTATTACAAGGAAAAGCCATGGAATATAGAATCGAACACGATACTATGGGAGAGATTAAAGTTCCTAATGATAAATATTGGGGTGCGCAAACTGAAAGAAGTTTTGAAAATTTTAAAATTGGTTGTGAAAAAATGCCAAAAGTTTTAATTTATGCTTTTGCAAATCTTAAAAAATCTTTGGCTTTAGTTAATAACAAACTTGGCAAATTAGATGATGCTAAAAAAGATGCTATTGTGCAAGCTTGCGATGAGATTGTAGCAGGAAAATTTGATGATAACTTCCCACTAGCAATATGGCAAACAGGTTCAGGCACTCAAAGTAATATGAACATGAATGAAGTTATAGCAAACCGTGCAACTGAAATTATGGGCGGTGATTTTAGAAAAGAAAAACTTGTTCATCCAAATGATCATGTAAATATGAGCCAAAGCTCAAATGATACCTTTCCAACTGCTATGAGTATAGTTTCAGTAGAGCAAGTAGAAAAAAAACTTATCCCTGCTTTAGATGAACTTATTGCAACTTTTGAAAAAAAAGTAAAAGAATTTGAAGGTATTATTAAAATAGGAAGAACCCACCTTCAAGATGCTACACCACTTACCCTAGCTCAAGAATTTAGTGGATATCTTTCTATGTTACTTCACTCAAAAGAGCAAATCATCGCTTCTTTGCCTACATTAAGAGAGCTTGCAATAGGCGGGACAGCTGTTGGTACAGGATTAAACGCTCATCCAGAACTTAGTGAAAAAGTAAGTGAAGAATTAAGCAAGCTAATAGGTACTAAATTTGTTTCAAGTCCAAATAAATTCCATGCGCTAACAAGCCATGATGCAATTAATTTTACCCATGGAGCTATGAAAGGTTTAGCTGCAAATTTAATGAAAATAGCAAATGATATTAGATGGCTAGCAAGCGGCCCTAGATGTGGTCTTGGAGAGTTAAACATACCTGAGAATGAACCAGGAAGCTCTATCATGCCAGGTAAGGTTAATCCTACTCAGTGTGAAGCTTTAACTATGGTTGCGGTACAAGTTATGGGAAATGACGCAGCAATTGGTTTTGCAGCAAGCCAAGGAAATTTCGAGCTTAATGTTTTTAAACCTGTGATTATTTATAACTTCTTGCAAAGTCTTGATTTATTAGCTGATGCTATGCATTCATTCAATATCCACTGTGCTGTTGGTATAGAACCAAATAAAGAAAAAATAGATCATAATCTACATAATTCTTTAATGCTAGTAACTGCACTAAATCCACACATTGGTTATGAAAATGCAGCTAAAGTAGCAAAAAATGCTCACAAAAAAGGCATTTCTTTAAAAGAAAGTGCTATGGAGCTTGGCTTAGTAAGCGAAGAAGACTTTGCTAAATTTGTAGATCCTACAAAAATGATAGGTCCAAAAAAATAATCAAAAGACTAGGGATAATCCTAGTCTTTTCTTAAGAGTTAGTATGATTTATGAAAATGATTATTTATTTATAGAAAAAGAAAATTCTCAAATTCCTTGGGTGAAAATTTTTACTAAAGAAAATTACAGAGAATTAAGTGATTGTCCAACCTTTTTACAAAATATGCTTTTTCAATATGTTTTAGCTTGCGAATTAAGCCTTAGAGAGTATTATAACCCAGAAAAAATCAACATAGCTTCCTTTGCAAACTATGTACCAAGAGTGCATTTTCATGTTATGGCACGTTTTAAAGAAGATGCTTTTTTTCCTGAATGCATGTGGGGAAAACAGCAAAGAGAAATTAAAGATTTAAATTTACCTGATTTTGATGGATTTGTATCAATATTACTTAAAAAAATAAAAAATATTTATGTTTAAAAAATTTATTAATTCTAGCTATATAGCTTTATTACATCATCCACTTGGAGTTATTTTTTATTTATGTTTTTGGTTTTTTATAGCATTTTTTTATAGTTCATACCAGACTAGTATTTTTTTACTTTTAACCCTATTTATAATTTTTTGCGAAACATTCACTGAATCAAAAAGCAATTTAATACAAAATTATAAAAGTTTGAAAAATTTATGGGTTGGGTTTTTTGGACTAATTTTTTATATATTTTTGAATTTTATCTTTAAAAAAGATAATGTGGAAAATAATTTAATATTTCTTACCGATAATACTTTATATATTTCCTTAACAATAGCTCTTGTAACTTTGGTATGCGCAAGAAAATTACATGATTTTAATTATTTCCATAATTTTTTAGCTGCCCTTTTTTTTAGTGTAAGCTTTTGGCTTATTTTTGGTGTATTTTTGGCCATATTTTATAGTTCGTTTAATTTTTTATTTGATATTTCTTCAAGTAAACTAAATTCTCATGTTCTATCATTATGGATTTTTAGTGCTGGAATTTTTTCTTTATTTTTACTTGGCAATTTTACTTCATATATTTTTAATAAAATTTTTATATTCATACTAAATACTTTTAGTGTTTTATATATTATCATGCTTTTTTCTTATAGTTTAGGAGTATTTTTTAACCTTTTAGAAAGTCTTAGCATAGTTCATTTATGTCTTTGGTTTGGTAATTTTTTATTAATTAATCTTTGGATAAATTTATCTTCTTATAAAATCAAAAAAGCATTACTCTATGTCTTTTTTGTTATAGTACTATTATTAAATATTTTTGTATTTTATGCTATTATAATTAGAATTGCACAATATGGCTTTACACCAGAACGCTTAGCGGTATTGGCTTTAAATTTATGGCTTTTGGTTGCAAATTATCTAAGTGTATTTAAACAAAACATAGCATTAAAATTTTCTTTTTATCTGCTTGCACTTATATCCTTATTTTTAGGATTTTTTGCAAATTACATAAGCTTTTCTTCACAAAAATACCAATTACAAAAACTAGAAAACTCTATACATTCTTTAAATCTTGACTATACTCAAAGTAAGCAATACTACAATCAAATTAAAAGCATCAAAAACACCTTGCATAATCTTAATAAAAATTATAACAACAATTATAGTTTTGATGATTTTTTAAAAACTTATAATTTAACTCATTTAAAACCACAAAAAATAAAATTTCATAATATGTCTAAAAAATTTCATCCAAAATACTCCAAATTAAAAGAAAATTATGATGAAGTATTGTTTGATTTTATTGCTAATACAAGTGAATTTAAATATTTTATGAAGATTGATGGTAACACCTTGTATTTTTTACTTCAAGAAAAAGAACTTTTAAAACTTGAAAATTTTGACAAAGTCTTAAAAAACTACCAGAAAAATTCGCAATTAAGCTACAAACTTAACAATGACTCATCTTTGATTTTTATCCCTTTAGAATTTAATATTAGCATAAAAGGTCAAATAACTTTTTTTAAAACTCATGTTTTTATTAAAAACAGCAAATAAATTATTTAATATAATAAACTAAAATATCAAAAAAAGAAAGGTTTAAACTATGAAACAGTTGTTATTCCTACTTACACTTTGCTCATTTGCATTTTCCACACAATGTGAGGTTAAAATAGAGCAAATTCAAAAAGAAATAGCTTATGCTAAAAATTACAATCATCAAGAAAAAGCTTTAAGCTTAGAATTAGCCTTAAAAGAAGTGCAAGCAGATTGTGCAAAAGATCCTCTTTTTTATGATAAAAAATTAGAGGCTAAAAAACTTAAAGAGCAAGAGATAGAAAAAATCGAACAAGAGTTAAAAGAATTAAAAAAACAAAAAGACTATATGAGTAAAACAGAGTATAAAAATAAAAAACAAGCTTTAAAAGATAAAAAAGACAAAATCAAAAAAGAGATTGAAGAATATATCAACAAACTCTAGTTTAATTCCAAATTTGCCACCATTTTTTATTTTGCTGCTTTAATTTTTGCATTAAAATATCTTGATTTTTTAATGCAAACTCATTTTCTTCATCAAGTTTTAATAATTCTTTAGTGCACTCCAAAGCTTGCTCATATTCTTTTAACTCTTCTAAACACTGAATTTTTCCCACCAAAGCATCGGTATTTTCATTTACTATCTTTAAGCAATCTTCATAACATTGTAATGCATCATGAAAATCACCTAAATTTCTTAAACACTCTGCCTTATAATAATGTGTCCAATTTTGACTATCATCTAAATTTAAAGCCATATTAAGATATTTTATAGCCTCTTTAAAATCTTGTAAATATACTTTAACCGCACCCATAAAATGATAACACTCATATGATTTTGGCTCAAGCTCACTTGCTTTTTTTGCAGCTTCAAAGCTTTCATCATATTTTCCTAAAAAGCTTAAAATTTGTGCTTTTTCTATCCAATACTCACCAATATCATCAATTATTTTTAAGCATTCATTGATATCTTTTAAAGCTTCGTTGTATTTTTCAAGATTTCTTTTGCATTTTGCTCTATGAAAATACGACTCATCATCTTCTTCGTTACTTAAAATCACGCTATCATAACATTTTATAGCCTCTTCAAATATATAAAGATCTTCATAACAAAGTCCTTTATAATACTTTGCACCATTATGGTTTTTATCGATTTTTAAAGCCTTGTTTAAATCTTCTATAGCTTCTTCTTCTAAGCTTAAATTATATTTAGCAATTCCTCGCCAAAAATAAAGTTTAAAATTATTTTTATCCACCTTGTGTGCTGCATTACAATAAGCTATTAATTCTTCATAAGATTCAAGCTCTTTTGCACAATATGCCCTTTCAAATAATACATCTTTTAAATCAATATAATCTTTATATGTTTTTATAAGCTCATTGTATTCATCCATAGCTTCTTGAAATCTTTCAAGTCTACTTTTAATCCAAGCTCTTTGAGAAAGGGAATTAGCATAATCTTGGGTATTATTTTGCTTTTTATAATATTTAACAGCTAGTTCACTATCTTCTAAAGCTTCCTCATATTTTTCAAGATCAGATTTTAAATAAGCCCTATTAAAAAATACATCGGGATATTCTTTTTGATATTTTAAAGCTTTTTCATAGCTTATCAAAGCTTCATCATATTTGTCTATTTCATATAAACTATTACCTAAATGATAAAAACCATAAGGAACTGCGTGTTCAAGTTCTGCTAATTCTGATGGAGTAAAATCATGTTTACTTACTCTTTCTTGATAATATTTAGCTGCTAAATCAAAATCCTCTATAGCCTCTTCAATCATTTTTAGATTGATTTTAGTATTGCCTCTATTAATATATGCTTGGGCATATTCTTCATAAAGCTCAATTGTTTTATCATAATACTTCAAAGCTTGCTCATAATCTTCTAAATCATACAAAACCCTAGCCAATGCAAAACATGGATATTGCAAATTTTCATCTAATTCAATTGATTTTTTAAAAGCATCTATTGATAATTCTATCTTTTCCAAGTCTTTATAAATATGTCCCAAAATTAAGTACGCCATTGCATTTTCATTATCTAGTTCAATAGATTTTAAGCAATCTTGCAAAGCTCCTTCTAAATCATCAACCTTGCGTTTATTATTGGCCCTTTTATAATACGCATCAGCAAAACTCTCATCTTGCTCAATCATCTTGGTAAAAAATTCTATAGCTTTTTGATAATCTTCTAAATTCTCATAAGCTACCCCTTGATAATAAAAAATCTGCGAGGATTCAAAGCCTAAATCTTGAGATTTTTTAAAATCAATTAAAGCTTGTTTTGGATCAACACTAAGCAAGGCAATGGCTCTAGTATAATAAGCTATATAATACTCGGGAGCTAAATCAATACAAATTTGCAAATCTTTTAAAGCTTTTGCATGTTCATCTAAAAGTATATAAACCCTAGCTCTGTTAAAATATGCTAAATAATATGCATTATCTAGCGCTATAGTTTTATTAAAAGCTAAAAGCGCTTCTTGTAATAAATCTAATTTAAAATTACATAAGCCCAAAAGATTAAACAAAAATACATTACTAGGATCAAATTCTACAGCTATAGTTGCATCTTCAAGTGCTTCTTGAAATTTTAAGCAATTAAATCTACAAAACGCTCTATTATGATAAGCCTCTAAAAGCAAACGCTCTTTATCCTCATCATCTATAAAAATCACTTTACCATCTTGCGCTAGTGTAACTTCACCTTTACAAAAAGCTATAAGTTCACTTAAGACTTCGTCACATTTTTCAAATTCTGAATTATCAAAATATTCTTTAGCTAAATCTGATAACTCAGTAATCAAATTATCCAATTTTATTTCCTAGTTTTGATTTTCTTTGTTTAAACTTTTTAAAAATTCTTCTATATTATATTTTGCTCTATAAGTTTCATTCATTAAGTGAATCAAAATATCTCCCAAATCAAGTACAGTCCATTCTTCACTACTTTCTATATTTAAAAACTCCTCACCCTTGCTTTTAAGATTAGTTTTTAAATCATCAATCAAAGAAAGCGCATGTCTTTCCCCCATAGTAGTAGCAATCACTACAAATTTGACAAAATAATCCCTATCTTGCATATCAAAGGTTTCTATTAAATCTGCTTTTTTATCATCTAAAATTTGCACTATATTATTAATTCTTTCTTGCATTGTTTTCCTTTTGTTAAATATTTTTAAATTTAGAATAATAAAGCTTAACTTCTTCTTTGATTTGCTCACAAACTTGTGATGTTTGCAAGGTTTCTCTTATAAAAGAAGAAGAGATATCTACTTTAGTATCTAAGGTTTTAAAATGTTTTGGTATAAAAATACCATCTCTTTTAGCTACAACAAATTCTACCAAATTTTGCAATCTTTCAAATTCATGCCATTTTTCAAGACTTTGTAAATGATCAGCTCCCAAAATAAGATAAAATTTAGAAATTTCATATTGTTTGTACAAAAAATCAACACTTTCTATACTAGGTACAGGTCTTTGTTTTTTTATTTCAAAATCACAAATTTCAACTTTTTCCAAACCTCCCCAAATCATCTCACACCATTTTAAGCGTCTTTGTTCATTTGCGGTAAATTCTTGCTTAAAAGGGCTAATAAAAGTTGGCATAATAATGAGCTTATCAAGCTCTAAATTTGCTAGCGCATTAAAGACTATAGCATTATGCCCTAAATGAGGTGGATCAAAACTGCCACCAAAAAGTGCGATTTTCATTAAAATTTAACCTTTTTTTAGTAGAATTTTACCTACTTAATCATAAAAAGGAAATGAAAATGGCTGTAAAAGTTGCAATAAATGGTTTTGGACGCATTGGAAGATGTGTTGCAAGAATTATTATGAAGCGCGATGATATCGAGCTTGTAGCGATTAATGATACTACTGATATAGAGCTTACTAAATATCTTTTTAAATATGACACCGTTCATGGGGTATATGATGGTAGTGTTGAAAATGATGGTGATGATTTAATAATTGATAATAAAAAAATAAAAGTTTTAAAAAGTAGAAATGTAGCTGATTTAGACTTTGCAAAATATGGCGCACAGATTGTTTTAGAATGTACTGGCGCACACTTAACTATGGAAAAATGTCAAGGATTTTTAGATCATGGGGTACAAAAAGTTATCATGAGCGCACCTGCAAAAGATAAAACTCCAACTTATGTTTTAGGGGTAAATGCTCACGAATACAAAGGCGAAAACATCATCTCAAACGCAAGTTGTACTACTAACTGTCTAGGTCCAATTTGTAGAGTTTTGCAAGATAATTTTGGCATAGAAAAAGGTTTAATGACAACTATTCATGCCTACACAAACGGACAAAGCATTATTGATGCAAAAGCAAGAGATAAAAGAAGATCACGTGCTGCTGCTCAAAATATCATCCCTACTTCAACAGGTGCAGCAAAAGCTATGAAACTTGTTATGCCTGAACTTGATGGAAAATTACATGGTCAAAGCATGCGTGTACCTGTAGCTGATGTGTCAACTGTGGATTTAACTGCAACTTTAAAGAAAAAAGTAAGTAAAGAAGAAATCAACGAAGCCTTTAGAAAAGCAGCTGCTAGTAATTTAAAAGGTATATTATTGGTTGATGATGAAGAAAGAGTTTCAAGTGATTTTATAACTTGCTCTTATGGTGCAATTGTAGCAAGTGATTTAACTCAAGTAATTTGTGATGATTTTGTTAAAGTGGTTGCTTGGTATGATAATGAATGGGGATATTCTTCTCGTTTAGTAGATATGGCAGTATTCGTAGCAAAGGCTTAAGATGAGTAGTATTTTATCGATTAAAGATATTGATCTTGCAAAGAAAAAAGTATTTATAAGATGTGATTTTAATGTTCCTCAAGATGAGTTTTTAAATATTACTGATGATCGTCGTATTCGCTCAGCTATCCCTACCATAAGATATTGTTTAGATAATGGTTGTGCAGTTATTTTAGCTTCACATTTAGGGCGCCCAAAAGAAATAGCTTCAAAATATTCTTTAGAACCGGTTGCAAAAAGACTTGCACGTTTAATGGCTAAAGAAGTCATCATGGCTAAAGATGTTATAGGTGAAGATGCAAAGAAAAAAGCTAGTGAATTAAAGCCGAGTGAAATCTTACTTTTAGAAAATTTACGCTTTGAAAAGGGAGAAACTAAGAATGATGAAAATTTAGCCAAAGAACTTGCTTCTATGGCCGATGTTTATATTAACGATGCTTTTGGGGTTTGTCATAGAGCTCATGCTAGTGTTGAAGCTATCACTAAATACTTTGACAATACACACAAAGGTGCAGGCTTTTTACTCCAAAAAGAAATCGAGTTTGCAAGTAATCTCATCAAACACCCTGCGCGTCCTTTTGTGGCGGTAGTAGGTGGCTCTAAAGTAAGCGGAAAACTACAAGCTTTGACTAACTTACTTCCAAAAGTAGATAAGCTTATCATAGGTGGAGGTATGGCCTTTACTTTCTTAAAAGCTCAAGGTTATGATATAGGAAATTCTCTTTTAGAAGAAGATTTAATTGAAGAAGCAAATAAAATCTTACTCAAAGGTAAAAATCTAGGTGTAAAAATTTATCTTCCTGTGGATATTACAGCAGCACAAACTTGCTCTCAAGAAGCAGTGATGAAATACACCCCTGTACAAGAAATTCCTGCGGGTTGGATGGGGCTTGATATAGGTCCAGCTAGCGTAAGGTTGTTTAAAGAAGCGCTTTCTGATGCTCAAACTATATGGTGGAATGGACCTATGGGGGTTTTTGAAATAGATAAATTCTCAAAAGGTAGTATTAAAATGAGCCATTATATTAGCGAATCTCATGCAACAACTGTAATAGGCGGTGGTGATACTGCTGATGTTGTAGCAAGAGCAGGTGATGCTGATGAGATGACTTTCATTTCAACTGGCGGTGGAGCATCATTAGAACTTATAGAAGGAAAAGAACTTCCTGGTGTAAAACCTTTGACTATAAAGGATAATGAATGATTTTTGCAGCAAATTTAAAGTGCAATCACACAAGATCAAGCTTTGAACTTTACGCTCAAAAATTAAACCAAAACTTAAACAAAGAAGATGAAGTTTTCATCTTCCCTCCTAGTGTAGCTTTCTTAAAAGACAATTTTTCCTTCCAACAAGGCGCGCAGAATTTCTACCCTTGTGAAAATGGAGCGTATACTGGAGAAATAGGTAAAATTCACTTGGAAGAATTTAGTATCAAAAGTGTTTTAATAGGCCATTCTGAAAGAAGAGCTTTAAGTGAAGATGAAAGCTTTTTAAGGGCTAAATTTGATTTTGCAAAAAATCTTGATTTTAATATCATTTATTGTATAGGCGAAAGTTTAGAAACTAAAAATGCTAACAAAAGTTTGGATTTTTTAAAAAAACAAATTGAAAATATTGACTTATCTTATAAAAAACTTATCATAGCTTACGAACCTATTTATTCTATAGGCACAGGAGTTAGTGCCAATCTTGATGATATTAACACTATACTTAATTTTTTAAGAGAATTTACCAACGCTAAGCTTTTATATGGTGGAAGTGTCAATCAAAGCAATGTTAAAGAAATTTGCGCTTTAAAAAATTGTGATGGAGTATTAATAGGTTCGGCTGCATTAAATGCAAATGATTTTTTAAATATGATACAAATAGCTAAAGGTTAAAAAATGTCTTTAAGCAATGAAAAATTAAAAAGCATATTAGAGCATAAAATCGCTCTATTGGAAAACTCACACAAAGAAGAAAAAAATATCTCATTAGAGGCTGTAAATTCTATTATTAAAATTTTAGGTTTACCAAATGATTTTAGCCCTTTAGCGCATAGATATTTTCAACTTCACACCCCACCTAGCCTTATATGGCTTCATTTAAGCGAATGCACAGGGTGTAGTGAAAGTTTGCTTAGAACTTCATTGCCTGATTTTTTGGATTTAATTTTTGATTTTATTTCTTTAGAATATCATGAAACCTTTATGAGCGCAAGCGGACATCAAGCAGAATCACATCTAGAAGAAATTTTAGAAAAAAAAGATTTTCTTTTAGCTGTTGAAGGTGGGGTTTGTGCTATAGATCCTTTTTATTTAACCATAGGAGCACATGGTGAAAATGGATATGAAATTTTACAAAAATGTGCTAAAAATGCTAAAACAATCTTTGCTATGGGGACTTGTTCAAGCTATGGAGGAATTCAAGCTGCGCATCCAAATCCTACCAAAAGCATAGGAATTTCTAAAGTCTTAGAAGAAAAAGTAATCAATATACCAGGTTGTCCTCCAAGCGATGTAAATATCATCGCAGCACTTTGTTTTTATATATTATTTGAGCAGGATATGGCTTTAGATGAACAAAATAGACCTTTAGCTCTTTATGGAAAATGCTTGCATGATTTATGTGAAAGAAAGGCTAAATTTGAAGCAGGAAATTTTGCTCAAAGTTTTGATGATGAGAATATAAAACAAGGCTATTGTCTTTTTAAGGTAGGTTGTAAAGGACCTTATGCTTACAATAATTGCCCTAAGGTTAAATTTAACTCCAAAACCTCTTGGCCAGTAGCTGCAGGACATGGATGCATTGCTTGTAGTGAAGAAAATTTTTGGGATGATTTTGGTTTTTATGAAAAACCTATGAGTAATGAATTTGCTTATAATGATTTTTCTATTATATTAGATGATAAAATAGCCCATAGTAGTTCTATCGATGAGCTTAGTTCAGATAATATTTTACTAGATTTAGAAAGTGAAATTAGTGGGATTTTTTATCTAAATGATATAAAGATTAATTTTTTAGATTTTAGTTTTGAAGCTAATCCTAAAGTTTTTTTAAATAATTTTGCAAAAACCAAAATGGCTATGACTTTAGTGCAAAATTATCAAGAACAATTTAAAACATATTATGATTTTATACAAGAAAATTATAATGATGAAAGCAAAATTAGTAATAATATCTTAGATTTATTTTATTTTATCTATCCATTTATTAGCGGAAAAAAATTAAACCATTTAGATGAGTTTTTAGATCTTGCTTTAGCTTATAAGTTTAAACATCCTAGCAAATTTGATTTTAAAATCACAATTAACGAGCAAGCAAAACTTGATGTTTCTAAATCTATGCGTATGCCTTTGATTTATATTTTAGGTGGCTTAGATAAAGAAGCCATTGCCTTTGGGTTGATTTTTTCTTTAAAAGAACATTTAAAACAAGCTTTAAAAGTATGCAAAAAAACACACAATAAAAAGCAAATTTTAATATGTGCAAAAAATGAAAAATTATTAAAATTATTTTGGGATTTAACGAGCATTTAAAGACTTAATGTTAAAATATTTATCTCCCTAATATTTGAAATTTGCAAAGTATAAAAACTTTGCAAATTTGTTTAAGATTGAGTTATTTTGACGATATAGCTTTATCTTGACTTGAAAGGAATGTTATGCAAATTTCTAGTTATAATTCTCAAAATTTTTCTATGGATATTAAAACAAAAAATGGCAATCATCTTTCTTTTTCTATGTATGATAAAAAAGAGGCAAAATTTGACAAAGATGGTAATTCGGCCTCTTTAAGCCTTAGAAATCAATTTGGTTTTTCATTCTCATATAATGGAACCAAACTTTCACAAGATGAAATAGAAGAAATAAAAGAAGCAGTAGCTAAAGTACAACCTCAAATCGATGAATTCATGAAAAACTCAAGAGTAGGAACTTTAAAACCAAAAGAGCTTATCACCACTGCAATGAAAATTGGCAATGCTTTACCTGAACCAAAAAATGAAGAACATAAAAAAGCTACTTTGCACGAATTGTTTAACACCATGGATAAGAGTTTAAACAAAGAAATAAATAAAACTGATCTTGAAGATATTAAAAAGCAAATTTTTCAAGATAGTGCTAAATTATTAGAAGAAATTTGGGAACAATACAACAAACAAAAAGAACAAAAAGAAGAAGATAATAAAGAATTTGGATTTTATGCTTAAAAAAGGAAACAACATGGAAGTAAAAGATATTTTAAAAAGCATGCTAGAACTCCAGCAAAAACTAAATGATGAGACCAATGGTATAGGTTGGGAAAACGGCTATACTAAAGAAGGCAAATTAATTAGTTTTAGAAGATGTATTTATATGGAGTGTGCTGAGCTTATTGATTCTTTTGCTTGGAAACATTGGAAAAGCATACATACTCCTGCAAACTGGGATAATGTACGCATTGAAATAGTGGATATATGGCATTTTATTTTAAGTTTAATTTTAGAAGAATATAAAGAAAAACAAATCGATGATAAAAACTTCATAGCAGAAGAAGTTTCTTCTGTAACTTTTTTTGATGATTTTTGTAAAGAAACTTCTAATCCAAGTGAAGCAGATATTTATGGAATTTTAAATGATATTGAACTTATTATTCATAAATGCAGTGGATTTGATTATGATTTAGGTGAACTTTTAAGCGTGTATTTTGTTTTAGCTAGAAAATGTGGTTTAAATTTCTTTGAGCTTTATAAAACCTATATTGGAAAAAATATATTAAATCAATTCAGACAAGAAAACGGCTACAAAGAAGGCAGCTATAAAAAAACATGGAATGGCACAGAAGATAATGAAGTTTTAAATCAAATTTTAAAAGAAACGCTAGATTATAAAGAAATTTATCAAAAACTTCAAGAAAATTACAATCAAATTAAATGAGTATATTATATCTAAGCTTGCAAGATTTTCTTAGCAAGCCTTTTTTAAAATTTTCTCTCTTGCCATTTTTAATTAGTTTATTTCTTTTTGCCTTACTTGTATATTATAGCTATGATATATTCTTTTCTTACATAGAAGATGTAGTTAGCGGTTCTTTTATGGCTTGGTTTTTTAGCTTTTCCATAGTGCAATTTTCACTTGCATTTTTAAGTGTCATAGGCGGATTTTTCATAGTAGTATTTGCCTCAGTATTTTTTACTATGTTAATAATTTCTTTTTTAACTCCTTATATAGTCAAAAAAATCAATCAAAAATATTACAACCATTCTATACAAAAAGAAGTAAACTCTTTAGAAGTTTTACTAAAAACATTCAAATTTATACTCATCTCATGCGTATTGTTTGTAGTAGCTACTTTCTTATTGGTTATACCCTTTGTTAGCATTGTAATTTATTATGGAGTATTTTATTGTTTATTTCACAAACTTTTATTATTAGATGTGTTAAGTAATGTCTTAGATAAAAGCAATTTTGATGATTTTTATAAAAACTCATCACCTTTGTATTTCAAAATTATCACTTTGATCTTTTTTGCTTTATCAAGCATACCTTTACTCGGTTTATTTTTACAAGTATTTTATGTAATTTTTTTAACTCACTTAAGTTATCAAAAAATTTTAAAACTTAAAGCTAGTAACAATGGATGAAAGAATTAAAAATTTCATCCATTCACAAAAACTTTTAAATTTAAGCATGCTTGATGAGGATGGTGGAGTATATTGTGCAAGCTGTTATTATGCTTTTGATGATAAAAATTTAGCTTTAATTTTTGCCAGTGAAGAGCACACTAAGCATATTCAACTTTCCTATAAATCCCCTAAAGTGGCAGTTAGTATAGCATTAGATACAAACATTATTAATCTCATTAAAGGAGTGCAAATTAAAGCTCTTTTTCAAAAAGCCACCATAGAACAAGAAAAAATATATTATGAGAGATTTCCTTTTGCAAAATTTGCTAATGCTTATATTTTTGCTTTAAATATACAATGGGCAAAATACACTGACAATAAAATTCTACTCTCCAAAAAATTAGAATTTTTTATTTAAAAATATTTCGCAATATAATATTTTTTAATAAAAATAAATATTTTTTATAAAATTTTAAATATTTTTTCAATAAAATCTTATAAACTATTATAATCATAGAGTCATATATTGACTTTTTCAAGGAGAAAAAATGCTCTCATCGCTAAAGAAGTACCTACTGGGAAATTTTTCCAATAAAATAGCCTTTTTGGTCTGTATTTTTGTTGTAGTATTGCTATGTGTTTTGGGTTTTTTTAACTATGTTAAATCTAAATCCAATAGCCATACACTACTAGTTCAGTTTCAACAAAAAGTTGCTTTTGATGTTAGTAAAAGATTTGATTTATATGCAAGCGATAGACGTAATGTGATCAATTCTTTAACAAAATACATTAAAGAAAATAAAAACAATCTAACCCCAGAGCAATACACTAGTTTACTAAAATCCATAGGAGATTCTTTGGGTTTTGATTTAACCTATGTAGGCTTTGAAGATGGTAAAATATTTAGATCCAATGGCAACAATCAAACTCCAGAAAGCGGATATGATCCTAGAGCTAGAGGGTGGTACAAAGAAGCTAAAGAAAAAAGAGAGCTAGTTGTTACAGAACCTTATATATCATCTAGTATGAAAAAACCTACTATTTCTTACGCCAGCCCTATTATGGAAAATGGTAAAGTTATAGGCGTTGTTGCAGCTGATTATGATTTGAAAAAATTCTCAGAAGAAGTTTTAGCCATAGGCAAAACACCTTATTCACATGCAGCGGTTTTAGCTCATGATGGAACTTATCTTTTTCACACTGACTCATCTAGAATTTTAACTTCAACAGACATTAGTAAAGATATTATTTCAAGCTACTTTAAAACACCTGAAGGCGCAAACAAGACCCTTTCTAAAGATATTTTTAAAGTTCAAACCATGGAAGAAGGAA
Source organism: Campylobacter lari (assembly GCF_001017575.1). Lineage (NCBI taxonomy): Bacteria > Pseudomonadati > Campylobacterota > Epsilonproteobacteria > Campylobacterales > Campylobacteraceae > Campylobacter > Campylobacter lari. Next base: position 376,916 of record NZ_CP011372.1, on the reverse strand, counting down.
CCAAGGCTTTAATTTGTAATGGCAGTATTAATCCAAAATACACTATTTGCTCTATAGCTGATTATGATTTTTATAGTGATGCAGCCAAACAAACACTAATGGAGCAAATTATTATCTCTCTAATTGCTATTTTTATAACCTTGATATTTATTAGAATGATTATTTCATATAATCTTAAACCTATTGCAATTATTTCTTCGGGATTACATAATTTCTTTAACTATCTAAATCACAAAGACGCTCATTCTCATCCTATTAAACTTAAAACTCAAGATGAATTTGGAAAAATGGCCGATGAAATCAATGAGAACATTGAAATTATTAAAGAGGCGTTAAGTAAAGATGCAAAAGCTATTGAAGAATCTGTAAATGTTGCTAGAAAAATAGAAACAGGTGAGCTTGATTTACACATTAGCTCTCATGCTAATAATCCGCAAATTCAAGAACTCATAGAAGTTTTAAACAAAATGCTTACCACCTTGCAAACAAAAATAGGTCGTGATTTAAATGAAATTCAAGCTGTATTTGATAGCTACAAACATTTAGATTTTACAGCAGCTATCAACACACCAAAAGGCGATGTAGAAAAAGCAATCAATGCACTAGGAAATGAAATTAAAAATATGCTCTCCCAATCACTCAATCAAGGTGAATTGTTAAACCAAAAAGCTGAGGCGCTCAAGCAAAGCATGCAAGAACTTACCAATGATGCCACACATCAAACCTCATCACTACAAGAAAGCGCAAGAGCTTTAGAGCAAATGAACTCAGCTATGAGTGAAATTTCCATTAAAGCACAAGATGTAGTAAAGCAAAGCAATGATATCAAAAGTGTTACTACGGTGATTTCAGATATAGCTGAACAAATTAATCTCCTTGCATTAAATGCTGCTATTGAAGCTGCACGCGCAGGAGAACATGGACGTGGCTTTGCTGTTGTTGCCGAAGAAGTTAGAAATCTAGCAGAAAGAACTCAAAAGTCTTTAGGTGAAATAGAAGCCAATACTAATATCTTAGCTCAATCTATAAGTGATATGGGAGATTCTATCAAAGAAGAGGCAAATGACATTAGTCAAATCAATGAGTCAGTTGCTACTATAGAAAAGCTCACACAACAAAACTCTCAAACAGCTATAAGAACTAATGCTATTGCTAATGAAGTAGATTCTTTAGCACAAGATATATTAAGTGAAACTAAAAAAAGAAAATTCTAAGTTATATTAGATGCCTAAAGGCATCTAATATTTAAGAAAAAGAAGGTTTGATTTGCTCTAACCAAGCATCAATTCTACTTTCAGTTAAATCCTCATGATTATCATTATCTAATGCAAGTCCTACAAACTTATCGCCTTCTACGGCCTCACTTGATTCAAAAGTATAACCACCTGTAGAAACAGCGCCTACTAAATTTGCACCTGCTGCTTTTAAAGCTTGAGCAAGTTTACCCATAGCGCTGCAATATGTATCTGAATAGCTTTCACTATCTCCCATACCAAAAACTGCAACAGTTTTGCCACTAAGATTTAAAGCAGAAAAATCAAAACCATCCCAATCATCTTGAAAATCTCCGCTTCCCCAAGTAGAAGTACCACAAATTAATTTATCATAAGAATTAATTTTTTCTGCATCAATATCTGCGATATTTAATACATCAGAAATTCCCATTTTTTGAGCAATCATATTTGCCGCACTTTCAGTATTACCCATAGAGCTACCATAAATTACTGCTATTGACATTTAACATCTCCTTAAAATTTGATTATTAATAGTATAGGGAACTAATTTTAGCAAAGTTTTGTTATTTTCACATAAATTATGTCTTATTTCTTTATTTTGAGTGAAATTTTTATTTCTTGGATACACAATATAAAATCTTTCAAAAGAATTATCTTTTATAAATTGTAAAGCAAGCTCTACATCTTTATCACTATCTTTATAAAATAAAGGCATAACTGCCATTTTTTCATTGATGATAATAATGTTTTTATCAAGCTTTATCTTAGATTTTGTATTGCTTTTGCAAATTTTATCATATACAAAAGCCTCAAAAGCAACTTGCAAAGGTAAAGTAAAAATAGGTGATAAAAACACATTTTGTATTAATTTAGCTAAAGCATATTTTGGTTTCTTTGCTTCAAGCTCTAATTTATTTAAATTTCCTTCTTTATATGCTTTGATGATTTTATGAGAATATGGACAAAATTGCTTTACTTTACTAAATCTCAAAGTTCTTTCTGCGCTCATATTTTGAATTTTTAACTCAAAAATATTTCTTAAACAGCCAGCTTGTTTTGCATAGACATAAGGTATTTTTAGATCATCTTCAACCAAGGAATTATATAAATTTAAAAAAATATAATTAATACTTTTTTGCTCTAAATCTCTAAATATTTTAGGTATAAAATCCTCTTTTTCATTAAATCCAAACATACACTAAGCCTTCTTTGCACACTCATAAGCTTGATCAAGTCCAAAAACTTTACAGTACTCACAATAAACACAACTAACACTGCGTTTAGCACAAACTAAAGGTATATTGCGTTTTTTTGCCTCTGTTTTGATTTTTTTCATAGTATTATGATTTAAAAAACTAGTCAGCATAACTATACATTCAGTATTTTGTGGAATGGGTTTTCTATTTACCCTATTTTCATTTCTAGCATCCCAATGCTCTATATTTTTTGCACCTAGGTTTGTTAAAACTGCCTTAATTGGAGTTATTTCATCTGCTCCGATAACCAAAACTGACATTGAGCTTTCCTTTTTATAAAAATGATAATTGTTATTATAATTTATAAAAGATAAATTTTAACTGATACTCAATATCAATTTTAAAATTATATATTATGTGTTTGTTCAAAGATGTCTGTGTGTAAAATTTCCTCCAAAACCACCGTGGCATACGAGCCTTTTTGCAAGAAAAACTCCAAAGTAAAATGAGCTTTTTCTTCATCATAATAACTTTTGCAATCTTGCAAATAAGACCACATAAAGCGCCTTGAACCTTGCATTCTATCTTTAAACTCATATGCAAAAGAAAAAATCTCATCTTCTAATTTTTTAGCTAGACCTTCGTTTGCTTCATAAGCTTTAGAGCCTATTAAAAGACCCATTGCGCTAATATCTTTTTGATTAAATCTTTCTACTTCACTTGATAAATCTTCACATATAAAACATTTACCAAAAGGATAATGTCCTAAAACTTCACCCTTTAAAAGCTTAAAAAACTGTGTTTGATTTTTTAAACTTTTGATTTCTTCTTTTTCTAAACCATAAATTTGCTTTATTTCTTTTTCACTAAAGTCATTAATAAAATGTGATAATTCCACCCTTTTGCTCAAATATCTATTAAAAAGCTCGCTTTGAAAAGCAGAAATTAAAAATTCTTGCATTTTTTTATTTTTGATTTTTTTGCCTTTTAAAATTTCTAGTCCTTGTGAAAAATTATCTTGAAATTTGCCAAAACGCTGATATCCAAAATAATTAGCAAAACCTTGTTTTTGGATATTTTTAAAAGCTTGTTCTATTTTTAAAGCATCCACTTTTGAAACTTTTTTTAATCTTATAAAAAATGAATTTCCTTTTAAATGCCCTATTCTAAGTTTATTATCATGATAAAAAGTTTCTAAAATTTTCATCTTATCATGTTTAAAATTTCTTAAGCTCTCTTCAAATTTTTTAGGCATAGAAATATATTGAAAAGTTAAACCTTGTTTATCTTTTAAACCGCTATAGCCAAAATCTTTCATTTTAACACCGCTTTGCTCACTTAAAATTCTCAAAGCCTCGCTAGTGCTAAGATCTTTTTTTTGTATATGCAAAATTAAATGTTCACCTTTGCCACTAAATTCATATAAAGGCTTTTCTCTTACTACAAAATCATTGCTATTTTTTGAAAAATACACATCTATCGGGCTATGTTTTAAAGCATATAAGGGTTTAAAAATGATGTTCTCTTCCATAAAATTTATACCTTCCTGTTGTTGTTTTTGCAAAAATATTTAGTTTAATTCTATGTTTTTTTGCCATATTTTGTATAAATGCTTTATGTTTTTTATCAAAAGCAAATAAAATTTCATATTCTTCTGCACTATTTAAGCTAAATTTATCTAATTTTTTAAGGAATTTTATACTAAGTTGGTTTTGAAACAGCATTCTTGATAAGTCTTTATTTAAACCATCTGAAATATCCATACTTACTCTAACTTTTTTTGCTATATCATAAAAAAAATTTTGTCTCAAACTAGGTTTTATAAAACGATGTTTAGAATGCAATTTTCCACCGCGAAATAAAATATTTAAACCTTTTAAACTCTCACCTAATTTCCCACTAAAAGCAAACAAATCTCCTTTTTTCAAACCTTTTCTAAAAATAGCCTTTTTATTTACTTTAGAAATAATAGTTACACTAATATTGATTTTATTATCCGCTATAGTATCTCCACCTATAATTTGTACCCCAAATTCTTTTGCACTATCTAGTAAGCCTTTTTGTAAAGCTTTAACTTGTTTCATTTCTAAACATTTTGGCAAAGAAAGCCCTAAAAGAGCATATTTTGGCGTAGCATTCATAGCAATTGCATCAGAAATATTAACAAGCATAGCCTTTGCTCCAACTTGCTCTAAACTCATCCAAGAACGCTTAAAATGCACGTCTTCACAAAATAAATCTTTAGAATAACAATATCCATCGATGATTGCCCCATCATCTCCATTGATAGGATTAGCAAAGGCATTGATAATAATTTTTTCTTTATCCATGTGAATATTTTATACAAAAAGCTTTTAATTTTATATAATAATCAAATTTTTATAAGTTTAAAATGTATATAATGAAAAATAATACCAAGGATAAAATATGCAAATAACTTTAAGAATTTTTCGTTTTGATAAAGATAGTGATTATTTAGCTTATTATAAACCTTATGTTTATGATAGTAAAAATTTTAAAAGTGTTTATGATATTTTAGTGCAAGTGAAAAAAGATGATATATATTTTGACTTTGAAGAAAATCCAGAAAGTTGTATTAAAATCAACCAAGTTGCCCTTAGACAACGAAGAGATTTAAATAATATCATTGAGAAATTTGGAAAAGAACTCATCATAGAACCACTTGACACCAAAAGAGCAACCAAAGATTTAATCATGGATAAAAGTGATTTTTTAGAAAAACTCGAACTTTTTAAAGGACTTATTGATATACACGATATAGAACTTTATAAACAATATGACTTTTTATATTATACAAGTGAAATTAGAGAATTTTTACCTGAGTATCTTGGCGATAGTTTTTTTATCTTTGCTTATAAGATGTTGCTTAAATATCCAGAAAAAGCACCGCAATTTTTAAAATTAGTCGCAGATGAAGAAAAAGGAATTTACTATCATACTAAATTTAAAAATTTTATTTCATCAAATGAGCTTGATTATGAATCTTATATTAAAGAATTAAAAGTAATGCTTGTAAAATCAGGCCTTGCAAGAAGTATTTTTTAAGGAATTAAAATGTATAAAATTTATACTAATAGCAATAATGATTTATTTTGTTATTTTGATATCATCAAAGATGCTTTAGATAAAGTTGGAGTTCAAAGCGCATTATGTGAAAAGCCTTTAGGTAAAAATTATTTTATTATTGATTATGATCCAAAAGAAATACTAAATGAGTATTCAAGAATGATGAATGAAGATAATATCTTAGCTTGCGAATACAGCTCTTATGAAATTATGAGTAAAATTGAAAAAATTCAATATGCTCCAGAAGTTTTTTTAAAGCATCTTAAACAAGAACACATTAAACATTTTTTTGAGCAATTTAATATAGGTGTTTATCAAGGATTTTCTAATGCAAATTTTTCTTTAGAACTTACTAAAATACTTAAAGCAAATATCATAGACTTTGAAAGGAAATACAAAAGCTGTGGCTATGGATTTTTAAATTTAAATGCTGAGCTAGCTTTCAAAAGTGCTGCTGCTACAATGTTAGATGCTTATGATAGTGGTTGTGATTTTTTAGTAGTTGAGGATTTTTATTCTTTTTATATGTTTGACAAATGCTATAAAGAATTACAAGCTATTTCAAATAGAAATTTTGAAGATTTTTATATTTTAAGTTTTGCAGAGCTTGCAAATTTAGCCCTAGGTATAGTACCATATACTTTAAAAAAACACAAATTAAAAGTGAGTTTAATCAATGAAAATCGCTCTTGAATGTAAAGATTTAATTTTAGAAAAAACTTTAGAAATTGCCTTGAAAGATTTTTTAGTTTTAAAAAAAGATTGTGATTTTTTAGTCTGTGATGAAAAAATCAATACACAAAAACCACAATTTATCATCAATAAAAAATCAAATTTTTTAACCCCTCCTTTTAATATGCAAGAATTGCTTAATGCCTTAAATGATTTCAATGCAAGTTTGCAAAGTATTGCTTATAAGATTGCTATGCGTGAGAAAAAACTTATGAATCAAAAATGTGAAGCCATTTTAGAGCAATTGCGTCAAGAAAGTCATGAAAAAATCGATGCGATATTTGATCTTTACAAAATAGAGTTAAAAAACCTCATCAAAGAAGAAAATAATAATGCATAAAACACAAGAATATCAAAGCGTAAAAGATTTTTTAAAAAATTACAAAGAGGATAAAAAAACAAACTCAAAAAAACAAACTCAAAAAATTTACACCACCATAGAAAGTGGAATCTATAAGGGTAAAAAAATTTTACTTCCTAGTCTAGACATCACAAGAAGTACCAAAAGCATAGTAAAATCTTGTGTTTTTAATGTTTTGCGTTTTTCTTTACAAGATAAGGTTTTCATAGAAGCCTTTGGAGGAAGCGCTTTAATGGCATTAGAAGCAAGAAGTAATGGTTGCTTAAAAAGCTATGCCATAGAAAAAGATAAAAAAGCTTATGAAATCGCTTTAAAAAATGCATCTAGTATTGATCAAAACACCATTTGTCTCAATGATGATACCTTTAAAAAAACCCCTCAAATTATTCAAAATTCCAAAGAAGATATTATTTTATATCTTGATCCACCTTTTGATATTAGAGAAGGTTTTTTTGATATTTATGAAAAAACTTTAAAATTGATAGAAAATATAAAAAATTCAAATGTTAAAATCATCATCATAGAACATCACAGTACTTTTAAAACTCCAACTAAAATACAAAATTATCAAAAAACTAAAGAAAAAAAATTTGGTTCAACCACTCTAAGTTTTTACTCCTTTGCATAAATTTGGAACTTTTTTTGCTTTAATTTATGAAAATAGCATAGATTAAAGGAAGAATCGATGAGAATATTATTTTTAAGCTTAGTGCTAAGTCTAAGCGTTTTTGCAGCTACTATTAAAGAACTTACCAATGTAGTAGGTGTTAGAGATAACCAACTTATAGGATATGGTTTGGTTGTTGGTTTAAATGGAAGTGGAGATGGCACAAGTAGCGAATTTACCCTACAATCTATTTCAAATATGCTTCAAGGTATGAATGTAAAAGTTAGCCCAGGTGATATAAAATCAAAAAATACAGCAGCAGTAATGGTTACAGCAAAACTTCCTGCTTTTGCAAGAAGCGGAGATAAGCTTGATGTAAGTGTAGCTTCTTTAGGTGATGCTAAATCTTTACAAGGTGGAACCTTACTTATGACAGCTCTAAAAGGGGTTGATGGAGAAATTTATGCAGTAGCTCAAGGTTCATTAGCTATAGGTGGACTTAGTCCAAGACCAGGTGCAGCAGGAACACACTCAACCTCAGCAAATGTTATTAATGGTGCAGTAGTTGAAAGAGAAATACCTCAAAATTTCAGTCAAACAGATGATCTGATTTTAAGCTTAAAAGAAGCAGATTTTAAAACAGCTAACAATATAGAAAGAGTTTTAAATACTATTTTTGATACAGATATAGCAAAGGCTTTAGATTCTAGAACTATAAAATTAACAAAACCTGAAGAATTTTCTCATGTTGAATTTATGGCAAGAGTATTAGAACAAGATATAGCTTATACTCCAGAAAGTAAAGTGATCATCGATGAAAGAACAGGAACCATAGTAGCGGGAGTAAATATAGAAGTTGAGCCTATATTAATTACCCATAAAGATATCACTATAAAAATCGATCCAAACAATACTGTAGCTTTAGGACAAAATGAAATCGATATGAAAGATGGTGGTATTTTAGATCCTGTATCTAATACTTTAAAAATCACAAACAACAAAACAACAGTAGCAAACATAGCTAGAATGCTAAATAAACTTGGAGCAGCACCAAATGATATCATAGCTATTATGCAAAATCTAAAAAGAGCTGGTGCAATTAGTGCTGAATTAGAGGTGATATGATGAGAGTTGATAATTATTTAGCGAGTAAAAACTATAGCAGTGAACTTTATGAAAGTATTACTAAACACAATAACAGCTACAAGGCTGCTAAAAATTATGCAGATAGTGCTTTTAAAAATGATTTAACTCATATACAAGCATTAAATGATGAAGATAAAGCTTTAAAAGAACAAACTGACGCTTTTGAAGCTTTTTTAATCAAAAGCGTTTTGGATATTTCTTTAAAACAAGAAAATTCTTTATTTGGAAAAGATGCAAGTGATGAAATTTATTCATCTATGTATAATGATACTATGAGTAAAGCATTAAGCGGGGGGTTAGGTTTTTCAAAATTATTATTTGATTATTTAAAAGAAAGGGGTTAAGTTATTTTTTTAAGTGTCGATATAGTTCTTAGAGTTTTTCAATAGAACTGGAGGCTTAAAATGATAAACCCTATACATCAAAGTTATGTAGCGCAGGTTGCTACTAATGATATAAATAAAACAGAAAACAAAGAAAACAACAAGGCAAAAGAAACTCAAAAGGCAGAAGAAAGTAAAGCATCTATCATTGCTTCTCAAATTAAAAATGGCGAGTATAAAGTAGACTTACAAGCCACTTCTAAAGCAATAGCAGATTCTTTATTATAATTTTTATCCTTTTTTGGGTTAGTGCCTAAGAAAGGATAAAAAAATGGTTAAACAACACTTAGACGAAACAAATTCTATTTTAGAAAAACTCATCAATCTTACTTTAGAAGATATAACCCAAATTCAAGCTGCTAATCACCAACATGTTAGCAAAAGCGTAGAGGAAAAAACTAAACTTGTAAATGATTTTCAAATTGCTAAAAAAAATCTTGATAAGGCTTTAGTAGAACTTAGCAATCAAGGAAATAATAAAGGCTTAGATGAGCTTTTAGATGATGAAGATAAAGAAAAACTTGCTCTTTTAAAGCAAAATTTAAACACCTTGCACCAAAAAAATAAAGAATACGCTAAATTAGCTCTTATTATTAAAAATTTTTATGACAATCTTCTAAACACAATGTTTGAACAAAATGGAACAAATAATGCTTATGGAGATCAAAAAACAATTCCAGATTCATTATTTAAGATCAATGTTTAAAGGTTAAATCATGGGAATTTTTGATAGCTTATATACAGGGGTTAGCGGTATTAGAGCTGCTGAACTTCAAATTAATACAACAGGCAATAATATCTCTAATGCAAATGCAGTATTTTATACTAGACAAAGAGCTGTACAAAGTTCTGGAATGTCCATTGATAGAGGTGGTTTGCATCTAGGGACGGGCACACAAATTGACACCATAAAAAGATTACATGATGAGCATTCTTATTATGAGTTAAAAAATGCCACCACTCAGCAAAACTATACAAATTATTTAGGACAAATTTTGCAAGAGGCAAGCCAAAGATTTCCTGATATGCAAGGTACTGGTATTTTGCAAGATTATAAAAACTACTATGATGCATGGAATAACTTTGCATCTAATCCAAGTGATGGAGCAAGCAAAATAGATCTTATTGAAAGTGCAAACACACTAACTCAAAATATACAAAAAACACTACAAGATCTTAATAAAATGCAACAAACTGTCAACGAGCAAATCAAACAAACTGTAGATGAAATCAACAACATTGGTCAAGAGATTGCAAATATTAACAAACAGCTTGAAAATGAAGAAGTTTTACCAACTGATAATGCAAATCAACTAAGAGATAAAAGAGATGAACTTGAACTTAGGCTTTCAAAGCTAGTTAATGCAGTAGCTTGGAAAGGAACAAGCTCTCAAGATAGTACTTTAGAATCTACCATGACTGATTCAGGAAGATATTATGATTTAAGCATTCAAGGTTTTAGTATAGTAAATGGTTCTAGCTTTCATCCTTTAAAACTAGACAATAATAATCCTAATGGATTTTATCAAATTTATTATGAAGTAAATGATGAAAATCGTTACGATTTAACCAATAAAATTTCAGGCGGGCAACTTGGTGCTCAGCTTGATCTTAGAGGTAGAAACTATGATGGTAATCATGATACTTACAGCGATGGAAAATTGCAAGAATATAAAGATATGCTAAATACTTTTACAAAAACACTCATAACTCAAACTAACAATGTCTATGCTCAAGCAGCTACAGATAGAGTTAATTCAGATGATTTAAAAGGATTAAAACCTGATACTTCTTTAATGAGTTATGATAAAAACATTCAAGCAGGAAGTTTTGATATAACAGTTTATGATGAAAAAGGCAATGCAGTAGCCACAAGAACCATCAAGATTGATGTCAATACAACCATGGAAGATGTTATCAAGCAAATTAATGCAGATATTGATGATAACAAGAATGGTCAAGGTGGTGATGATTTAAATGATTATTTTCAAGCTTTTTATCATTACGATGGACAAAGTGATAGCGGAAATTTCCAAATCAATAGCTTAAAAAAGGGCTATAAAATAGCTTTTAAAGATAATGGTACAAATTTCCCAGGTGCTTTAAATGTATCTTCATTTTTTAATGGCCAAGATGCAAATGATATTAATGTCAACTCAAGCATTAGAAATGATCCAAATAGTTTAAAAGCAAGCTCAAATGGTGTTGATGGAAATAATGATGTAGCAAATGCCATGCTACAACTTCAAACCCAAAAAGTAAATTTTTACAATAAAGATGGTACAGTAGATACTATGTCTTTAGATGGATATTATAGAAAATTTACAGGTCAAATTGCTTCAGATGCTGAAAGCAATGGTTTTGCGCATGCAACTAATATGACAGTATTTAATACAGCCTATGCAGAATATCAATCAAAAAGTGGTGTAAATACCAACGAAGAATTAGCAGCACTCATACAATATCAAGCAAGTTATGGCGCCGCAGCTAAAATCGTAACCACTGTTGATCAAATGCTTGAAACCTTACTTGGTTTAAAATCTTAATGCAAATTAAAGCTCTTTTAGATGAAGCTATCTTAAGCAAAAATACTCAAAAAGAGCTTTTCTCTCATCCTGATCCTTTACAAATTGCAAGTATTTATAAAGATGAAACCATAGCCTTACTTTGTGCTTTATTTGCTTATGGAAATGCTAAAAATATTGTAAATTTTTTAAAAAAACTTGATTTTTCCTTGCTTGAAAGAAATGATGAGATTATTAAAAAAGAATGTAAAAATATAAAATACCGCTTTCAAAACTCTCAAGACATAGCTCAAATTTTTATCACACTTAAACGCTTAAAAAATGAAAATAGTATAGAAAATATTTTTACCGAGGCCTATCAAAAAGAACAAAACATCACACAAGCAATAAAAGCCTTCATGGAAATAATTTATAAGCTTAATCCTTATAAAAGCTATGGTTATGAGTTTTTCTTTTCAAAAGAATTTAAAACCCCAAAAAGTCCTCTAAAAAGATACAATATGTATCTTAGGTGGATGGTAAGAAAAGATGAGCTTGATTTGGGTTTGTTTAAAAATATCGATAAAAAAGATTTACTCATACCTTTAGATACCCATACTCATAAAGTTTCATTGAAACTTAAGCTTTTAAAGCGTAAGATTTATGATTTTAAAAGTGTTTTAGAGCTTACTCAAAGTCTTAAAAAATTTGATCCACAAGATCCTATAAAATATGATTTTGCTCTATATAGAATCGGACAAAACAAGGAAAGCTTATGGGGCTTGAATTAACTTATTATGTGATTTTATTTTTTGTTGCTGCTTTTGCAGGCTGTGTTGATGCAATTGTAGGTGGTGGTGGACTTATTACCATACCTGCTTTATTTGCTTGTGGTATTCCTCCTCATTTAGCTCTAGCCACTAATAAGCTTCAAAGCACCTTTGGCTCACTCACCGCAGTTTTAGCTTATAGAAAATCTATGCATATAGAGAAAATAGCTTTAGGAATTTTATTTACTGCTATTGGTGCAGCCATTGGAACTTATGCGGTTTTATTAATAGACCAAAATGCTGTTAAAATCATTGTATTAGTTTGCCTTATTTTGATCTTTTTATATACTATTTTCAAACCTGATTTAGGTCATGTACATAACAAAGCTAAAATGAGCACCACAAGTTTTCAAATCACTTTTGGTTTATTACTTGGCTTTTATGATGGCTTTTTAGGGCCTGGAACTGGGTCTTTTTGGATTTTTGCTTGTGTGATATTTCTTGGTTTTAGCATGAAAAACGCAAGCATTAATACTAAAATCTTAAATTTTACTAGCAATGTAGTAGCTTTAGGGGTATTTTTATACTCTTATGAGGTGCTTTGGAAAGTTGGCATTTTAATGGGTATAGGCCAAATTCTAGGCGCCTTTGTAGGTTCAAAACTAGTTTTAAAAACACAAGGAACTTTTATCAAAAAACTCTTTTTAACCATGGTTGCTTTAACCATAGCTAAGGTTGCTTATGATTATCTTGCTTAAATTCCTTGACTAATTTGCCACATAGGCAAAAATACACCTAAAGCTAATACTAAAATCAAACTCGCCATAAAAATTGTCATCAAAGGTTCTAAAATAGCCAAAAGTCTTTGAGTATAATTTTCTTTTTTATATTCATAAAATAAAGCAAGCTCGTAAGTACTTTCATCTAGTTTAGAACTTTTTAAAGCTAAATTTAACATTCTTATCACAAAAGAATCAAAAAGCTTTGTCTTAGAAAAAGCTTGAGCTAAATCAAGTCCTGATTCAAATAAAGTTTTTGCAACAAACATTTTATTTTTAAAAAATTGATTTTCTATACCTTCACACGCATATTCAAAAGCTCTTTTTATATCCACACCTGCTTTTAATAAATATGAAAAAATTAAGAAAAAACAAAATTTATCTTGAAAAAATATTATTTTTCCAAAAATGGGAGTGTAAAAAAGAATTTCATGAAAAAATAAAGACTTTCTAAAAGAATAAGCAAGCATTATAAAAAATCCAATACCTAATAAAATAAATACATAAAAATGTTTAAAAAAATCTCCTACAATAAAAAGAATTTGAGTGATTTTTGGTAAATCTAATTCAAGTTGCAAAAATAAAGTCTTAAATTCAGGTAAAACCAAAATCATCAGTACAAAAAAAGCTAAAATAATACATGTAAAAACGAAAAGTGGATAAGTTATAGCCTTTTTAAACTGCTTAAAACTATGAAGGTTTTTCTCTTTTAGATTAATGATAATCTCAAAAGCCTTATATAAATCCTCCTTACCATCACAAATTTTTAAAACAGCACATTCTCTAGAATTTAAAATACCTCTAAAAGCTTCATTATAAGAGCTTCCATTTTTGAGTTTATTATAAATCACACTAAATATTTTAGCTACATATACATCATGATTTGATCTTGCAAACTCTAAAATAGCCTCTTGCAAGCTTAATCCTGCTTTTAAAACCATATTTAAATCTTTAAGGATAAAAATAAGCTCTTCTTCTTTGATTTTATGTTTTGTTACTCCAAGGTGTTCTTCAACACTAATAATATTTTCAAATGATTTTTGTGCAAGATTTCTAGCTTCATATAGATTTTTAGCTTTAATTATACATTGCTTTTGCTCTTTGTTTAAAGCATAAAAAATAATAAATTTTTTCAAAAACCAATCTTTCTTAGCTCATCTACACTTGTCAAACCAAGCTTAATTTTTTCCAAAGCATCTCTACCTAAAGTTAAAAAACCTTTTTTTAAAGCATAAGTTAAAATATTTTCATAATTTGCATTATTTTCTATCATACTTTTTAAATTATGATCTAAAAACAAAAATTCAGCCACCATTAAGCGCCCTTTATATCCACTATACATACACTTAGCACAACCATTTGCTTTATAAAATTTTCCTTCAAAAACTTGATTTTGAAAATGAAATTTTTCATCGCTAGCTTCTTTACATTCACATAGTTTTCTTACCAAGCGTTGGGCTATGATCAAATTAAGTGCATAAGCTATTAAATATTCTTTTGCACCCATGTGCTTCATTCTAAAAATAGCTTCTATAGCACCATTAGTATGCAAGGTACTCAAAACCAAATGTCCACTTAGGGAAGCTTTTAAAACTATATCCAAACTCTCCTCATCTCTAATTTCACCCACCATAATCACATCAGGATCTTGCCTTAAAACTGCTCTTAAAGCTTTGTGAAAATCAAAGCCGGTTTTAGAATTTAACAAAATTTGCTGAGCATGTTTAAGCTTGTATTCTATGGGATCTTCTAGAGTAATGATTTTTTTATTTTGGTCAAACTCATTTAAAATAGCATGCATGAAAGTACTTTTACCACTCCCTGTTGGCCCACAAAATAAAATCAAACCATAGGGAGCATTCATACATTTTTTTAACGAGGTTAAATTTTCTTCTTTAATAAAAAGTCTATCAAGTTTTAAAACATACTCATCTTGTTTTAAAATTCTAAACACTATACTTTGTCCAAATAACAAAGGCATAATTGAAATTCTAAAATCATATTTTTGTTCTAAAATAACCTTAGAAAAACTCCCATCTTGGGCTTGTCTTTGCTCTGCTACATTAAGCAAAGCAATGATTTTTACATGCATTAATAAAGCCTGATAAGAACTCACATCAAAACTATGGATATATTTTAATTCTCCATCTATTCTAAATCTTATCAAAACTTCATTTTCCAAAGGCTCCAAATGAATATCACTTGCTCTTAAAAAACAAGCATAAGTTAAAATTAAATTCAAAAACTGCTCTAATAAAAACTCATCTTTATTTTCATCACTTTTTAAATTAAGTTCTAATTTATCAAGGTAGTTTTGAAAGCAAATTAAAAATTTAATCCTTTCTAGCAAAAATTTAAATTGTGTAAGATCACAAAGAAAAATTTTAACAACCTTTAAGCGGTATAAATTTTGTATTTTTTCTAAAATACTCTCATCTAAAGGCTTTAAAGAAGCTATATGAATATTTTCATCATCTTCATAAAAACAAAAAATATTATATTGTTCTATTAAAGAAAAAGGCAAAACATGAAGATACTTTTCTATTTTGAGAGTTTGATTTAAGTCTAAAATTTCTAATTTATACTCTAAAGCCAATTCTTGCAAAGAAAGTTCATTTAAAGTTTTTATTGCTTTTATATCATTCAAAATAATTTCCTAAAAGTTTTTCATACTCTTCTTTAGCTTTTAAAGCATCTTCATGCTTTCCAAGTTTTAATTTAGCATTGATAAAAACTAGCCACGCCTCTTTTTCTAACAACTCAAATTCATTTGCCTCAATAGCCCAAAAGATAGCTTTTTGATAATCTTTTATTTGATAAAAATATTTAGCTAAATTTAGAGCATTTTCATAACTTGGATGATTAATAAATTTTTCATAAAATACATTTTGCTCAAAACTTTCATTTTGAATATTCATTGCATTTAAAAAAGACAAACAAATTAAAAAATTAAAACATATCATCTTCATGTTCAAAACCTAATTCTTTTAAGCTTAATACTTTTTTATCAGCTCTTATTAAACTTGGCTTGATGATAAAAACTATTTCGCTAATATCTTCTAAATTTTGCTTTCCTTGAAATAAAGCTCCAAAAAGTGGTATTTTAGATAAGGCACTGACTTCATTATGATTACTAATCGTATTTTTACTAATCAATCCACCCAAAATTAAAGTTTGCCCATCATCAACTTCAACTACAGTAGAAAGCTTTTTTTGTATGGTATCAGGTGCTATATTTCTTGGTTTATTTTGTCTATGGTTATCAACACTATATTTAAAATCACTCAAACTAGGATTAATTCTAAGCATGATTTTGTGATCATCTGAAATTTCAGGCAAAATATTTAGTAAAATTCCTACAAAAATAGAATAATTATTATAAGTCTCACTAATGGTCGTACCATTTTCAGTACCCTTAGAGCTTTCTTTTACTTGATAATTAATCGTATCACCTATGGAAATAATAGCTTGTTGATTATTAAGCGCCATAAGTTTTGGGTTAGAAAGCACAGTAGTTTTGCCATTTTCTTGTAATAAATTTAAAATAGCTTTAGTTTCAACATTGGCTTTAAGATTGATATTTCTAACACCGCCTTTATTGATTATAAAATCATTATCATCTCCATTAAGTTTAAAAGCAAGCTCTTGCCAGTTAATCCCACTTGAATGACTTTTATTTAAATGTACGGCAACTATACTTACATCAATTAAAACTTGCTTTTTAAGTCTTTTATTTAAATCTTTTAAATATTTTTCAACTCTTGTAAGCTCATATAAAGTAGCATTTAAAGTGATAATCCCTGCATTAGTATTAATAATAGGCTTAGTTGTATTTTCATCTAATAAAGCTTGTATTTCTTCTGAAATTTTTTCCCAAAAATCAAATTTATCCGTGCTAATGACTAGATTATCTGCTTCTTTAGTACTATCATAATCACCTTGTTTAGGTCTTGAATCTACTGAAGCTTTGGTGATACTTTGCCCTTCTCTAATAGAGCTTATATAGTGCACTTTAAAAGTTTTAACTTGTCTTCCATAAATTTTTAAAATATTTTTTCATACTCATAAGCAAGATTATTCTCCATCAATAAAAGTTTAAAAATTTCTCTTAAAGACATTTTTCTTATGTGTAGATAATTTTGAGTATAATTTAACTTTTCTCTAGCTAATGAATCTTTTATTATAATACTAAAACCACATTCTCTACCAAGTTCATTTAAAATTTCGATCAAAGAAGTTTTATTTTCTACACTTATATCAAAAAAGCGCTGATGACACTGTGAGGCAAAAACATTTGTAAAAGTTAAAATACTAATAAATAAAAATATTATTTTTTTCATACAATTTTAAAACCATGATTTTTTCTTCCTTTATCAATATAACTTGAGAATTTTTAATCTCGACAATCTTAAAACCTTCAATATCATCATTCAAAGCATACCATTTATCATCAATCTTAACTTTATTAGAAACGATAGCTTGTAAGGAAAAATCAGATTTTATATTTGTAGTTTTTTGAAAAAAAGGATCTTGAATCAAAGAAAAATCAACATCATTACAACTTTGATTCAAAAATGGGTACTTAGCACCAAAAGCACCAAGTACCCATAAACTCACAAGTAAAAATCGAAGCAAATTTTAATTTTCATTACTAAAATCAGCACTTGCTAGACGTTTAAGTTGTCTATAACGGCGCTGTGCTTCTGCTTTATTTTTTTCAAACAATTCTTTTGCTTGCTCAGGATTTGATTTTTTAAGTGAGCTATAACGTACTTCATTCATTAAAAAGCTTTCATATAAATCCCAATCAGGCTCTTTAGAAGAAATTGTTAAAGGGTTTTTACCTTCAGCTTCCAAACGTGGATCATAAATGTAAGTTGGCCAATATCCACATTTTGTAGCAAGTTCTGCTTGATTTCCTGAATTTCCAAGCCCACCTTTAATACCATGAGCTATACAAGGAGAATAAGCAATAATCAAAGAAGGTCCATCATAAGCTTCTGCCGCCATTACAGCTTTTAGTAGCTGTGCATAGTTTGCATTAGAATTTACCTGAGCTACAAAAATATAGCCATAAGTCATAGCAATTTGGCCTAGATCTTTTTTCTGTACTGGCTTACCTGCTGCAGCAAACTGGGCTACTGAGCCTGTTCTTGAAGATTTAGAGCTTTGACCTCCGGTATTTGAATAAACTTCAGTATCAAGAACTAAAATATTTACATTTTCACCACTTGCTAAAACATGATCAAGCCCACCATAACCTATATCATAAGCCCAACCATCACCACCAAAAATCCAATGTGATTTTTTACTTAAATAGCTTTTAAGCTCTAAAATATCATTTACAGTTTTAATCTGTTTATTTTCTTCTAGCAATGGTACTAACTTATCTCTTAATTCTAAAGAAGCTTTAGAATCTTCTTTATTTGCAATCCATTCTTTATATAATGCAGAAAGTGCATTAGGAACTTCTTGCATACTTTCATTCATAATTTGCTCTATTTTATGTCTTGTTGTTTCAGTTGCTATTTTCATACCAAGACCAAATTCAGCATTATCTTCAAATAAAGAATTACCCCAAGCAGGTCCATGACCATTTTTATTACTTTTTCTATATGGAGTTGAAGGAGCTGAACCACCATAAATAGAACTACAACCTGTTGCATTAGCAATAATCATTCTTTCACCAAATAATCTAGTGATTAAAGTGATATAAGGAGTTTCCCCACAACCTGGACACGCACCATGGAATTCAAATAAAGGTTGAGCAAATTGAATACCTTTTGCATTTTCTCTATTTAAGATATTATCTTTATAACTTACTTTTTTGAATAAATAGTCTGCATTTTCTTGCTCACCATGATCAAGCTCTTCACCTAGTGGTACCATTACTAAAGATTTTTCTTTAGTAGGACACTCATGCACACAAAGCTCACAACCTGTACAATCAAGCGGTGAAACTTGAATTTTGAAATTCAATTTTTGATCTTTTACGCCTTTTGCGTTTAAGCTATGTTCTTTCACGCCTGCTGGAGCATTTTCTAATTCTTTTTCATCTATTAAAAATGGTCTAATAACTGCATGTGGACATACTGAGGCACATTGGTTACACTGAATACAATTAGTTTCTATCCATCTTGGCACCATAACACCGACGCCTCTTTTTTCATACTCAGTAGTACCATGCTCAAAACTACCATCTTCATAGCCCAAAAATGCTGAAACTGGTAAATCATCACCCTTAGCTGCATTCATAGGTTTTGCGATTTTTTCAACAAACTCGGTGCCTTTATAAGCTATAGTTTCTTCTTTTGCTTCATCAGCTAAATTTGCCCAAGAAGGATCAATATCAACTTTTACAAGTCCATCTGCACCTACATCAATAGCTTTATAATTCATCTCAACTATAGCATCACCTTTTTTGCTATATGATTTATAAGCTAATTCTTTCATATATTTTTGTGCATCTTCAAAAGGAATGATATTAGCAAGTTTGAAAAATGCTGATTGCATGATTGTATTTGTTCTACTACCTAGTCCTATTTCCCTAGCAAGTTTTGTAGCATTAATGATATAAAAATTAATTTCTTTTTGCGCTAAAACTCTCTTAACTGCGTTAGGAATTTTTTTAATAGTTTCTTCTGCACTCCAAATACTATTTAAAAGGAAAGTTCCACCTTTTCTAATACCCGCTAAAACATCATAAATTTCTAAATAAGCAGCCACTGAACACGCTACAAAATGCGGAGTAGAAACTAAATAAGTTGAAGTAATAGGCTTTTTAGAAAATCTCAAGTGACTTCTAGTGTAACCACCTGATTTTTTAGAATCATAAGCAAAATAAGCTTGCGCATAAAAGTCTGTTTTATCCCCTATAATTTTAATAGAGTTTTTGTTTGCACCTACAGTACCATCAGCACCAAGCCCATAGAATAAACACTCTATAGTACTCTCATCACCTAAAGAAATTTTTTCTCCCACAGGTAATGAAGTAAAAGTCACATCATCATTAATTCCTATAGTGAAACCATCTTTTGGATTAGCTAGATTTAGGTTTTCAAAAACCGCTAAAAGTTGAGCAGGATCTACATCTTTTGAAGAAAGTCCATATCTACCACCAACGATTAAAGGTGCTTTTTCTTTTCCATAATATGCACTTTTTAAATCCAAATAAAGTGGCTCGCCTAAACTTCCTGGCTCTTTAGTTCTATCTAAAACAGCTATTTTTTCAACACTTTGAGGCATTACATCAAATAAATATTTTAAACTAAATGGTCTATATAAATGAACTTTTAAAACCCCTACTTTTTCGCCTTTGTTGTTTAGATGATCTACAACCTCTTTTAAAGCTTCAGTCACTGAACCCATTGCTACTACAATGCGTGTTGCATTTTTATCCCCATAATATACAAAAGGCTTGTATTCTCTTCCTGTAATTTTTGAAATTTCTTGCATATATTCATTAACAATATCAGGAATAGCTTCATAGTATTTATTTGCTAACTCTCTTGTTTGAAAATAAATATCATCATTTTGAGCCGTACCTCTTGTTTTTGGATTTTCTGGATTTAGACAGGAATTTCTAAATTCTAACAAAGCCTCACGATCTAATAAGCGATCAAAATGCGCATAATCCATTACTTCGATTTTTTGAATTTCATGGCTCGTTCTAAAACCATCAAAAAAATGCATAAAAGGCACTCTACCTTTAATAGCTGCTAAATGTGCAACACCTGCTAAATCCATACTTTCTTGCACAGAATGTGAGCAAAGCATAGCAAAACCTGTTTGTCTTGCAGCATAAACATCTTGATGATCTCCAAAAATAGACAATGCTTGAGAAGCTAAAGCCCTAGCTGCCACATGGATAACCCCAGGTAAAAGCTGACCTGCGATTTTATACATATTTGGTATTTTTAATAAAAGCCCTTGAGAGGCTGTATAAGTAGTAGTTAAAGCACCTGCTTGTAAAGAACCATGAACTGTCCCTGCCGCTCCTGCTTCACTTTGCATTTCCACAACTTTAACCGGTACTCCAAAAAGATTTTTTTTACCTTGAGAAGCCCATATATCAGTATAATCTGCCATAGGAGAGCTTGGGGTAATAGGATAAATTCCAGCAACCTCTGTGAATGCATAGGCAGCATAAGCTGCTGCTTCGTTACCATCCATTGTTTTCATTATTTTACTCATTTAATTATCCTTATAATTAAAATAATTACTTAAAATCAATAGCTACTTTATCTTTAATTGTCTTAAACAATGATAAAAATTTTTTATTATTTATATGTATAGGGTTTGAATGTGAAATTATCGGATATTTTTTATATGTTTTACAGCTTCATAAGTATTTTCAAAAAGTGGAATTTTAAATTTAGCTAAACTTTCCTTGCTTTCATAACCACTACTTACTGCTATGGGTTTGATACCCGCATTACAAGCTGCTTGGATATCCAAATGAGTATCTCCTATCATAAATGCATTTTCTTTGCTTTTAGATAATTTTTCTAAAGCTAACAAAATGGGTTCAGCGTTTGGTTTTGGGTAAGTTACATCATCTCTACCTATGATAACTTTAAAATACTCTCCTATACCCAAATGATCAAGCAAAGGTTTGGAAAATTTAGAACTTTTAGTCGTTACAACGGCTAAATCAGCAAATAAACTAGCCTCATATACACTTTCTTTTGCCAAAGAAAGCAAAGAAGTTTGCTCTATATAGATTTTTTGATATACGCTTCTGTAGGCATTAATATACTCACTTGTTTTTTCTTTTGGCACTCCAAGTTTTTCAAAAGCTACATCTAAAGGAAAGCCTATTAAAGCTTTAATGGCTTCATGATCTCTTAAAGGCTCGCCAAAAGCTTTAAAAGCAGCATCAAATCCATCCAAAATGGCACTTGTAGAGTCTATCAAAGTGCCATCTAAGTCAAATAAAATTGTCTTTTTTAACAAAGCTCACTCTTTAATGAAAAATTTTGCTTCCACGCGTCTATTTTGCGCACGACCTTCTTTAGTATCATTGCTTGCTTTTGGTTTGTCAAAACCATAGCCTTTAGTTGCAATTTTTTCTTTAGCAACACCTGATTTTTCAAGTTCTTTTGCAACTGCCTTAGCACGCTCTAATGATAATTTTTGATTATAAGTTTTAGAGCCTGTGCTATCTGTGTGACCTTCTAAAATAGTATAATATTGTGGATTTTCTTCTAAAACCTTACCTACTTCTTGGATTTTTTGTGCAAATTCAGGGTTTATACTAATTTGATCAAAACCAAAATGCCCTTCAAGTGCTATTGTTTTTTCACAACCTATATGATCAAGCAAAGCACCCTTTCTTGGCTCTGGACATGATTTATCTATTTGTTTTGCTTGTGGTTTTTCTTCGATTTGTTTAGTTGCAGTTTGAGGAGCTTTTGGAGCTTTATTGCCAAAATAAAAACTCAAGCCAACACTAGAAATCAAATTATGTTCACCATTATTGAATTTAATTTGATCTCTTGCTTCAAGTCTTAAAGCTAAGTCTTCGCCAAGTGCAAATTTAAAACCCGCACCATATTGAGCAAACATACCGCTTTTATTTTCATAAGCTCCATGGCTTAAATACTCATAACCCGTTCCCAACAAACCATATAAATATACATGATTAGCTAGATCAATTCCTTTAATAGCATTTACATAAAATCTTGAAACACTAGTATCTGTATGTGTATTATCGTTTGGATTATTATATTTTGCATTATCATAATACTCTAAGCCAAGCTCAGCTTGATCTATCCATAAATCATCATAATGATAACCAAATCTTAAACCCACTCCACCATAATTTTTAAGATCTAAATTTCCTTCTGGGGTTGTATAGTTAAAGGTTGGAGTGATTTCTATTTTACTAGCATCAAAAGCAAACAAAACACTAGCTAAACTAACTAATCCTATAATTTTTTTCATAAACTATCCTTAAATAATGAAAATAAATGGGGTATTATATAAAAAGAAGATTAAAATAAAATAAGCCCCTTTTGGGAAAGGGGCTTAAATTTACTACAAAAAGGAGGTTTCCCTGATCGGACTTTGAAATTATAAAAGTTTATTCTAAACAAAAAATCCTTTGATTTTAAACAAAACAAAAATATATGAAAAAATGTGATTTTAAAAATAAAAGAGAGAGTGGATCCAAAAAATGGATCCAAAAAAAATTAACGTTTAGAGAATTGCGGGCTTCTTCTTGCTTTTCTGCGACCGTATTTTTTACGCTCAACAGTTCTACTATCTCTAGTAAGAAGTCCTTTTGGTTTTAATAATGCTCTAAAATCTGCATCCATAGCAGCTAAAGCTCTTGAAATACCATGTCTTAAAGCTTCAGCTTGAGCGCTATATCCACCGCCTAAAGTTGTTGCTTTAATATCCATAGAAGTTTCTTGTTTAGTTACTAATAAAGGCTGAACTACTTTTAATTTTATAGCTTCATGTCCGCCAAGCCAAGTGTTTAAATCCATACCATTAACGATGATTTTACCACTACCAGCTTTTACCCAAACTTTAGCTACAGCGGTTTTTCTTTTACCTGTTGCGTATGTTGTTGCCATGATTATTTTCCTTTATTAGCAATTTGAGCAGTATGAGGATGTTCGCTACCTGCATAAATTTTTAATTTTTTAAGCATAGCTCTACCTAGATTTGTTTTAGGTAGCATACCACGAACTGCTAATTTATATAATTTAACTGGATTTTTTTCTAATAAATCACCAAATTTTTCACTTTTTACGCTTCCAAAATACCCTGAATGTCTGTGGTATAGTTTATCTTCTGCTTTATTTGCACCTGTGAAAACTGCTTTAGAAGCATTGATAATGATTACATAATCTCCACAATCAACATTTGGAGTATAGCAAGGTTTATTTTTACCTCTTAAAATAGTCGCTACTTCTGTTAAAAGACGACCAAAACGCTTTCCTTCAGCGTCTAAAACGATCCATTCGCGTTTTACTTCGTTTGGCTTTGTTATCTTTGTCATCATCTTACCTTTGCCAAAAATTTTTTTAGAAATGAGATTATAATTATTTTAGCTTAATTAATACTTAATTTAAGAATACTTAAAGCTTAAATATTTTGATTAATTCTTGCAGATAAAAGTAAAATAGCACATTTTAAGTAAGTTCTTTATAAAATAACTTTTTATTATATTAAAAATAAGGTTTTATTTTGTTTTCTTTAAAATTTAAAACTCAAGAATATAGAATTTGCAAGCATTGTTCAGAATTTAATCCTGATAAAGACGCTAAATTTTGTATATTTTGCGGAAAAGAATTATACCATGTTGCAAGACAAAAATTTGATTATATTTATAGTAAAAATCCTGCTATCATGGTTGCTTTTTTGGCAAAAGTTGCCAAAGTAGATAATAAAATCATTACTCAAGATTTATCTAAATTTATATCTTCTTTGCTTGATAAGATAGAAATGTTTTATACTAAAGAGTATAGTGGCTTTAGAAATACTTATGCAAGTATTTTTGAGTATGAGAAAAGTCAAGGAAGAAGCATTAGTGAGCTTTGCTCTAACATACGCATAAGCAAGGAAGAAGCGGATTTTCTTATATGTTTATTGCTTGATCTAATATATTATGATAAACAAATGAGTGCAAATGAAAACACCTTAATGGAAAATATCATCATAGGACTTGGATTAAACCTCATAAGCTTTAGAGAAATAAAAATAAGATATGAACAAATTTATAATTTCACACATGAAAACACTCAACAAAAACAAGAAAAACACCAAGATGAAATAAAAATCACCCTAGAACAAGCCTATGAAATTTTAAATTCTCATCCAAATGATGATTTTGAAAGTATAAAGAAAAATTATAGAAAACTAGCTAAAGAATACCACTATGATAATCTTCATTCTAAAGAGCTTCCACCTGAACTTTTAAAGATAGCTCAAGAGATGATGAAAAAGATCAATCTAGCCTATAAAATCATAAAACAAGCAAGGGGTGAATGATGCTTATTTGCAAGCGCTGTAATATGAAAAATTTAGATGTAGCTAAATTTTGTAAAGAATGTGGAAGTAATGAACTATACGATCCACAAGCAAAAGAAAAACTAAAAAAAGAAAGACAAAGACAAGAAGAATTAAAAAAATTAGAAGAAGAAAGAAAAAAGAAAATCGAAAAAGAGATAAAAATAGCCCAAGAAGAAAGAGAAAAGAAACTCAAACAAAGAAAAGAATTCATCACAAAACACAAAAGTAAAATCATAGCTAGTGCGATAATTTTGTTTTTGATAGCTTTAGCTAGTGTGTATCAGTATTTTTACGGTGGAAAATATAGCCGAATTTACATAAGCGAACTTGAAAGTAAATGCCACAGCGATGAAGCAAGTTGTAAAATACTCCAAGCTATCTACAAAGAAAAATGTGATAAGGGAGATAGTAAAGCTTGCATAAGTGCTTATATACACAAACATAAGGATCTAAGAGCTATCAAAGATAATAATCAGTGGAATTTAGTCAATGAAAATAATAAAATTTTAGTTGAAAATGTATTTGATTATATGTGGAGTTTTAGTGAAGGTTTGGCTGGTGTTAAACTGAATGGTAAATGGGGTTTTATTGATACAAGTGGAAAAATTGCAATAGAACCTAAATTTGATTTTATCGGAAATTTTTATGAAAAAATGGCAGCTGTTAAACTGAATGGTAAATGGGGTTTTATTGATACAAGTGGAAAAATTGCAATAGAACCTAAATTTGATTTTGCTTTGAGTTTTAATGAAGGTTTGGCTAGAGTTAAACTGAATGATAAATGGGGTTTTATAGATAAAAATGGGGAAATTGTAATAAAACCTATATTTGATGATGCTTGGAATTTTAGTGAAGGTTTAGCAGGAGTTTTACTAAACGGAAAATGGGTATATATTGACAAAAAAGGTAATATTATAAAAGATTAAATTATCATACTAGGGTTGAAAAATAAAAAAATAATACAAGAAAAACTTTAGAAATTTAAAACAATTGAGAATGGCTGTAAATTATGCTACATCCATTCTTTAGAATATTCTAAATATTTTTTATTGTTATTTAATACCACTAAAGCTTCTTTAGCTCTTGTTAATGCAACATAGGTTCTAAAATCATTACAAATACTACTTTTATTTTCACTAATATAAATAATTACTTTGTTTTCCATACCTTTAAAACTATTTATGGTGGATATTGTCACAGCATCACTTTCTAACGAGAAATCATCTTTATTATCAAACATATGTTCAATGTTTATATTGTTTTTAACTAAAAAACACATCATGCTATGCCCTATATTTTTATTGGGTACTAAAATGCTTATATCTTTTAGTTTATATTTCTCATTTATGAAAAACCTACAATAATATAAAATTTTATCATACAGATCTTTTTCTTCAATATTCTCCCAAACCAACGAATACAAATCTAAAGTATTTTCATTTATGATAATTTCTGAATTTAAAAAATCACCAAAGTTCTTATCAGGATGATTTTCTAAATAATCCTTTAAGAATGTTTCAAAAAATAGATTAGTCTTGTGAATTAAGCTTGGCAAACGGGTAGATCTTTTCACTTCTTTTAAAACAGCCCAAGCGCCTTTAAATTTGTATTTATATCCACCCATACTTTCTTCAATCCATGATACACTTCTGTTATATAAATTTTGTCTATCATCAGCTGCTAATAAAACTTCACTATTTTCATCTAAAAAATAAAGCAAAATATCAAACCACTCTTTTTTAAAATCTTGTGCTTCATCTATTAATATTGCATCGTATTTTCTATTTTTCGAATTTGATTTTTTTTCTTGAAGTTTTAAAACCTGCTCTATTAAAGCACATTCATATAAATCAAAATTATTGCCATATTTTTTTACTTCTAATCCATTTTCTTCTACATATAATTTAATAAATTCATGAAAATGATTATATTCTATAAATTTCCATTCAAAATCTTTGCATGTTTTATTTATTTGGTCTCTTATATATCTTTTTAATGTTCTATTAAAACAAATAATTAATACTTTTTTGTTAGCTATTGCTATATTTACCGCTTTTTGTGCAACAACCAAGGTTTTTCCACTCCCTGCAACCCCTTTTAATCTTCTCCATGTTTTTGGAGTATGTTCTATAAGTCTTTTTTGTTGTTGTGTTAAATTTATATATTCTCCATTTTCTTTTTTGTGTTTTTTTGGAAGTAAAAAATCTCTTATTTCGTTTGGTGATTTAATAAAGCTATTTGGATAATTTATTATAAATTTAATTAAGTTATATTTTTTATCACATCCAAAAATTTCAATACCTCTTTCCCCTATAAAGTCAATGACATCTTGGGTGCAGCTATTATAAAAATAATGAATACAAATAGCAGGAAGTTGCTTAAAATAATTAAATTGAGTTTTATATCTTCTAAGCTGAGAATTTGGATTAGCTATTTCAGAACGTCCATCATTAGTATATTTATAATATTTATTCTTTTTACTATCTTTTTCAAATCTTTCTAATTTCCAATCTTTAATTTCGATAATAAATACACCTTTATGCTCGTGAAAAAGAATAATATCAGGTCTATTTCCATTCAAATTAGGTTGGACATAAATTTCATAATCCTCTGGTAAATTATCATTTAAATATTTAATTAAGAATTTTTCACCATCAGTAGATTTATAATTTGAATTTACAATAAAACATCTCATACAATTTCCTTAAACCTCCACTATCTCCACTTTATTTTTTAAAATATACACCAAAAAAGCCTTAGTAGAAGTCTTGGCTAAGATTTTTTCTATGGCTTCTTTGTAAAGTAAAACTTGCTTCTTATGCTCGTTTAAATTTAAGCCTGTTTTATAGTCTATAATGATGGCTTCATTATCATCAAATGCAAGCATATCAAGTTGTTTTTGTTCGCCTTTATAAGTGATGATTTGCTCTTTTAGTAGCTTTTTACCCACTAAAAGCGCGTTAAAGCTCTCATCTTTTAAAAGCATAGTAAGTCTTTTAAAAAGCTCATTAAAACCTTCATCATCTAAGTAAAAACGATATTTTTTATACACCATTTGCTTGCAAAATTCAAAATTACTTTTAGTGTTAAAGTCAAAATATTGCAAAAACTCATGCAAAGCCAAGCCAAAATGTATTTGCGTGCTTGAAAGATGACTTTTTACTTTAACTTCTTGCAAATTTACCTTTTGAAATTCTTCAAAGCTCTCTATTTGTTCTAAATTTTCTAAAGGCTCATTTGTTTGAATAAGCTGTTCTTCTATAATGCCTATTTGTTTTTCTTCATAGTCTTGAAAATAGCTCTTAAAGGTTTTAAAACTCTCATCGTTTTTTACAATAAAAAGAGAGTTTTTAGCTCTGGTAAGGGCTACATATAGACAATTTATCTCATCTTCTGCTTGAAGTTTTTCTCTTTTAGCTAAAAAGGCATTGTAATTTTCATCTTCAAGATATTTTCTAGCACTGTGTCGGTATTTTACTTCCCAACCTTGCTCTAAATCATACTCAAACATTAAAGTTTCATTATCTGGAGCTTTTTTACTAAGTCTATCAAGTACGATTAAATTTTCAAATTCAAGCCCCTTAGACTTATGCACGGTCATAATACTTACTCCATCATCTTGAGCTTGCAAAGACTTTAGCTCACATGGAGCAAATAAAAAATCAAAGAAATTATCAAAAGTGCTTGCATACTCTAAGTATGCGATGAGATTAACATCGCTTAAATCAAGCTTTAAAACATGTACTAAGTATTTTAAAATCTCACTTACACTACGGTTTAAATCAAGTGTTATAAGCTCAAGTTCTTTTTCTAAAATACTACTTGCAAAGTACAAGCTAAACTCATCTTTAAGCACACAAGCCTTTGCATACTCAAAAAGCACTCTTACGCTAATACAATCCATCAAAGCTACATTGCTTTGCGTATAAGCTTTAATGTTATTTTCTTCAAGAAATTCTTTCATTAAAGTAGCATCTTTATTAATCCACACCAAAATGCAAATTTCACTAAGCTTTATGCCTTTTTCTAAAAGCTTTTGAATGATCTTTAAAACTTCTTTACCACTTGCTTCATGCAAAGAACTTTTTGGTGGGATATGATTTTGCAAAACTTCCACATATCCACCTTCTTTAATGCTTTTTTGCAAAGTAAAGCTAGGATTTAAAAAGCTATCAAAAAATTTATCTTTAAAAACTTCATTTACATAATCAACAATGATTTTTTTACTGCGATAATTAGTATCTAAATGCTCTAATTTAATTTGCGGAAAGTCTTTTAAAAGCTTATCAAAAAGCTCTTTTTTACCCCCTCTAAAACCATATATACTTTGCTTTTTATCTCCTACATAAAAAAAGCTTCTGTTTTTTTTCGCTCCCTCACCTGAAACAAGCTCAGCAATGATGGGTTTTAAAATTTGATACTGCAAAACATTAGTATCTTGAAATTCGTCGATTAATAAATGCGAAATATAGCCATCAAGCCTAAAATAAATCAAATCTTTATTAGTTTCATCACTAATTAACTCATAAGTTTTTAAAGCTATATCTGAAAAAGTCAATGCATTTTGCTTGGCATTGTTTTCATTTCTTGCTTCTTTAAAATGCTTCAAAAGCTTTGCAAGCATACTTATGCGGTAATTTTCCATTTGAGTAAAATACTCTTTTGCGCTTTGTAAAAACTCTGCTCTTTTTTGTAAAAATTCACTATCGATGACTTTTACAAAATATTTTTTATCTAAATCACAGATGATAGGTTTAGTAAAGAAATCTTCTATGTTTTCAAATTCGAAATTTTTTTGATAGTTTTTATCTGTGCTTAAATTTCTTGCATAAGCTATAAACTCACTTAAGCTTTTTTCTAAAAAAGTTTTATTTGGAAAATGTGCATTTTGTATAGATTTTATCTCACAAGATCTTTCATACAAGCTTTCAAGATTTTGTAAAAAATCATTTTTACTTTTTGTTTGGACAATGTAATAAGCCAAAGCCCTTAATTCTTCTTCGTCTAATTTAGCGATGAAATTTTTATAACTATCTTGACTTTCTATAATGTCAAAATCACTCATAAGACCTAAATTTAAAGCAAAAGAACGAATAATTTGCGAAAAAAAGCTGTCAAAAGTGTAGATATTAAGCTTGGATCTTAAAAATTCCTCTTTATATTTTTCTCTTAAAGCTATAAGCTCATCTTTGCTTTTACCTAGCATTTTCATAAGCTCATTACACTCTGCTTTATTTTCTCCATTTTCAAGCACATCAAATTCTAAAAAGGTTTTAAAAACTCTTTCTTTCATTTCACTTGTAGCTTTATTAGTAAAAGTAAGGGCTAAAATTTCATTAATCTTAGCTCCCATTAAAACCAAAGCTACAAAACGCACACTTAATGCAAAAGTTTTTCCACTTCCTGCGCTAGCTTCCAAAGCTAAAAAAGGCTTAAAATGATAACTCAAAGCTTAAACTCCTTTTTATAAAGCATGGTATAAGGGCTATAGGTATTGTCATTTTTTTGATTAAAAAATTCTTTTTCCAAAGGTTCTTTAGCAAGCTCATTAAGTAAATCTTTCAGTTCTTGTACGCTCTTACTTTTAGCATTTTCATGTATGATTTTGATATTTTTAAGATCATAAAAACAAGCTTTTGTATTTAATAAGGCATTTTGACTTTCTAATAAAAACTTATAAAAAGCAAGTTGATAAGACTTTTCATCTGCCTTGCCACTTTTATAATCTATAATCAATCTTTCATTGCCATTATTATCTACTCTATCTAAAAAGCCTATGGTATAAATTTTCACTCCATTTTCTGCAATAAATTCTTTTCTTGGTGGATTAAATTCACATTTTTCTACCACATAACCTTGCTTAAAATGCTCATTTTCAAGTGTTTGAAATTCTTTAAATATAGTTTGTATTAAAGCTAAATTTAGTGCATCAACTCGGTATTGCTTAATGCTTTTTGCCACTTGCATAAAAACTTCATAATCAAAATGATTTTTAGATTTTTGTGTATAATAAAGCTCTAAAGCCTTATGGATAAAACTCCCCAACTCATTTGCTCTAAGTGTATCATCTAAAGTCTTTGGCTCTTTTAATCTTAAAACATACTTATAATAATAATCCAAACCATAATACACAAGAAGATGAAATCTTGAAAAAGAAAGATCGCTTTGAAAATAATCGTGTTTTGCTTTAATACTTACAATAGGTTCAAGGTTAAAAGTACATGGATAAGTTTGAAAATATTTCACATAAGCATTATTGCTATAAGTTTTATCTTCATAAAGTGGAAGTTCAAGTTCATTTAAAAATCTTGATTTGATTTTTTCTTCATTTTCTACATAAGAAATTCCAACTAATTTTGCCTTGGCTATTAAAGTATAATAATAATGTCTTTGTAAATTTTCTCTTTGAGCATGAGTGATAAGTCCTGCTTTTTTACGAATTTCATTATTTAAAAATAACTCGCTTGAAACTCTTTTTGGGATAAACTCATCATTAAAATCAACTATAATTACCCCATCATATCTAAGTCCCCTACTTTCTAAAAGTCCCATTACAGTAACTTCACCACCACCAACACTGCTTAATTTTATACCATCAATTTGCATAAAAAATAATTCTAAAATTTGCACAAAGCTTAACTTGTGTGTTTTTATAAGCTCTTTGATAAAAACAAGCTCTTGATGTATATAATTTTTTAATTCCTCTTCACTATCTTCTAGCAAATTAAAAATAAAATTCTCAAAAAAATCATAAGAAATATTTTCATCAAAAAGCTTTTTAAACTCTGTAAAATCAACATTAGAAGAAAAAAAGTGTAAATTGCACAAATGTTTATTTAAATTACACCTTTCATAAAAATCTTCATTTTCATCATACTCAAACTCATCATCTTGAGCACTTTCATATAAAGACTTTAATCTATGATAAAAAAGTGTGTTTTTAATACTTTCTCCACTTGCATAGTTTAAAACATTATTTTTATCATAAAGTCTTAAAATATCTACAAAATTCTCATCAGGAGTAATCACTACAATATCTTTTGCACAAATACCCGCTTTTAAAAAAGAATTAATTTTTTCAAAAACAAAAGCAGCTTGTAAAGATCTTAAGTGAAAACTTTTATAACTAATCTTACTTTCTTTAAAAAAGCACTCTTCTTTTAAAATTGTTTTTTGATTTACATCAAACAAATAAGCATAATTTTCTTTAAGAGAAAGTCCTTGTAAAAAGCTAAGAGTATTTAAAAAATCTTTATTAAATTTAGTGCAATTAAACTGTACTTTAAGAGGAAGTATTTCCTTAACTTTTAACAAAAGCTCTACTTCAAAAGCATTTAAAAAACCTTGAAAATCAAAAACAATCTCATCATAATTTTTTAAAAAATCATTATTAATTTCATAATCTAGTGGCAAAGAAATATCATCATATAAATTTTGTTCTTTTAATAAAGCAAGATAATTTTTAAAAAGCTCTTCTAAAATTTGCAAATGCTCATCATACTGAGCATAAGCATCGTGAAATTTTAATGAGTTGATATCTTTTTTTTCTAAACTAAGCTCTTTAAAGAAACTAAATAAATAAGCATTATTCTTTAAGAAAGCAAAAAAATTACTCGGTATTTTTAAACTTTGCTCTAAATTTTTAGTTTGCTCGCAAGCCTTTTTCATCAAAAGCAAACATTCATAATGAGTTGCTTGAAAATATGGAGAAAAAACTAATTTTTGCATAAATTCGGCTATACTCATAGCCGGTTCTACTAAACTATCAATCTGTAGTTTTTTCTCATAATATTTTCTTAAAGCTCTTAGTGAGCTAAATACAAAAAGTTTCATTATCTAGTTTGTAAAAAGAATTTAAAAAATCCTACACTATTTTCATCTTGAGCGATTTTTAAAAGTATTTGCCAAACACCTTTTTCTTTGATATTAAAATCAAACACCAAATCACTTCCTTCTAATCTTGCTTGTAAATTTTCATCATTTTCATTTGTATGTGGGCGTGAAAGTAAAGTTTGAATTTGAAGCTTACTTAAGTCATAATCTTTTAAATTTTCAATAGCAATTCTCAGCTCATTTTGCCCTTCATTGATATAATAAACTTTATTTTTCTTATGCACAAAGCTTTCTTTATCTTTAATGCTTAGCTTAAAATTTTCATCAAAAGTCTTTTGTCTGTTTTGAATTTCATTATAATTTAACTCAACATTTTGATAAGAATCAAAATAAAAATTATCTTCATACACAGGGGCTTTGCTTGCAATAAAAATCGTAACAATACAAGCTGTAACAATAAGCCCCAAAGAAATCAAAATACCATAAGGCCAAAATGTTTTCTTATTTTCCATTTTTATTTTCTCCTTTTGATTTTTCTTTGAACTAGCATTAAAATTGCAACACATAAAAAGCCATAAATTAAAATTCTCATGATATTTAAAGTATCACGGTTTGAGTTTCCATAAAAAGGCTTTATATTAAAATGATTTGCCACTTGATCGGCAATATCTGCATAACCATTTAAAATAGCAGCATTATAAATATCTTTTTGTTTAGGATTTGCAAGTATAGGTAAAATCGTTCCTTTTTCAGGATAAGGACTTAAAACACCTTCTTTATCAAAATACTTCATAGCATCATCACTTGCAAGTATATCTACCTTATGCGAAGCTTTGGAAAAAACAAGTAAAATATATGGTTTACTCAAATTAGCTTCATAGCTTTTTAAACTTTCAAAATCTTTCTTATCACTTAAGGCTAAAGCGATATTCACACCAGTTAACTCATGAATTTGTTTCGAACTTAAAGTGATGTTTTGTTCTATTGCAGTGTTTAAGATGTTATCATTTAATAATATTTCAGCATGCAAGAAATTAGTAAAACAAATAAAGATGGCGGTTAAAAAACCGCCTTTAAATATATTTTTCATCCTATAAAAAGATGATTTACAGTTAAAACCGACCAAGCAGTAATTCCTGCTGCTACAACTAAGCCAGCTATGATTAAGTATTCAAGAACTTTTGCCATAATCATTCCTTTATGATGATATGTTCTTCTCTTTTAGAGTCAAACATTTTAATTTGCTCTGCATTTTCTATTTTATAAGGTTTTTGCATAACATCTTGCTGAGTTTTAAGACCCCAAACAGTAAGTCCAGCTAAAATCGATAACAATAAAACAGTT
Organism: Campylobacter lari; assembly: GCF_001017575.1. Taxonomy (NCBI): domain Bacteria; kingdom Pseudomonadati; phylum Campylobacterota; class Epsilonproteobacteria; order Campylobacterales; family Campylobacteraceae; genus Campylobacter; species Campylobacter lari. Next base: position 342,915 of record NZ_CP011372.1, on the reverse strand, counting down.
GCTATTAACATTCCACTAACGCCTGAAAGTGAAAATACACATCTATTTGAATTTTCCATTATTCACCCCTTGAAAGAGAAATCACATATTCACTAACTGCTTCTTTTTGAAGCTCATTTAACAACCCATTGTTAAAATGAGGCATTACCCCTATACTTCCTGCTTTACCACGATTTAAAACATCTACTACAAATTCAGCACTGCCATATTTTGTTAAATCTGGAGCTACTAACTGACCATCAATAGTTCCTTTTCCATCTTCACCATGACATACTGTACAAGTTACAAAAAGTTCTTTTCCTTTTGCTATAAGTTGAGGATTTTCAGTTTTTTTAATCGCTGAAATTTCAGAAGCAACATAAGCTGCAATTGCAGGAATATCAGCTTCATCTATACCATTATCCGCTGAGCTTAACATCTCGCCCATAGGATAATTCATACCTTTAGAACCTTTAGTAATTACTTCTATAAGTCCTTCTTCTGAGCCCCAAATATTAAGATTTTGTGCTTTTCCATTAATACCATCACCGGTAATTCCATGACAAGAAGAACATTGAACCAAGAAAATATTTTTACCCATTTCTTGTTTATCTTGTGCACTTAAATTTGCAAATTTCTGCGCAAATTTCTCATTATGTGCTTGCACTTCTTTGTTATACTCACCAATTTGAGAATAGCTATTTAAAGGATATCCCCAAAGAAAATACCATATACACCACACTATAGCCAAGAAAAATACAACAGCCCAGCCAAGTGGTATAGGATTTTTAAACTCGCCTATACCATCCCAACTATGCTCACTTAGTTCGCCTTGGCTTTTTTCTTCTTTCATACTTTTAAACAATTTTCCTACCACAACTAGTGTAATCAAGATGATAAGAATTGCTCCAATAAAAGATAACAAATTAACATTATCTTGTAAATTCAACCATTGCATTAAGCACTCCTTTTATTTTGCTCTAAAACACGATCGCTGATTTCATCATGCAGTGCTAAATCAGCGTATTTTTCATAGTTTCTTCTACCTGTCTTTTCAGATCTATACAAATGAAACCAATAAGAATACAAAACCACCACTAAAAATACTACAAGAGCAAAAAAACCATAAGCCTGTAGCTCTCTTATTAGTTCTAAATCCATAGTTTTTCCTATTTTAAGCTATTAAGATACGCGATTATAGCTACAATTTCTCTAATTTCACCTCTAGCAAACGCATCTTTAACATCTTGGTTTTTCATTTGATCTACTATAGCTTGAGCTTCTGCCTTAACTTCTGCTTGAGCTTCTTCCCAAGTGCCAAGTTTTGTACCATTTTCAGCATCATAAGGTACATTGAAAACTTTTTTTACAGTTAGTGCTTCCGCATAAGCTGTTTCTATGTTTGCATTATTACTAAACATATGCTTATAGGCTGGCATAATAGAACCAGGTACTACAGATACTGGATCCCACATATGATTTTCATGCCAATCAGTGGTTCTAAAATTTCCTACACGCAATAAATCAGGTCCTGTTCTTTTTGAACCCCATAAAAATGGTCTATCATAAGCATATTCACCGCTAACTGAATACATACCATAACGATCTGTTTCTGATTTAAAAGGACGAATAAGTTGCGAATGGCATGCATTACAACTTTCTTTAATATAAGCATGACGTCCTGCAAGTTGTAAAACAGTGTAAGGTTTTTTACCTTCAATTGGTCTTGCATTTTGTGCAAAATCAGGTAAAACCTCCACAATACCTGCATATGCAATTACAATAAATACTGCTACAGCAAAAAAGAATGGATTTTTTTCTAACCAACTAAACATATTTTTCCTCCTTATGCTGCCATAGGTGAAGCACTTTTTGGTTCTTTATCAAGCACTCTACCCACTGAAATTGATTTATAAATATTATAAACAAACATGAAAAATCCTACTAAGTATAACAAGCCACCCACAGCTCTAATCCAATAATAAGGAATAATAGCTTCAACAGTATCGATGAAAGTATAAAGTAAGTTACCATACTCATCTGTAGCTCTCCACATCATACCTTGAGTAATACCTGCTATCCACATAGAACTAAAATATAGTACTATACCTGTGGTTTGAATCCAAAATTGAGCCTCCATTAATGATTTGCTATATAGCTCTCTTTTAAACATTCTAGGTACCATGTGATAAAGCGCAGCCATAGTCATAAAGCCAACCCAACCTAAAGTACCATCATGAACGTGACCTGGAATCCAATCTGTAAAGTGTGCCAACGCATTAACTGATTTAATAGAAAGAATAGGACCTTCTAAAGTTGAGAACATGTAGAAAGTTGAAGCTAAAATCATAAATTTAATCAATGGACTTTCTCTTAATTGACTCCACTCACCTTTCATAGTAAGCAAGATATTAATTGCTGAACCCCAAGAAGGTAAAATAAGAACAATTGAGAAAACTGAGCCCATAGTTTGCATCCAATCAGGTACAGTAGAATAAATTAAATGGTGTCCACCTGCCCATAGATAAACAAACATTAAGCCCCAAAACGCAAATAAAGATAATTTATAAGAGAAAATTGGCTGACCGCTTTCTTTTGGTAAGAAATAATAAATTTGAGCAATAATACCAACAGTGAATACAAATGCAACAGCATTGTGTCCATACCACCATTGAACTAATGCATCATTTGTTCCTGCATACATAGAAACACTATGCCACCAATCACCCATTCCACTTACAAAGTATGTTGGTACAGCCATATTATTAAATAGATAAAGCATTGCTATACCTAAGAAGGTAGCTATATAATACCAAAGTGAAACATATAAAGTTTTTTCACGGCGAATTCCGATAAGCCCAAAAATACTTACACCCCATAAAACCCAAACTAAAACTACCAATATATCAAGTGGCCATTCAAGTTCTGCGTATTCTTTTGAAGTACTAACACCTGCAAATAAAGTGATAACAGCTATAATCATAGTGATCATATAAAGCCAAAAATGCAATTTACCAATAAACATTAAAAAGCTTGATTCTGCCATACTAACTTTTAGCACACGTTGACCAATATAATACCAAGTAGCCCAAATTCCTGAGAGCATAAAACCAAAAATTACACCTGAAGTGTGTAATGGTCTAAGTCTTGAAAAAGTACCATACTCACCAGCTAAATAGTTTAAATCCGGATAAGCCATTTGAAAGGCAATAAGCGTTCCAATAGCCATACCAATAACACCAAACAATAAGGTAGCAAACATAAAATATTTAGCGACCGTATAGTCATAGTTTAATGCATTTCCTGGGTGCATTTCCTCTCCTTAATTTTTTTTCTGCAATTATGCAATCTTTATATTATATGATAACTAATATCTTTTTTAGCTTAAAAATTATGTTTATTAATTATCTGTTAATAAATTACCTTGTAAGCATAAAGCCTGTATATGAAAAATACACTCCATATAAAAAGATTAATAAGTAAGAAATCAAACTAGCTGTTTTTTGGAATTTTTCACTCAGTGTTTTAGAAAAATAAGCAAAAAATACCAATGCAGGCAAGGTTGAAAGTCCAAAAACAAGCATAATCAATGCTGCTAAATAAACATTTTGTACACTCATTCCAAAAGCTATATAAAAATATACTAAGCCACAAGGCACAAAGCCATTTAAAAAGCCTAAAAAAATAGTACTTTTTAAAGACTTGTTTTGAATTAATCTTGAAATGCTTTTTTTAATGACATAATCAAAAATTAAAGAGCTTTCAAAAAAAACTAACAATTTTCCTTTAAAAATTAAAGCACAAGCCAAAATCATCATAAAAAGCCCAATAATAAAAAACATTACACCTTTTGCAAATTCATTAAAAGAAAATAAATTTCCAAAAATTCCAAAAAATACACCTAAGCAAACATAAGCAAAAATTCGAGATAAATGATAAGAGAAAATCAAAAGAGAAAAAGGAAGTTTGATTTGCTTTGAAAGCTGAGTATAAGCTAAAACAAAGCCTCCACACATTCCATAGCAATGTCCAAAGCTCGAAAGAAAAGCTATACTCGCTAAAGCAATAAAATCTAAATTCACAAAAGCTCTAAAAATTCTTTAAAAATATACTTGCTCTCATGTGGCCCTGATGAGCTTTCTGGATGGTGCTGTACTGATATAATAGGATAATTTTTATATCTTACACCCTCTACATTATCACCAAATAAATTTCTATGGGTAATTGTTGCAACCTCTGCTATTTCTTCAGGAACATTATAGTTGTGATTTTGTGCTGTAATTTCTACTGTGTTATTTGTAAGATTGATTACTGGATGATTTGCACCGTGTTGACCAAATTTCATCTTATAAGTTTCATAACCAAAAGCATTACTTAGAAGTTGGTGCCCCAAACAAATACCTAGCATAGGAATTCTTGCTTCTGCTAATTTTTTAATCTCTGCAATTTCATTTTTTAAAATTCTTGGCTCACCTGGCCCATTGGATAAAAACACCCCATGAATTACACCTTTTTGATATAAATCAATCAAATCTTTTGCCTTGGTATTATAAGGAAAAACTTCTACTTCAAGTCCTACGCTTACAAGCTCATTTAAAATATTTTCTTTTACACCATAATCAATCACAGCTACTTTTTTACCACTTGCTTTTACGTTCTCATAAGCTTTTTTACTATGATCCCAAGCACCTTTACTATGCTTATAAGAGTTTTTAGTGCTAACTTGAGCTACATAATTTACCTCATCAATTTTAGCACTAGAAAGAAGCATTTTCTTAAGTTCTTCTTTGTCTTTGATTTCAGTAGAAATAACAGCTCTTAAATTTCCTTGATCTCTAATCATTTTAACTAAAAATCTAGTATCAATTTCGCAAAGTCCTATTTTTCCATGTTTTTTTAAATAAGCACTCAAAGAATCATTGGCTCTAAAATTTGAATAATCTTCATTTAGCTCTCTTATAATCATGCCGCTAGCAAAAACTTCTTTGCTTTCGTTATCCTCATCATTAACACCAACTATACCAATTTCTGGCATTGAAAAAACTACAAATTGACCCGCATATGAAGGATCAGAAATAATCTCTTGATAACCAGTTAAAGAGGTATTAAAAACAAGTTCGCCAAAAAAAGTTCCACCTTCTCCAAAAGCTTTTGCGCTTAAAAAAACATCGTTTTCTATATAAATATATGCTTTCATAAAAGTCCCTTTTTTCTAAGCTCTTCTTGGTAAAGCTTTTCAAATACTAATTCATATTCCTCAGAACCTGGGATAAGCTTTCTTTTATAATTTGAAATTTTTTCATAAACCAAATCTTCTAAATTTTCATACTCTTTTAAATAAGACATAATACTCGAGAAAATGAGATTTTTCACACGATTTTCTGATACATTGTAATTTATCAAATCTTCTTCTACTAAATTTTCTAAAATTTTGTGAGAAAGGTTATTGTATCTATCTTCACTATCAAGCATAAATTTAAACTCATTTGCCAATTTTTTCTTAATCATCCAAAACATACTTTTTCTATCTATTTGCATAAACTCAATTTCATCTTCTTGACTTTCTAAAAGCTCTTTTGCCTTTTCATCAAGCTTACGTTCATTTAAAACATCTATTTCTATAATTTCTTTTGCTATTTTTAAAAGCTTTTGACTATCATCTTTAATTTTTACAAAAGAAGAGTGCATTAAATCAAGTATTATTTTATTTGCTATATAAGGTATGTGAGCTGGTTTGATACGCATTTATTCACCTTTTTATTTTTATTGAAATAATACTAAAAAAAAGGTAAAAACTGCTTAAAACTTACTGCGAACTTGCATTTTGATCTAAATTTTTCAAAAGCAGTGTTAAATCCGAAGCTTTTTTAGGTTCCATTTTTGCCATAATAGATGAAATTTTTCTAGGATCTAATGAAAGTAGAATTTTTGAAGCTTCATCAGGTTCCATTTCACTTAATATACCTGCAACAGCCACATCTTTCATTTTTGCATAGATTTCTGTAATACGCCCCATGGTTTTATCATTAATCGCTTGAAGATTTTGCCTAGTCGCTTCTAATATACGCTCATTTTGTTCTTTTAGGCTTTTAATTTGTTCTAAACTTGCATTAATATCAGCTTCTTTTTGTATTAAAGCTTGCATTTTTTCTTTTTGTAAAGCTTCAAAAGATGCTCTATAAGCTTCCAAGCTCTGTTTTGCTTCATCATATTCTCTAATTTGTTCTTGCATTTGCTCTTTTCTTGCTTCAAAATATTGCTCGCAATTTTGCTGTGCATTTACAAAATTTAAAAAAATTAATAAAAATATTATTTTTTTCATTATTTATCCTTATTAAAATGTCTTGTTATAGCAAGCTCGTCTATAAATTTTTCCTCTTCTTTTTGTAAAGCCTTTTGAATCTTTTTTAATTCTTCATTTTCTAAAACTTTGATTTTTTCAAATTCCAAATGAGCTTTTTTATATAAATGCTGATGGTGCGCTAATTCTTTTTTGGTTAAATCTAATTTTTGTTTAACTCTTTGCTTGCCCTCTCTTGCGATTTCTTGCATTTTTAAAGACGATCTTAACAAAGCTATCGAACCCTTTTCGGCCAAAGTTAAGCTTTCGCAAGTTTTTGAGGCTTCTTTAAGCTCTTCTTCACACTGCAAAAGCTTTTGTCTTGTTTTGGTTAAATTTGCTTCTGCTTTATCAAGCTGTTGTTTTCTAAGCTTAATCACAGAAGAATATTTGCTTTTCATAAAATGATAGTATCTTCTCTTTCAGGGCTTGTAGAGATATAGCCTACTTTAACACCACTTAATTCTTCTAAACGTTTAATGTATTTTTTGGCATTTTCAGGTAACAAATCATAATCCCTAATCCCTGCAACTTTGTCCCAACCTTCCATTACTTCATAAATAGGTTTAGCATTTTCTAAATCACAAGGTACATAATCTATTTCTTGTCCCTTATACTCATAAGCTTTACAAATTTTAACACTTTCAAAACCATCTAATACATCAAGTTTCATTAATGATAAAGTATCTAAGCCATTTAATCTTGCGGTATATCTTACCGCAACCGCATCAAACCAACCACATCTTCTTTTTCTACCTGTACTTACACCGATTTCTTTACCAATAAGCCCTATTTTTTCACCATCTTCACCTAAATCTTCACTTGGAAAAGCTCCATTTCCCACTCTTGTTGTATAAGCTTTTACTATACCTATAACTTTTCCAATTTCTTTTGGATTTAACCCCAAACCACTTAAAGCTCCAGCTGAAATAGTTGTTGAACTAGTAACATAAGGATAAGTTCCATGGTCAATATCAAGCATTGATCCTTGCGCACCTTCTAATAATACTTTTTTATCCTCATCTAAAGCTTTCCAAAGCATTCTTGTAGTATCTGTAATATATGGTGCCAATACCTCTTTAAAGCGTTTTAAATCTTTTAAGATTTCATCATAACTAGGCATTGCGATACCCAAAGCATCAAAATAAGTTTTTTTAAGTTCAAAATCTTTCATTAAATTTTCACAAAGTTTTTCAGGCTCCAGCAACTCCCCTACTCTATGTCCATTACGACTTATTTTATCTTCATAACTTGGTCCTATACCTTTGCCTGTTGTACCTATAGCTTTATCGCCTTTAAGTCTTTCTCTTGCTTGATCAATTAAAGCATGGTGGTTTAAATTTAAATGAGCCCTATCACTTATAAATAATCTTCCTTCTAAATTTTCAAATTGAGCCATTTCACTAATTAATACATCAGGATTAACCACAACCCCATTTCCTATAACATTAATACATTGCTTATTTAAAACACCTGATGGCATTAAATGTAAAGCATATCTTATACCATCAACCCATATAGTGTGACCTGCATTATGTCCACCTGCACTCCTGCAAACATAATCATAATTTTCGCATAGTTTATCAACTATCTTACCTTTACCCTCATCACCCCATTGGATACCAACGACAATATCTGCTTTACTCATAAAAACTCCATTTTGACTTAAATTTGGCGAGAAGGTGAGAGAATCGAACTCCCCAAAAAGTAGTCAACTACCCTTTCATCTGATTTGAAGTCAGTGGCCATCACCAGATAAGCTAACCTTCCAAAAAATATATTATATCTTAATATTTTTAATTAAAACAAAAATTAAATACTTAAAGTTATAAGTGGTTTTGTTTTATTTTATTATCAAAATTCTTAGTTATAATAGTAGTTTTTATTTTAGTGTCAAGTTTTGACAATCACAATTTTTGGATACAACAATGCATTCTTTCAAACAATCTTTTTTTATAAATTTTTGGGATAATTCCAAAGGCATGATTATGCTTGGAATTTTAAGTGCTATTTATTTTGGAATTTTTGGTAGTGTTTGGGCAGTCACTGGCGAAATGACACGCTGGGGTGGAGAGTTTTTAGAATTTTTTGGTATAGACTTAAGCTCTTATTCTTATTATCAAAAGCAAAATTTAAACGGTACTCCCTTAACAAGAATTGATGGTATTATGCTTATAGGTATGTTTATAGGGTGTTTAAGCGCTGCATTTTTAGCAAATAAATTCAAATGGCGCTTACCTGCTAGCAAAATTCGAATTTTTCAAGCTATTATAGGTGGAATTTTATCTGGTTTTGGCGCAAGACTTGCCTTTGGATGTAACTTGGCAAATTTTTTTACAGGCTTGCCTTATTTTTCTTTACATACTTGGGTTTTTACTTTATTTATGATTTTAGGGATTTATTTAGCTGTTAAAGTTTGCAATCTATCACCTTTTAAACCAAAAGCCAAATTACAACGTGTTTGTAAAGAAAACCAACCATTAAAAACACACAATAAAACCGCAAAGATATATTTTTATATAGGACTTGGTGTATTTATAATTTTTATAACTTATGTTGTACTTATACTACAAAAACAACCTTTAAATATTAACAACAAAGAAAGCATTCTTCCTTTAGCGTTAATATTTGGCTTTGTTTTTGGTTTTATCATATCTAGAGCTCAAATTTGCTTTACTTCTTGCTTTAGAGATTTATTTTTATTTGGTAGAGACAATGCTATAAAAGGTGCTTTAATAGGTATGATTATAGCTTGCTTAATAGCTTTTGCATTTATCTTACAAGGACACACTAGCAAAATAATAGAAATATCACCAAATATTGCTTTAGGTGCTTTTTTATTTGGCTTTGGGATAGTTTTTGCCGGAGGATGCGAGTGTGGCTGGATGTATCGAGCTTGTGAAGGACAAAGTCATTTTATTATAGTGGGTATTGCAAATATTATTGGCACTATGATATTAGCTTTAAGCTACGATTATTTTCCAAATTTCTTAACAGATGGAGTAAAGATTCATCTTTTAAATGAATTTGGTTATTTTAATGGTTTAGTAATCAATTTAACTTTATTTGCAATTTTATTTTTATTTATATTAAAGTTTAAAAAATCATTCTTTTTTAAACAAAATAAAAAAGGAAAAATATGATTATTCATTATAGTTTAAATTTAGAAGGTGAAGCTTGTCCATACCCTGCTATAGCTACTATTGATGCCTTAAAAGAACTAAAATCAGGTGAAGTTTTAGAAATTTTATGCGACTGTCCGCAAAGTATCAATTCTATACCTCAAGATGCTAAAAATCGTGGTTTTGAAATTCTAGAAATAAATCAAGATGGCCCAACGCTTAGATTTTTAATTCAAAAGCCTTAAAGGCTTTTGAATATATTAAAGATGTTTTAACATTGTTTCATAAGCTGCTTTAGTTCCTGGACGAACTTTTGTAACCAAGCTCACTAAAACAATCACAACAGAAGCAGCTAAAAATCCTGGAATAATTTCATATATAGGAAAATTAAGCCACTCAGCTAAGAAATTTTTATATGCTACAACCACAACTGCACCGGTAATCATACCTGCAATAGCAGCGTATCTTGTCATTTTTGACCAAAATAACGAAAAGAGCATTACAGAACCAAAACTTGCTCCAAATCCCGCCCAAGCATAAGCTACTATACTTAATACACTTGAGTTTTTATCAGTAGAAATGATAAAAGCTATCACAGCTACTGCTAAAACACCAAATCTACCCAAAGTCATCACTGTTTTATTAGATGCTTCTTTATTAAAAATTCTTTTATAAAAATCTTCTGCTATAGTTGAACTTGAAACAAGTAATTGCGAACTTGCTGTACTCATAATAGCTGCTAAAATAGCACTAAGTAAAATACCTGCTATCCAAGGATTAAAAAGCAATTGTGACATTACGATAAAAATCTTTTCAGGATCTTGCAAACTAAGCTCAAATTTACTCACATAAGCTATACCTAAAATACCTATCAAACAAGCACCTATTAAAGATATAACCATCCAAGAAATTCCTACAAAAGTAGCAGTTGGAATATCTTTGGTTGATCTTATAGACATAAAACGCACCAAAATATGTGGCTGACCAAAATATCCAAGTCCCCATGAAAGCGCTGAAACTATACCTAAAAAGCTTAATCCTTCTCCCATAGAAAAAGTATTTGGCTTAATTTCTTTGACTATATTAACAGCTTCACTAAAGCCACCTAAATGATAAATCATCACTATAGGCACAACAATCAAAGCACTCATCATTAATAAACCTTGAATCAAATCCGTCCAACAAACTGCCTTATATCCACCTAAAAATGTATAAGCAACTATAATAACAGTTCCTGTAGTTAAAGCATAATCATATTGAATTCCAAAAGTTGCTTCAAAAAGTTTTGCTCCACCTACAAGTCCTGAAGAAACATAAAAAGTAAAGAAAATTAAAATAACAATAGCGCAAACCACTCTTAATATATGCTTATCATCATCAAACCTTGTTTCAAAATAATCTGGAATTGTAATAGAATTTGCAATCACACTAGTATAAATTCTAAGTCTTTTTGCTACAAAAGCCCAGTTTAAAAACGCTCCTATACTAAGACCTATTGCAATATAACTTTCAGCCAAACCACTTACATATAACGCTCCTGGTAAACCCATTAAAAGCCAACCGCTCATATCAGAAGCTCCAGCACTAAGTGCTGAAACCACTGGTCCCATAGAACGACCACCTAAAAAATAGTCCTCTGAATTTTTATTTTGTTTATAAAAATAAAATCCGATAAAAAGCATTAATGCTGAATATGCGACAAACATTATCGCAATTTGAGTATTAATTTGAACAACCTCCATTTTATCTCCTTTATATTATTTTAAAGCACGAATACCTAGATTTCCATAACGATGGAAAGATATACTTAAAGCTTTCTCATTGTGATATAAAAGCAACTCAAAACGCCCATTTATTAAAGGCTTAGCATTAGCGATGATTTTTGCACAACTTGCTGCTTTTATGAAAATTTCATCATTAACATCTAATGGAGCAAAATAACGAATTCTCTCATAATCAGCTATTTTGCTAATGAAATTTTCTTTATTTTCTTTAAGGAATAAAGTTTTTGAACTAATTTTTTGATTAATCTTTTGCACAAGATCTATTTTTTCATGCTCATCATAACTTAAAACAAGATCAATATTTAATACACTAGCTGCTAAAATAACTCCTAAAATATCTTTTAAACTATCATCTTTATGCACTCTATAAGCGATATTTTTAACCTTTGTATAGGAGAAAAGATTATCCTCACCTCTTATATTGACATAATCTTTCGCACTTGCAAATTCATGTTTTGCATGGTAAGCATAGCTTCTTGCCATAGCTTTAATGACTTCAAAATCGACTTTATCTTTTTCATTTAAATCTAAGCTTAAAGCATTTAAATTTGATACCAATTCATTGTCCAAAACATTTTGATCAGCTTGACTTTGCTCTATATCTAAAAATTGGGTAATGTAATTATAAATTCCAACTTTTCTACCAAAACCAATGGCTGATTTTTTAATACCACCAAAAGGCTGTCTAAGAACTATAGCTCCTGTTGTTGGTTTATTAATATAAATATTTCCTGCCTCTATGTGAGTGTGAAAATACTCCCATTCTCTCTCATCTAAACTTTCAAATCCTGCTGTGAGTCCATAGCCTGTTGAATTTACTATATCAATAGCTTCTTTTAAATCTTTTGCTTTCATTACAGTTAAGATTGGCGCAAAAAGCTCATTCATGTGCGTAAAATCACCTTTTTTAGTACCATACTTAATCCCTGGAGTTAAAAGATAAGGATTATCATCTACAAATTTAGGTTTTAAAGCCCAACTTTCATACGGAGCTAGCTCATCTAAAGCTTTTTGTAATTTCACATCTGGTTTATCTGCTAAAGCTCCAAGTTTATTTTTAAACACAAATGGATTTCCAACCGCCATAGAACTAGCAGCATCTACCAAAGTCTTTTTAAACTCTTCATCATTATAAACTTCTTCTTCTAAAACTAGTAAAGAAGTAGCAGAGCATTTTTGACCTGAATTTGAAAAAGCTGAATGAATGATATTTTTAATCGCACTATCACGATCAGCAAATTTAGAAACAATAGTTGCGTTTTTACCGCCTGTTTCAGCGCTTAAAAGTAAGGTTGGATTAGCTTTGAGCATTGCATAAGCAGTTTCTTCCCCACCGGTTAATACTGAAAATTTCACACTTTGATCAACAAGTAAGTATTTTGATATATCACTACCTTTAGCAGGTAAGAAAATCAAAGCATCTTTAGGAATTCCCGCATCCCAAAAACATTTACAAAGCATATAACCTGTTAACATCGATAAAGATGAAGGTTTGTATATCACTTTATTTCCTGCAGCCAAAGGTGCTGCTATAGTTCCTACTGAAATACCCACTGGGAAATTCCATGGTGCAATCACCACACCTATACCTTTTGCTTTAAAAGTAGTATTTGGATTTTGCTCTTTTAGTTTTTCCAAAGAATGTGGGTAAAATTCTAAAAAGTCTATAGCCTCACTAACTTCAGGATCAATTTCTAAGAAAGTTTTTCCTACTTCTAAAGCTGCTATACCTATTAAATCTCCTCTACGATCTCTAACAAGTTGAGCAGTTTTTGCTAAAATTTTATAAATTTCATCGTGACTTAAATCACTAAAATTTGAGCTCTTAGCTACATCTAAAGCGTACTTAATCTCTGCTTGGCCTGCTAAATGTGCTTTACCTATAGTGCGATTTTTGATTTTATCTTTAACTTCTACTACTTGTAAATTTTCGTTTTTAATTTCCTCTTTTGCAACCGGATAGACATCATAATTTTCTAAATTTTCATATTTAGTTCTTATATTTTTAGCCCACTCTCTATTTGCTTTTAAGATAAAATCTGTATCAGGTTCGTTTTTAAATTCTTTACTCTCATAAGAACTAATAGCCTTTGTTTCATTATTTCTATCTTGAGTTCTATGAGTAGAATTATCCAAGCTAGCAACACCTTCTAAAGATTTTATAAATAATTCTTTTTGCGTCTGCCAATTTTTATCATTAATTTTAAGATTGAAAAAATATCTCATGAAATTATCTTCACTAGTATTTTCATCAAGTCTTCTTACTAAGTATGCAATAGCATTGTTAAAATGTGCTTCATCGCAAACTGGTGCATAAAGTATAAGATCATGCATTTTAGAAAGCTCATAAGAGCATTGTAAACTCATACCTTCAAGCATTTCAAAAGTAAAAGATGATAAAGCTCCTGCTTGTGAAATTCTAGTATAAGCATAAGCAATTTCAAACAAATTATGGCTTGCAATACCTACATTAATATATTTATAATTATCTCCCTCTAAGACAAAATCAAGCATTTTTTTATAGTTACTATCAGTGTCAATTTTTTTATAAAAAGTAGGTAGAGCCCAACCTCTTTGTGAAGCTATAGTTTCTTCACTTTCCATATTCGCTCCTTTAACAAAGCGAATTTTTATAGGCTTCATACCTTTTAAAACTCTTTCTTTTGAAAAAGCAAAAAGTTTTTTCAAATACTCATAAGAATCAGGTAAATAAGCTTGCAAAACAATACCTGCTTTAATATCATATTTTGCAACACTCTCCATAAAAGCTTCAACAGTTAATTCTAAATCTCTAAATTCTTCCATGTCAAGATTGATAAATTTAGATACACCTTGCTTTTTTTCTTCCTCTAAAGCAAGAGCATATAATTTATCCAATCTTTTTACCACCTCATCTTTAGAGTATTCAAAATCAATAATATTGATTTGGGAAAAAATGGTAGTAATTTTAATAGAAATATAAGTAATATAGCTTGTTTTTAATGCTTCTTCGTATTTTTTCATTCTATAAGCACTCTCAGCCTCACCCAAAACCTCTTCACCAATTAAATTTACATTTAAGGTGATTTTATCTTCATCTTTTCTTTTACGCATATGAGGCTCTAAAACACTAGGATTTGCATCTAAAACCATAGCTTTAGTATCTTCTCTTAAATGCTTAATGAAAAATGGCACACTAAGAGTTGGTGCAAATTTTCCAAAATTTAAAAATGAAAAAAGTAAAAATTTTTCAAAAGCACTAAAAAAATCTGCTATGCCATATTTATTTAAAGTATGTTCTATTAGCTCAAAACTCGCGCTTTTATCTTTACATCTAAAAGAGCGATCTAAAAGCTCAATTAACATTACTTTATTTTTAGGATTGTTTAAAAGTTTTTGCATTTTGGCATGAAATTCTTTTTCACTTTGAGAAATATTACTTTCTATCTTTCTTTGTAATTCTTCAGCTAATTGCAAAGCTTTTTGTATCATTTTTTCCTCCACTTTAATAGTTAATATGTATTTATGATACAAAAAATGCAACGAAAATCAACATATATTTATTTGTAATTTATTTTTTTATGTAAAAAAGTAACAAATATAAACATATATTTTTAATTGTAAATAAAATATTAGCGTAATAATAAATAATTATGAGTATTTTTTACACATCTAGCGATAATCTTTGCTTCAATATTATATTCTTTAAGTATTTTTAAAGCTTCACTTGCTTCATTTTCACTCATACTAGCTAAAAGTCCACCTGAAGTTTGAGGATCAAAATACACTATATCCTCATCTTTTTCATTTAAATTTTCAACCCAAATTTTTAGACTATCTTTATTTTTATAAGCTCCGGCTGGGATTATCCCCATATTAGCCATTGACAAAACTCCATCCATTAAAGGAATTTCATTTTTATATACTTCTATCATAATCTCTTTATTTAACATTTCTTTTAAATGTCCTAAAAGACCAAAACCTGTCACATCACTTAAAGCACTAAGACTTTTAAAGCTCTTTAAAATACGACTTGCATATAAATTTAAAAAACTCATTTGCTCCACTGCTTTTAAAATCTTTGCTTTTTCTAGCAAACCAGCCTTGATAGCAGTACTAATAATACCACTGCCTATAGGCTTAGTAAGTAAAATTACATCACCATCTTTGGCGCTATTATTAGCTATAAATTTCTTAGGATGAACTACGCCTGTTACACTAAGCCCGAAAATAAATTCATCATTTTCTATAGTATGTCCACCTACTAGCACAGCACCAGCTTCTTCAACCTTAACTCTAGCACCTTCTAACACTTCAAGTAAAATTTCATTATTAAAATGACAAGTATCAAAACCTACAATATTTAAAGCATTAATCACCTCAGCACCCATAGCAAATACATCACTTAAAGCATTTGCAGCAGCTATAGCGCCAAAATGATACGCACTATCAACCACGGGTGTAATAAAATCAAGAGTTTGCACCAAAGCTAAATCTTCATTTAGCTTATAAACACTTGCATCTTCATTATTATTAATACCACTTAAAATGTTTTCATGCGGTTTTAAAATGCCAAGAATTTTGTCAAGACCCACCGAGTCTAATTTGGCAGCTCAACCCGCAGCTTTTACATATTGGGTTAGTTTTTGATCTTTATATATCATAAAGAAATAATCTTTGCCTTTCCAAAAAGTTCATTTAAAATTTCATAAGCATTACCTATTTTGCCTATTTTAAGTTCTTTGCTTTTGCCAAAAAATTCCAAACATGCCCCGCAACTATAAATTTCAACTCCTAAATTTTCAAGTTCTTTCATAGCTTCAAAAGCAATATGAGAGCAATCAGTATTCATCAAAACACTATCATTAACACAAAGGATTTTTACAGGTTTATTAGGTAAATCTTTTAGAGTTTTTAAAAAACCTAGCATTAAATTTTTTCCAAGTTCTCCCTCGCCCACTCTATCGCTTTTTAAAAATAACACATTGTATTCTTGTAAATTTTTTTCTTGAGTTTGAGCTATATTGCCATCTTTTACAATGCTAATAATACTCTCATCATCTAAATCTTTAACGCTAAATTCCAAATTTAAAGATTTTAAAAATCTCATTACATTTTCTTTAGAAGCTTGAGAATTTAAGAGAATTTCTAAATTTTCATTTTCTTTTAACTCTTCTAAGGCTTTTTTTGTTTCTATCACAGGACGTGGACAAGCTAAATCTCTACAATCAATTTTCATTTTTTACCTTTTTTATTTAATGATATATTGTTATAACTTGTATTCAAATTAAGTTTTGTTTTTTTCTTGATTTTTCTTAAAAAATAATTCTTTAAAGCGTTTATTGGTATATTCTTCTACATCTTGTTGTAAAATTTTAAAATTTTGAATTAATTCATAAGCTCTTGGAGTAAGTTTGCTACCAGCTTCACTTCCTCTTCCTTTTTTGGCAATGAGTAATTCTTCTTTCATATTTTTTTCCAAATCTTGTATATAAAGCCATGCTTTTTTATAATTAATCCCTAGTTGTTTAGCTGCTTGAGAAATACTTCCACATTCTCCTACTAATTCTAAAATATCTGTTTTACCTTTACCAAAAAGCAATTCTCCATCAGAATTTTCTATCCAAATTTTACTTTTTATATGAAATTTTTTACCTTTTTTTTCTTCAAAACAACCAAGTTCACAGTATTTAACATCAATTTTATAAGTTTTAAGTGTGGCTCTAATATCAGCCATATTAAAGTCTTTAGTACATTCTAAAGTATCTTTACATGATATGCGACGCTTAGAATCTAATTTTGTTTCTAATTTTTCTAAAATTTCACTTTTTGCTATATTTTTGTTTAACTTGCCAAATTGACCTAGCTCACAATCTGAAATTTTTACGCCTAATTCTTTTATAGCAGTTTGAAAATCTTCTTTAGAATATTGTTTTAAAAGTTCTAGTGCTTTTTTACAAGTAAGTTTATTATTTTCATCAAGATTTTTTTGAATTTGTAAAATTAGCTCTTCCATGAATTAACCTTGGATTATAAGTAGTAAAAAAGGGTGCTTGTAAACACCCTTTGAATTATTTTACATCAAGTCCTAAATTTTGACCCTTGAGTAAAACTCTTTTTCTATACATTGCACTAACTTCAGCTGCATCGCCAACCAAAAGTGCATTTGTAGAACAAACCGCAGCACACATAGGTACTTTACCTTCTGCGATACGATTTTGTCCATAAAGCTCTCTTTCTTCATGAGAGTTAGTAGGCTCAGGACCACCTGCACACATAGTACATTTGTCCATTTCACCCTTAATACCAAAAGCACCATCTCTTGGAAATTGTGGAGCGCCAAAAGGACATGCATAAAGACAATACCCACAACCTATACAAGTTTTTTTATCATGTAAAACAATACCATCAGCTCTAATATAAAAGCATTTTACAGGACAAACTTGCTCACATGGAGCATCTGTACAGTGTTGGCAAGCAAGAGTTGTTGAAAACTCTTTGCCTTCTATACCTTCATTTAAAGTGATTACTTTTCTTCTATTAATTCCTACTGGCACTTCATGCGCACTTGAACAAGCTACTTGACAAGCAAAGCAAGAAATACAGCGATTATTATCTACATAAAATTTCATTCTAGCCATAACTTACCCCTTAAGCCTTTTCAAGTCTGCAAAGTCCTGCATTAAACTCAGAAATTTGCGTATTTATATCAAAACCATAGTTAGTAACCGTGTTAGAACTTTCCCCTATAGTATAAGGTTTAGTACCTTCAGGATAATTATAACTTAAATCCACACCTTGCATAATACCTGCAAAATTATAAGGCAAGCAAATTCTATCTGGCGTAACTGAATGATTATGCACACATTTTACTTTAATCTTAGTGCCTTGTGGTGAATGAATCCACATCATATCACCATCATTTATGCCATATTTTAAAGCAAGTTCAGGGTGCACATTAGCAAACATCTCAGGTGTGATTGCGGCAAGATATTTACTAGTTCTCTCAAGCATACCCGCACCGCTTAAATTTACTAAACGCATACTTGAAATAATAGTTGGAAACTCTTTACTCCAATCTGTTTTTTGTTGCTCGCTAATAAATTTACTCTCAACCCTAAAGTTTTTCTCTTGATCACCCCAAGTAGGATATTTTTTAACCAAATCCCAACGAGGCGAGTGAATAGGCTCTCTATGTAGTGGAATAGGATCAGCAAATTCCCAAACTTTCATTCTAGCTCTTGCATTACCTAAACAACAAGCACTTTTTTCTCTACATTTTTCTAAGATAATACCTGAAATATCTGTGCTCCAGCTAGCACCCATTAATTCTTTTTCTTTATCGCTTAGTTTGATATTAAACACTTTTTCGATATTTTCTTTAGTAATTTGTGGGTAGCCACCTTTAACTTTACATCCTTTTGGAGTAAAGGCTTCATCTGCTAATTGAGAATGCCCATCATGCTCTAAACCAAAGCGATTTCTAAAGCCCATACCACCTTCTTCATAAGGAATATCTGTGTTCCACATGATAGAAGTGCCTGGGTGTTGTTTATCCCAACAAGGCCAAGGTAAGCCATAATATTCACCTTTAACTTCACCACCAATACCTCTTTGAGTATCAGGATCAAAATGTTCCCAATTTTGCTGGTGTTTTCTTAGACGTTCAGCTGAAATACCTCTTAAACCTATACTTAAAAGACCATTACTCATTTCTCTTGTAGCATCATCAGGCCATATGAAATTATCATCATTATCATCTCTTGTTTGTACAAGTTTATGGTCTTTTAATTCCATTTTCATGCCACGAGTGTACTCTTTATAAAAACCAAATTTTTTAGCAAAAGCAAACATAATCTCTTGGTCTTCTTTACTTTCATAAATTGGTTTTACTACTTGAGAACGCCATTGCATAGCACGGTTAGTCGCTGTTACATAACCTTCTGTTTCAAATTGGGTTGAAGCAGGAATAATATAAATACCATCTGGACGATCTGCTAAAACTGCTACTTCATTTACAAAAGGCTCAGCAATTACGATCATATCAAGTTTTTTAAGTGCTTCTTGAATTTTTACCGTATGTGCCATAGAAGTAATACCCGTTCCTTGCACCCAAAGTACACGGATAGGTGAGTTTGAATAAGTTTTTTCTTCATGTAAAACACCTTGCCACCATTTTGCTAGTGAAAAGCCTTTTTCATGCATCCATTCTTTAGAATAAAATCTTGAATTTAAATACTCTCTCTCAACATTCCATACATTAGAAAAATGATTCCAAGCATTATCATCAAGTCCATAATAAGCTGGTAAAGTATCAGCCAAACAACCCATATCAGTAGCACCTTGAACATTATCATGACCTCTGATGATGTTTGTTCCTGCGCCTGGTTTGCCTATATTACCAAGAACGAGTTGCAAGATAGCTAGGATTCTTGTATTAGAGCTACCTACTGAGTGTTGAGTAATACCTAAAGCCCAAAATAGCGTAGCAGGTTTGATTGTAGCTAGCATTCTTGTGATTTTTTCAAGCTGAGCAGCCGGAACACCTGTTACATCTTCTACAACTTCAGGAGTCCATTTAGCAGCCTCTGCTTTTATTTCTTCAACCCCATAAGTTCTAGTTTTGATTAATTCTTTATCTTCCCAACCGTTTTTGAAGATTAAATGAAGCATACCATAAACTAAAGCTATATC
This sequence comes from Campylobacter lari, assembly GCF_001017575.1. Classification (NCBI taxonomy): domain Bacteria; kingdom Pseudomonadati; phylum Campylobacterota; class Epsilonproteobacteria; order Campylobacterales; family Campylobacteraceae; genus Campylobacter; species Campylobacter lari. The sequence goes on along the minus strand of NZ_CP011372.1, from coordinate 323,017 downwards.
TGTACCTGGACGAATTCTCACATATTCATCAGCATGCACTGCAGTTTTTGTAAATACAGGATCTACAACTACTAATTTAGCATTATTACGATCTTTTGCTTGCAATAAGTGTTTAAATCCGATAGGATTTGCCACAGCAGTATTTGCACCAAAAATAATCATCATTTTTGAATGTTTAGTCACATCACCAAAATGATTTGTCATAGCGCCATAACCCCATGTATTCGCCACACCGGCGACTGTTGCGCTGTGTCAAATTCTAGCAACGTGGTCTATATTATTAGTACCCCAAAATGCTGCAAATTTTCTAAAATAATAAGCTTGTTGGTTATTAAATTTAGCCGAACCTAAGAACATAACGCTATCAGGTCCATTTTCTTTACGGATTTCAAGCATTTTATCGCCAATTTCATTGATAGCTTGCTCCCAAGTTAAACGCACCCATTTGCCGTTTTCTTTTTTCATAGGATATTTAATACGCTGTTTTGATTTAGTAAGATCGATTTGATCTATCCCTTTACAGCAGTGCGATCCTTGAGAAATAGGATGTTCTATAGCGTTTTCTTGACGCACCCAAACTCCATCTTGTACTTCTGCTTTAATTCCACAGCCTGCACTACAGATACTACAGATTGTTCTAACAATCTTAGAATCTGGATAAGGATTTGCTACTTCTTGTTCGCTTGCAGCTCTAATGGCTTTATTTTCACTACCAAAAGCCGCACTTCCAAGACCAGCAATACCAGCAAGCTTAAGAAAATTTCTTCTTGCTAATGCCATCTTCTTCCTTTCTTAACTAGTAAGCTATTTTGTAATATTTTTCCCAATGCATAGTTTTTTTATAAAGCACTTCTTTTTTAGTGCTTTTTCCCAAAACTACAGTATTTTGCTCTTGGTAATCATCTTTAGCTAAAGCATTTACACTTGCCCCAGCTACCACCCCTAAAGCACCAATTTTCAAAGATTTTTTTAAAAAATCCCTTCTTTGATTGGCCTCCATGTTCTCTCCTTTGAAATAAAAGTAAAGAATAACTATAAATACTTATTTTTAAAGTATTTACGCACTTACACAAAATAAATTTTGCATATTTTCACTTAAGATTTTATTTAATTTCTATTTTCATAAAAAGATGATTTTGATAATATGTATTTTGGTAACAAAATACATATTAATTTTTATAATTTGCTAAGTTCTTCTATATTTGTTTTACTAAATTTGGTAGGAAGTCTTGGTTCATAAGGAAGTCTTTGTAAAGCTTCATCTGCTATACTTTTACCTTCTTTTTTCACAGACGCTTGTACTTCTAAATAAGCCCTTTCGTTTGCAAAAAAGACTTTCATAATATTAGCAATAGCAATGTAAAAATTTGAGTTTTTGTGGATTTGTAATTTTTCTATAAACTCATCTATCACAGGGTTTATCACGAAACGAAATAATTGCTGTGCAACTTTTAAATCATGTTCAATAATACTTGCCATAAAAGCAAATAAAAAGCCAAATTCATCTTCACTTTGCCTGCAATCTTCTTTTTTTCTAAATTTGGTTTTTCTAATGATTTCGCAAGCTTGAAGTTTCATTTTACCATCATCTCTACCCTCATCATAAAAAGAAGCACTGATAGGTACATTCACATAAGAAAAATCAAAAAACACCGCATTTTGTTCTTCTTTAAAACTTGCAAAATCACATGTACTAAGTTTTTTAAAATCAGACTTTAAACTATCATCTAAAGGACTTTGAGCTAAAACTAAAACTTGCTCATACCAAATTTTAAACTCATTTTCATCTATAAAATTAAAAGCTTTTGAAAAAAATTCATAAAAATATTTGCGCGAAAGATCAATATCTTGTATCATTAATTTTCCTTGTTATTTTTATTTGATTATAACAAGGAAAATTTAAAAAAATCAAGTGAGATTTTAAAATTTTGTTTTAGAATCGTAAGTAAATGATGGATTGATTTGTTTTTTATCGCTTAATTCTTTATACCAATAAGAATGTAAAATATAAACTTCCTCTTCTTCTTTGTAACCACTAATCATAGAGTGGATACTTCCTTTAATAGCAAATACAGCCATATAAATATGAATAGCAAAAAATACTGCACATAAAATACCCAAAATATTATGGATGATAGCTGAAGCTCTTAAAATATCTATATGAGAAATTCCAAAAATAGACTGTAAAGAAGTAGAATTAAAATCAAGGAAAAACATAAACGCACCGGTGATTATCATCAAAAAGCCACCAAAAACAGCTATATAATACCAAGATTTTTGACCAAAATTAAACTTACCCGCAGGCACAGGTTTTTTCTCTTTGCTTAAATATCCACCTACTATCATCATCCATCTTAAATCATAACTTGCAGGAAGCATTCTTTTAATCCAACACAAAAGCATAGGAATGATAGAAATGATAAATAAAATAGTAGCAATGCCATGTAAGTTTTTACACATTCTTACAAAGAATCCACCACCAAAATATGATCCAAAAATCATAATAAGTCCGGTTGGCACAAGGATAATCCAAGAAATTGCCGCTACAAAATGAAACAATCTTTCAAATACTGAAAAGGCATAAATTTTCTTACCATCATGAGAAAATTTCTTTGGACCTATGACCATATAGTGCAATGCAAAAGCTGAAATAACCACTATAAGTATAATCAAAACAGCACTTGCAATATACTCACCTTGTAGTTTAGTCCACAAAGCACCAAAATTTTGATAACTTTCTATATTCATCACTCTTTGCACATCCCAAATTTGAGTATTTTTAACTTCAAAATTTTCTTGAGCAAATAGAAAGTTAAAACAGGCTAAAAGAGCTAGTATAACCCTATGCATAAATTACTCCTAAACATTACACGCTGGAAAAGCTTAGCGTTGTAGTTTTGTTAATTTTCAGTTTCCATTTTTATTTTAAAAAAAGTTTTATTTAAAAAACATAAATTTGCAAAAAACTACAAAAAAACTCAATTTTTAGTTTCTTTTTGAATAATTTTCATAGCCAAATTCTCTTACCGTAGATAAATTTTCATTCTTATCTAAGAACATTAAATTTGGAAGTCTTACTCCATTAAAAGTGGTGTTTTTAACTATAGAATAATGAATTTGATCTAAAAATACTATTTTTTGTCCTATTTTTAACTCTTGATTAAAAGCATACTCACCCATGATATCCCCTGCTAGGCAAGTATTACCACCAAGTAAATAAGCAAATTCATTTTCTTTTAACTCGCTGTAATTTTGTCCATCACGACTTGATAAAACTCTAGCATTTAAAACCTCGCTTGTATAAGGCATGATGATAGTATCTGGCATATGAGCTTCGCTTGAAGTATCTAAAATAGCTATTTTTTTCTCATTTTCTACTATATCTATCACACTTGCAACTAAAGTTCCACACTGCCAACCCACAGCCTCACCTGGCTCAAGATACACTTGCACTCCATATTTATCGCTAAATTTTTTACAAAGATCAATTAGTTTTTGCGTGTCATAGCCTTCTTTTGTAATGTGATGACCCCCACCAAAATTAAGCCATTTCATATTTTTAATAAATTTTGAAAATTTAGCCTCAAAAGCATTTAACACAAGCTCTAAAGAATGCGCACTTTCTTCACATAAAGCATGAAAATGAAGCCCACTTAAAGCACTTAAATCTTCATTTTCAAAATCAATCGCACGAATTCCTAATCTTGAAAATCTACCACAAGGATTATAAAGTTCTTTTGGAGCCACTGAAAGCTCTGGATTACAGCGCAAACCAAGAGACTTGTGGCTTGCTTTATCTTTAAATTTTTTAAACTGATTAAAAGAATTAAATACTATATGATGTGAAAGATCTATGATTTCATCTATTTCATCGTCTTTAAAAGCAGGTGAAAAAGTATGAATTTCTTTGTTCATATATTCTTTTGCAAATTTAGCTTCCCAAAGCCCACTACAAGTACAGCCCGATAGATACTCACCCACTATATCCATAGCACCTGAAAAAGCAAAACCCTTTAGCGCAAGCAAAACTTTTGCTCCACTTTGCTCACTTACTTTAGCCAAAAGTTCACAATTTTTTCTAAGTTTATCTTCTTCTAAAATATAAGCAGGAGTTTGAAAGTCTTTATCTAAATGATTTTTAATTAGCATTATTTATCCTTAATTTTTGATTTAAAACCACTTGTATAACAAATCATATTAAAATTATATCTTGTTTTTATAATTTACAATCATTAATCAAATAATAGTTATAATCAAAATCCAAATCAAAAATTAATTTAGGAGTAAAAATTTAATGGACAGAAGGTTATTTTTAAAATTTAATGCTTTAGGTTTAGCAAGTATTAGCAGTGCTTATGCAATGGGAGATCATTCTCATCACAATATGCACTCAAAACATACACAAAAAGAAGTAAAAGAAATCGATACTTCTTTTATAAAACTAGAAAATCCAAACATTAAACTACTCGATGAAAAAAACTTTCCTAGCGGACAAACATTAGCAAATTTAAAACTTCTAAAAAACACAAGTACAAAGAAAAATTTCTTTAGATCAAGTATAGAAATCAAAGAAAGTCAAATAGAACTTGTTAAAGGTAAAAAAACAAAATGCTTTACTTACAATGGCTCTATACCTGGACCTAAAATAGAAGTTTATGAAGGTGATACAGTTGAAATTTTAGTAAAAAATAGTTTAAAAGAGCCAACTACAATCCACTGGCATGGACTTGACATACCACCTGAACAAGATGGTAACCCACACGATCCTATCATGCCTGGTAGAGAAAGAATTTATCGCTTTAAACTTGGAGAAAATTCAGCAGGAACTTACTGGTATCATCCGCACCCACACTACACCACAGCAAAGCAAGTTTATAAAGGCTTAGCAGGGGTATTTGTAGTAAAAGCTAAAAAAGATGCGTTGTCGCATTTACAAGAGCAAGATTGGGTGATTAGTGATTTGCGTTTAGATGAAAATGCACAAATTCCTGATAATAATTTATTTGATTGGCTCAATGGTAGAGAAGGAAATTTAGTTCTTATCAATGGACAATTAAAGCCAAAAATAACGCTTGACAAAGCTCAAAGAATTCGTATTTATAATTTTTGTGCGGCAAGATATTTAAATTTACGCATTAAAGGCGCTAAATTTATTTTAGTAGGAACTGATGGAGGGCTTATAGAAAAAGGTGTTGAATTAGATGAGTTATTTTTAAGTCCTGCTTCAAGAGTAGAAGTGCTAATCAAAGCAAATAAAGGTGATTTTAAACTTGAAAGTACTTATTATGACCGCGATAAAATGCTTGTTAAAGAAGAACCTTACACTCTTATGTTAGCTGATCTTAAAGTAGAAAAAACTATAGAAAACATACCGGAGAAATTACGCGAATTTCCACCTTTAAAAGAAGCTACAAGCTTTAAAGAAGTGATTATGAGTGAAGATCACATGCAAATGCATGGTATTAGTAAAAAAAGTGAAGAAGAAATCAAAAAAAGCCTTGCTTCTATGTTTTTAATCAATGGTAAAACATTTGATATGAATAGAACGGATTTAACCTCAAAATTAAATGAAGTAGAAGAATGGGTAGTAAAAAACAAATCACATATGGATCATCCTTTCCATATACACGGAACACAATTTGAACTCATTTCTTCTAAATTTAAGGGTAAAATAACAAAAGCAAAATTCAGAGCATTGCAAGATACGATTAATGTAAGACCTGGGGAAGAATTAAGACTTAGAATGAGTCAAAAATTTACCGGTATTAGAATGTTTCACTGTCATATTTTAGAGCATGAAGATCTTGGAATGATGGGAATTTTAGAAATCAAAGAATAAAGGTAAAAAAATGGTAAAAGTTGAATTTCTAGGGCCAATTAACAAAGAAAGCTTAGAACTAAATGTAAGTAATCTTAAAGAATTAAAAGCGATTTTAGGGCAAGATGAAAGCTTAAAAGAATGGCTTGAGCTTTGTGCAGTTGCTTTAAATGATGAAATGGTTTTTGATGATGAAACCACCTTAAAAGATGGGGATAAAATATGCTTATTACCACCGGTTTGTGGAGGATGAGTTATGTTTGAATTATACCAAGGAGCCTTAGAAATTCCTAGCATTTATGCTAGATGGTATGAATATGCTAAAGATAAAAACTGCGGAGCTTTGATCACATTTTGCGGTATAGTGAGGGCTGAAGATGAGATTGAGGCTTTGAGTTTTGATATATATGAGCCTTTATTAAAAACTTGGTTTGAAAAATGGTGCCAAAAACTTGCAAATGAAAATGTAAGCTTGATGTTTGCTCACTCTATCGGCGAGGTTAAGGTGCATGAGAGTTCTTATTTTGCTGGGGTTTTAAGCAAGCAAAGAAAATTAGGACTTAAGCTAATTAATGATTTTGTAGAAGATTTTAAAGCAAGTGCACCTATATGGAAATATGATATCATTAATGGCGAAAAAATTTATGCCAAAGAACGCTCTTTGAAACTTCAAGGAGCAGGAATTTTAAGCACTAAGGACTAAAATGCTAACTTCTTATAGCCAAAGTTTAGACATACTTCATTCACACATACAAACATATGAAAAAATAGAAAACATCGCCTTAACACAGTGCTTAGATAGAATTTTAGCCATAGACATTAAAGCCACTACTAATAACCCTCAATTTCCCACAGCCTCTATGGATGGCTATGCGATCAAATTTAGCAAGCAAGATGAGCCTTTGTCTATCATAGGTGAAGTGCCTGCCGGAATTTTCCCAAGCTTTAAAATACAAAATAAAGAATGTGTTAAAACCTTTACAGGCTCTTTAATGAGTGAGGGTTGTGATACCTTAGTGCCTGTGGAAAAAGTTGAGATTAAAGAAGGTATAGTTTATGTAAAAGAAAAAGTTCCACAAGGCTTTGCTGTAAGAAAGGTGGGCGAGAGCTACACTAAAGGTAAAATTTTACTCACTAAAGGCACAAAACTAGGCTATAGCGAGATAGCACTTTTAGCCGAGCTTGGACACTTTCACATTAGTGTTTTTGCTAAACCTATCATAGGCGTGCTAAGCAGTGGAAGTGAGATCAAAGACTTAGGCGAAAGCTTAGAACACCCTGCACAAATTCGCTCATCAAACCATGTAGCCATAGCTAATATGGCAAAAAAACTTGGTGCTGAAGCTAGAATTTTTCCACTTTTAAAAGATGATATGCAAAAAACTCCAAGTGTTTTAAAACAAGCACTTAATGCGTGTGATATTTTAGTTACCACTGGTGGAGTTTCCATGGGGGATTTTGACTTTTTAAAGCAAGCTGTTAAAGAGTATGAAATCATCATAGACAAAGTCGATGTAAAGCCTGGCAAACACATCAAAATAGCCAAATTTGAAGATAAATTCATCTTTGCACTACCGGGTTTTCCATGCTCGGCTATGGTAATGTTTAATTTATATGTAAGAGAACTTTTAAATGCTTGGCTTTTACAAGAAAAAGACTACGTGTTTAAGGCATTTGCAAATACTGACTATAAGAAAAAAAGTCCGCATTTAGAATTTGTAGCATGTAATGTAGAATTTAAAGATGGAAAAATTTATGCCAATTTAAAAGGCAAAAAACAAGGCTCAAGTGCCATCATCAACAACCTTAATCACAAAGCCGCATTAATGATAGCACATGATAATATAAAAGAAAATGATTTGGTAGATATTGTTTTAATGCCTTAATACTAATTGTGATAATATAAAATAAGGATTATTAATGAATTTTGAAACTCTGTTAGCTACAAAAGAAAAAAAGCTACAAGATTGTCAAGAATTAATTGAAGAACTTAAAAAAGAAGAAGAAATTTTAAACCATGAGAATATAAAGATAATAAATAGAAGATTACAAGAACTTATAAATAAAGAAATATTATTTTTTAATAATTTAGAATACACAAAATTTAAAAACAATCCTCATGAAATCAATGATTTAGAAGATGAAATTTATTTTTGTTTTAATTTGTATGTAAAGAATATTGATAAAATAAAACTAGAAAAGCTCAATAAACATAAATCCGAACTTACAAAATCTCATAGAATAAGAAAATATATGCAAGATTTTACTAATACATTAAAATCAATTTTTAAAAACCCAAAAGAGTTAATTTTTAAATCTGAATCCAAATTTATAAAATATAAAGAATCTTATAGAGCAAGAAAAGATACGCAATATTTTACCAATATTTCAAAATTAGTTTTAGAAAATTCAAAAGATTTATTTTCATTGATTAATATCGTAGGATTTTTTATAGTCATATTCATACTAACACAGCATTTTATACAAACAAAAACTATTCCTTTTATAGACAGCCAAAAGATAATCGCTTTGGCAGTAACAGGTATTTTATTTGGAGGTATTTTTTGTTTTTTCTATATAGCAATATTCGTTTTTTCAAGAGAATTGCATAAATATTTTCTTAAAACACCAAGAATAATTCCTATAGTAATTTGCTTTACCGCATCAACAACAGCTTTTGTTACACTAAGCGACCTTAGTTTATTTTTAATTATATTAGTTATTGTAAATATAATACTATTGTTTTTTGGGAGAAAATATATAATTTCATCAAACACGATAGAAATTTGCGCAATGCAGATTATATTAATATTTATATTATATGCAGTTATTGCTTTTATTTATGCCCTTGTTATTATTAAAACACAAAAAATTAATGATATTTATTTATTCTTTGCTTGTATTCTTATTTTAGGTTTATTCAGTTTTTTATTTTACATTAATGATTTTAAATTTTTTATACTTGCCAATGCCATCATCTTGATTTTTTCTCTTTATGCTTTAAATAAAAATATTATTTCATATTTAAAAATAGGTAATTTTGACGCAGAATTATTACTAAGCAAAAATAAAACTCTAAAAGATAAATTAATAGATAATAATATCAGCTTTATTGAAAACACAGAAGATATAAAAGTAGAAAATGTGCGTATTCTATCGGATGCAAAAGATGTTTATTATATACAAAGCAAAAAAGAAGATAATACATCCACAGAAAAATCATTTATAATAGATAAAAAATATGTTTTAGATAAAAATTTTTAATTTTTGAAAAATTCACAACTACCGAGAAAAACTCGGTAGTTAAATTATATGTTTTTTTACAAAACCCACAAACGCACCTTGAGTATAGTATCTTACTTTATTTTCCCTATTGCAATAAAAACCTAGCTTTATTATAATTTCAAAAACCACAAAGGAGAGAAAATGGACTCAAAAATCTTTTTAGAAAATGGTCGTGTTAAAAGTAAAGGTTATGCTATGCTTAGCAAGGATTCTAAATTCACACCTTTTGAATTTACACGCCATAAAGTAGGTAAAAACGACATCTTAATCGCTATCAAATACGCAGGAATTTGCCATAGTGACATTCACACCGCAAGAAGCGAATGGGGCGAGGCAACCTACCCTTGCGTACCTGGTCATGAGATAGCAGGAGAAGTTATCGCGGTGGGTGAAAATGTGAGTAAATTTAAAGTAGGTGATTATGCTGGGGTTGGGTGTATGGTCAACTCATGCGGAGAATGCGAAGCATGCAAAAAATCTCAAGAGCAATTTTGTGAAAATGGTAAAACCATCTACACTTATAACTGCAAAGATGTATTTCATGATAATGAAAACACCTATGGAGGCTACTCAAACAACATCGTAGTAAGTGAAAAATTTGCTATCAATGTACCCAAAAATGCTCCACTTGACAAAGTAGCACCTTTACTTTGTGCGGGTATTACTACCTACTCACCGCTTAAATTTTCAAACATCAAAGAAGGCTCAAGTGTAGCCGTAGCAGGTTTTGGTGGGCTTGGTATGATGGCAGTTAAATATGCTGTGAAAATGGGGGCAAAAGTAAGTGTTTTTGCAAGAAATGAAAACAAAAAAGCAGAAGCTTTAGCTATGGGTGTGAGTAATTTTTATACCAGTACAGACAAAAGTGTGGTAAAAGAAAGATTTGACCTCATCATCTCTACCATACCAACCCCTTATAATCCGCTAGCTTATATGGATTTATTAAAATTTGGTGGTGAAATGGCCATAGTAGGATTACCTCCACATGAAGTAAGTCCTAGCATTAACATCATTCATTTTGTATTTAAAGCAGGTAAAAAAGTATATGGCTCGCTTATTGGGGGCATTAAAGAAACTCAAGAAATGCTTGATTTTTCTTTAGAACATGGAATTTATCCTGAAATTGAACTCATCAAACCAAGCGAGATTGACAAAGCTTATGAAAATCTCACTTCAGGAAAAGCTAAATTCCGCTATGTAATCGATATGAGTACAGAGAATTAATGCTCATCAAAAATCACATCGCTAGTATCAAAACCTCTTTGCTTGGCTATTTCAAGCAAAGAGTTTATTTGCTCTTTTGCTAAA